>CAMCMT010000003.1 GCA_945875915.1 Synechococcus sp. UW140 | reverse complement strand
AAGACTTGACAAGTCAATCGTCACGATTCATCGTGGATCAACGAGGCGTAGTTGCGCCTCCAGAATGACAGACCGTCATTCCACCCTGTTCACCCTCTGATCAGGGCATTCGGGTCTCGGTATTTACACCACGTAAAGGGACGCGGCCCGATCAAGCTGCTTGAAATGGGGGTTTTCCCTACCGACTGGGCACTGATTCCCGTGGCAGGCAAGGACACCTACGTCACTGGCTGGACTGAAAAGCCCATGCGCCGGATCGATGTGGAGGTCGCCTACAAGAGCAAGGGGGTCTACCAAGGGCTCGGGGTCGTGACCGGTGAGCTGAGCCATGGCCTGGTGGCGATCGACATCGACGGGCATCAGGCGGATCAACGCTTCAGGGACAAGGTGGGCGAAGAGGCCTACGAGGCCTTGGGCCAGGAATCGACCATGAGTTGGACCTCTGGCAGGCCAGGCCGCAGGCAGCTGCTCTACAAGCTGCCGATTTCATTAGTGGCTGAATTGAAGCACGTCAATATGTTGATTTTGAGAAAGGAGGATAATGAGTGGTTTTTAGGTACGGCTGATCAACAAAAGATCAAAGGTGGTGCTCTTGACCCAGAGTATGAGGAGGTGGCGATTCGCTTTAATCGCTGCCAAAGTGTTCTGCCTGGCAGCCCCCATCCAGTTACTTCTAAAAAGTATTACTTTCTTAACTACAATGAAGGCAAAGTTGCAGATGCTCCTGAATGGCTGCTAGAAGCCTTTCGAGCTTTCCGTAAGCCGCAGGTTTGGCTGTCTGATGCTGATTGGAAGGCCCTTGATGCTGCTGTTGGAGACACGGTTGTTCCGACAAAGCAGATCCGGGGTTGGTTTTTTCGAGAAGAGGTGCAAAGCCTGTTGCAGCCAAGGCTTCAGGAGCTCATTTTCAAGCATGAGGCCTTTGATCGTTACGGCTGGAAGGAGCGCAACGGTAGTAAGCCCCAGCTGATGTCTGGTTGCCCTTGGCACGGTGGCACCAGTGGAACCACGTTCCAGGTCAATGCAGAGAATGGCTGCTGGGATTGCAAAGCTTGCGGCGTCGGCGGGGACGTACTGGATTTCGTCCACAAGATCCAGAGCAACGACCTCTACGCCAGCCGGCCCCAGGGTCCTGATCTCGAGATGTACGTCGCTGAGATTGCTGAGGCCCTTGGCTTCCAGTATCCCCAGGACGTGCAGGCCCAGAAGCGCGAGGTAATCGAACGCCCTCGGGTGGATCTGGACTCCGTGGAGTTCTTCGAGGCCCTGCGCCAGATCCGCGACGAGGAGCGCAACCCGGCTGTTGCCTACGACCGGATGGCTCGCCTGGCGGCTGACTCGGGCCGCAGCAGGCTCACCGGTAAGGACTGCGATGCGGCCCTTATGGAGTACCTCTACAAGGTCGACTGCGACCGGCAGAACACCTCTGCCAACTGGTTCAACGAGGTCCAGGACATGGATTTCGTGATCCCCAACCTGCTGGCTCGGCCCTCCCAGACGATCCTGCACTCAGCGGGTGGGGTCGGCAAGACCAGCGCGGCCATGGGCCTGGCCAAGGCTGTGGGGACCGGCGCCACCATGCGGGTGCGGGGGATCGATGTCCAGGTTGCCCAAGGCCCTGTGCTGTGGATCCAGAGCGATCAGACCCTCAGCAAGCTCAAGCGGGACCTGGCTGACCACGACATCAACCCGTGTGGAAAGGACCCCTGGTTTGTGCTCAAGACCGGGTTCCAGATGAACCACATGCGGGAGTTCTCGGACTGGGTGCGGGAGTACAAGCCGGCCCTGGTGGTGGTCGATTCGATTGGGAGTTGCAGCAGTCGCATGCAGGTCTCAGAGATCGAGAAGGCCTTCGCTGCCCCCCTCTACTGGTACTCCGAGGCCAATGGCGGCCTGAAGAGCGAGGACTTTCCGGCCTGCTCGATTGTCTGGATTCACCACGACAACGCCAATGGCGAGATCCGGGGGAACCGGTATCTGGTCAATGCCGTGGACGAGCAGTGGCACCTGCGGGCGCTCAAGGACGACGAGCGTGACGCCTTGCGGGAGAGGGGTGAGACGCCGAGCTCGGTGAGGATGATCCAGATCAAGAAGTCCAGGGCTGGCCGGGAGGGGGACCTCCTGAAGGTGACCCGCGACGAGAACTTCGCCTTCTCAATCGACGACTACACCCCCACGGTCAGGCGGCTGGATGCCGGCCAGGGCGATGAGGACCCCTTCACCGTGCTGCTCGACATCGTGAAGCAGGCCTCTAAGGACCAGCGAGCCGCCGGGAATGCCATCCAGGTTGGCGTCACCGCTGAGGAGGCTTGGCTCGCCCTCGGGGGGCGTCTCAGGGGCATGCAGGGGGATCGGGTGAAGGTGCCCGGAGCTCTGACCGTGAAGAGGTGGCTGAAGCGGTGGGTAGAGAACGGGATGCTGGAGGAGGGGGCTAAGACCGGTCTCAAAGCTGGACGCGCTCCTCTCCTCTTTAGAACTCGTGCGTTGCCTTGCAGTTTTGATCGTTTTATTGATTCACCCCCAGAACTACTGCAGCGACAAGGATCTGATTCGATCACGTCAAATTGCCCTGAAGAGGTTTGCTCGAATCAAACCGACGAAACCCCAGGGGGTGATCCCCCCGAGGACGCTCCCATAGAGGAGCCGGTTGATTCGATCAAATTGCCAGTTGATTCGATCACTCAAAATTTTCGATCGAATCAGATCCCTGTTACCGCAGGGGATTCGAGCTCGGATCGATCAAATGGCACCGGGGCACACACAACGCACGAGGTCCAAGATGAAGACTCAGCTGAGACTAATGAGAATGACCAAGGCGGAGAAGGCCCGGAGGGGGAGGCAGCTCCACTTCTGGAGGGGGAGGCTGAGGGAGGCTTACCTGAAGCTGCAGGCCCTGGACCCGGAGACCTGGACCCCAGCGGGCCTGGCGGCGGAGATGGAGGCGGAGGACTGGCTGACACCGGCCATCAACCGTGGGAAAACCCCTATGTCCCCCGAGTGCGGCCAGAGCACGTAGTAGATCCGAGCCGATTCGTTGCTGATTTCGGCTTAGATCACCTGTTTGGGAACGGGTTGGGGTAGAATCTCAAAGTGGTGGCCCAGGGGAGAGTGCGCTGACTCTCCCTTTTTTCCTCCCCAGCTTTTGGTTCAAACAGTGTTTCGAGTAGTTCGTCCATCCACCTACACCACTGAGCTCCGTGCCTTCACTCAAAACTGAGCAGTACAGCAAGACCCTTGAGCGGGTCGATTTTGATGTGGTCTCCAAGCCCGAGAAGTGGCGCTTTTTAGAAATGCAATGCGCTGAGATTTTGGACAAGGGAGTTCCTGTAGGGGTTGATACGGAAACGACAGGGTTGAGTGCGCGGTGGCAGTTAGCAGATTTTATTTGTGCTACTTTCTTCTTCTATAGTTATAGGAATTATACCGTATTTATTTGACTTCTACCTCGAAGATGCTTTAAGGATTGAATGATGCATAAAGCCTGGTACCATTGCTTTTCTGCCCTTTTTTATGAGTAGCTTGAGAGCCCTGGAGTCAAAAGGCTTGATCGGGCTGGGTTGCTACGGTGTGTATCAAGCTTTTATGCGTTTTGCCATTTGTGTGCCCCGATTCAGGAAAGCCTCGTGGGCGAGCTTCTTGTGAAATCGGTATTTGGGGCGAACAGGCGTGCCAACATTGCGAACACATTTAGAATTAAAAACGCCTTGACTTAGTAAATAGTTTACGGCACGACCGTTTGAAATTCCTGCTAGTTTTGCAAAGTCTTCAGCGGTTATCCAGTCGTTATCTGGCATTGTCGCATTTCGCGCCATCATTTCTCGAATTAGTCGCTCGAGTACGTCTAGGCGGTGAAGGAGTTCGGGGTCGTTCATGGGCCTTGCAGGAGTAGCCCCATTGTAACCTAATTTGGTTGACGGGGCAAGCTCACTGAAGTCGGAATCAAAGGTTGAATCGTTCCATCGACTTCTTGATCCGATCGGCGTCGATCCAGCGCTGATAGGTCTGGGTATGCATTTGGACGCTGTGCCCCATGAGTCGGGCGCCGAGTTCGGGGGGAACGCCTAATGAAAGTAGCCTTAAGGCATAGGCATGCCGAAGGGAGTAGGGCCTCATGGATATGCCAGCTCGATCTAGGGCGTCCCCAAATACTTTCGCTAGTGAGTTGACTGATTGCGTTGGTCGGTGGGGACACATTAGATTGAACTTGTCTATCCAAATTGATAGACATGCTTTCACGATTCGACTTCCTGTTTTGGTTTTGTCGCTAACGGTAGCTGTTCCGTCTGGATTTATTTCTACCTCCACTAGCTCGTGGGGCCTAAGGCCAAATGTTGCGCAACAACCCCATGCCCATTTCCAATGGGGTTCGCGAAGCTTCTCGTAGCATTCTACAATTTTTTCGTCCGATGGAATATCTCGCTTCGTTAGCTTAGCTACGCCGTAGCCATGGGACGCTTTCCGTAGCTTCTGAGGATCTATATTGATGCTCTCGGCGATGTGAGCAAGCAGATTTCCCTGGTCTCTGCGGCCAGCCGTTGATGCTGGCATTTGCTGGATAACTCTTAGAAGAACGGCTTCTGAGGCTGGGCCAGAGCTTGGCAGCTTATTGAGTGCCGGTTTCCACTTTTTACTCCAGCTTTCTTTTCCCCGTTCAGGATTTTTTGCGTACTTCGAGGCATGCAGCCGTTCGGCTGCTTTGATGAAGTCTCGGACTGTATGGGTTTTTGATTCTTCTGACTTAAGCTCTTCTTCGTCCTTGATCCAGTTTATCCAGGCGAAGGTCCCGTTCTGGATCTCCAAGCTGAGTTGGATCGCAAGCACCTCAGCTTGCGCTAGCTCAATGGGCGTGGCATTTCCGATGGGTAGGCGTTGCTGAGAGGAGGCTCCCCCCGAGCGCGATGGAAGCGTGGCGCGAAGGTATAGGCGTTGGTTCATTCGCTGGACCCGGCACCGGTGTCGGCCCGCTTTGAGGCGCTCGTTAAGGGCTGCGATGGCGTCGTCAAGAAGCATGGGCTTGCCTAATGGCTTGCCTAATCATGCCTAGTTTTTTGACCCAGGTTGGCCCGTTTGGGCCCATACAAAAAAACCGCCTCTCGGGAGAAGCGGTTCTATGACTGGAATTTGCCGTTGTTATTGAATCGGAGCGACAGGATTTGAACCTGCGACCCCCACTACCCCAAAGTGGTGCGCTACCAAGCTGCGCTACGCCCCGGCAAAACGAAGTTATCACAGCGCCAAACCCTGCCCCGGGGCTTGGATTTGACCTTGCCGGTCTTTCCGGGGCAAGCGTCAGCCCCGGCGTAACCAGGCCGGTAGGCTCTGGAGCCATTGCAGCCGTCTGAGTAGTTGAACCGTGAGTCGGTCGCGGCGCAGGCTCGCGTAGCCCTGGATGCGTAGGGCCTTGGCCAGCAATCGCAGTTCTGCCAGCCCCATGGCGGCTAGTCGCAGCTCCGGCACCCGGCGCCAGGCCGAGGCCGTGACTGGCAGCTGACTGCCATCTCGGCCTTCCTTGAGGCTCCCCAGGGCCCCCCCGGCCATCCATTCGGGCACTAAAACGAAGAGGACAGCCAGCAGCCCATAGAGCTCTATCAGCCCCTTCGGTAGGGGATGGAGCTGCCGGGGGGGCAGGCGCTGCTCTGGCGGGCTCGGGTTTGGGTCCAAAGTGACTACGGAGGCAAGGGGCGGGATCGGGCCCCGCGACAGGCGCTGCGCCATTGTCCTGCAAGAGTGACCAGCAGGCCTGCTTCAGGTTTTTATCAGGGGTTGGCGTTCCAGGGTGGGGGTGTCTCGCCACAGCAGGGGAACCTCTTGGGCTGGATTGAGCCGCACGAACCAAAAAACCACGGCTGCGACTACACCGAGGGTGCAAGCAATGGCCAGGATCACAACCCGATCGGAGAGGGGAGCCATGGCTGGGATCAGGCCCCCTGGATTGGGCTGTTGTCGCCCCGCAGAATGCAGTGGCTGATGGCCCAGTCGTAGTGCGTCCAGATGGGGGCAGGTAGCTTAAAGGTGGCTCCGGCAAAGTTCCCCAGGCTTACGCCACTGGGTTGGGCTGAGCAGTAGGGCCTGGCTCCGGGTCTGGCCAGGTATTGCTGGTGATGGGTTTCAGCAAAATAAAAGGGGTTGCCGCTGGCGATTTCGGTGGTGATTTCTGACAAGCCAGCCTGCTTGAGTTGCCCTTGGTAGTGGTGACGGCTGGCCTGGGCTTGCGCGATCAGGGCCGGGTCATCACTGTAAATAGCGGAGCGATATTGGCTGCCGCGATCATTGCCCTGGCCCATCCCCTGGGTGGGGTCGTGGCATTCCCAAAAGAGCTTCAGGAGGTCGCTGAAGTCGATAGCGTTGACATCCCAAACCACTCGCACAACTTCCGTGTGGCCGGTGCGGCCGCTGCACACTTCTTCGTAGCTCGGATTGGGGGTGTAGCCGCCGGCGTAGCCCACGGCCGTGGTCACAACCCCGGGCAGGCGCCAAAAACCTTTCTCGGCACCCCAAAAGCAGCCGCAGCCGAACAGGGCTTCCTGTTGGGACGTGCTGAGGGGAGCTTTTAAGGCCGTTCCCAGCACAACGTGGCGCTCGGCCGTGGCGATGGGGTTGGGGCGACCGGGCAGGGCTGCCTCGGGCGCAACCAGGTTGGCTTTGGTGGCGGCCTTGCCGCTGAAGAGTCCGAACACGCCCATAGGGTTGCAGTTCTCCCAAGGGTAGGAAGGCTCGAACCAGCGTTGATGGGGCAGGTGCAGGCGCCTAGGGGGTTCGTTTGCTTTGGTGTTGATTGCGCAAGCTGCACCTAGTTGGCTTCTGGTCAGTTCGTCGGTTCAAAGCTGATGTGGTTGAGCAGGGTTGTGGTGAAGGCGAAGAGCAGGAAGGGCAGCGACAGCACCAGGATCAGGCCGACGCCCACCAGGGCCAGCACCGGTTTCGTCGCCCCCATCAGGGCCAGGCCGGCAGCCAGGCTGGCCATGATCACAAGGATCCAGATCAGGATCTGGGCGTAGATGTCGCCAAAGGTGAGCGTGCAGCGGAGTGTGTAGCCCTTCTCGCTCACCATGGGGCCTGTTCAGCAACTGCTAGTAGCTAAGCGAGTTCCGGTGCCCCTGGTCCAGCTGCTCAACAAGACTTGAAACTGGGCTTCGGTTGGGGCCGGAATCAGTCCTCCCCATGAATGGGGAACTCCCTTCTATCGGCTTTGATGATTGGCCTCTGCCACTGCCCTTTTAGGCAGGGATGGGCGCCAGGACGGGCAGGCGCCCTTAAACGGCCTCGAGTTGTTGTTCGGCCTGTTGGCGTTCCCAAAGGCGCCGGTAGGTGCCTGGCTGGTTGACCAGCTGATCGTGGTGACCTTCGGCCACGAGTTGGCCGTCCTCAAGCACCAAGATCCGGTCGCAGGCGGCGGCGGCCGAGAGCTGGTGGCTGATCATCAGGATCGTGCGCCCCTGCTGTTCGCGGATCGAGCGCAGAATCTCCGCCGCGGTGTTGTTGTCGACGCTGGCAAGGGCGTCATCGAGCACCAGGATCGGCGCTTCAACCAGCAGGGCCCGGCCCAGGGCGGCCCGCTGCCGTTGGCCGCCACTCAGGGTGATGCCCCGTTCGCCCACCAGGGTGGCGTAGCCCTCCGGGAAGCCCTTGATGTCGCCAGCCAGGCGCGCCTGGCCGGCGGCCGTCTCCACCCGGCCCTGGCCGGCCTCCGGGTCGCCATAACGCAGGTTGTCCGCCAGGCTGGCCGTGAACAGGTAACCCTCCTGGGGCACCAGGGCCACCAGCTGGCGCAGCTCTTCGAGGTCCAGTTCGGTGACATCGCAGCCGCCGATGGAAAGCTGGCCTGGCGGTACTTCCACCATGCGGCCCAGGGCCCGGGCCAGGGTGGTTTTGCCGCAGCCCACCGGACCCACCACCGCCACCAGCTCCCCGGGCTCTAGGCGGAAACTCACATCGCGCAGGGCTTCGCGGTTGGCGCCGCCATAACGCACGCTGAGATGGCTGGCCACCACGGAGCCGGGCCTGCCCCCGCTGGGGCTGGGGGCCGGATGCGGCGGTGATTGGATCTGGGGTTCCCGAGAGAGCAGGTCTTCGACCCGCTCCAGGCTCACCTGGCCGGTCTGGAAGGTGTTGAGCGTGAAGCCCAGGAGGGCCGTTGGGAAGACAAGGCGCTCCACGTAAAGGATCAGGGCCACCAGGTCGCCGATGCTGAGGCGGCCGCTTTCCAATTCGCCGCTGCCGAGGGCTAGCAGCAACACCAGACTCACCGAGGAGATGCCCTCGAGCAACGGGAACAGGGTGCTGCGGGTGCGGGCCAGGTTGAGGGCGTCGTTGCGGTAGCTGCGGTTGCGCTCGGCGAAGGCTTGGCGCTCGGTCTTCTCCTGGCCGTAAATCTTGATCGCACTGATGCCGGAGAGGTCCTCCTGGATCAGGTCACTGAGTTGGGCGAGGGATTCCTGCTGGCGCCTTTGTTGGCCCATCATGCGGCCGCCGAAGAGGCGCACCGTCATCAGCATTAAGGGGTAGAGCCCCAGGGCCGCCACGGTGAGCCAGCCATTGATGCCAAGCATGGCCGGCAGGGTGAGGGCATAGGCGAGGGCCGTGTTGGTGAGGCTGAGCACGGCGAAGCCCATCAGCCTGCGCACGTTCTCCACATCGCTGGTGGCCCGGCTGATCACCTCGCCACTGCCAATGCTCTGGATCCAGCCCGGCTCCTGGCGCAGCATGTGATCAAAGATCTGCTGCTTCAAATTGGCTTCCACCTGACGGCCTACGCCGAAAACCAGGGTGCGCGACAGCAGTCGCATCGAGGCCATCGCCGTGGCTAACACCACGATCAAGGCGGCCTTGCCCAGCAGGTCACTTTGGGCAAGACCGCCGGGCAGGTCGTTGATCACCCCGCGCACGAGCAGGGGGATGCTGACGCTGAGTAGGTTCACCACCACCAGCGCCGCCATGCCGTAGCCCACCTGACGGCGATAGGGCCAGAGGTAGCGCTGGATCAGGCCAAAGCGCAGGGCGGCCATGGGGTTAGGCAAGGTGCTGCCAACCTACGGAGCCCATGTCCACACTGGGGGCAGGGTGCTGGCTGACGCCGCTGGGGGCTGAATGCCTGGCTCGTCCGCTGGCTTGGGGCAAGCTGGCTCAGCAAGCGTTCGCCCAATCCCGCCATGGCCGAGCTGCAGCAGGCCCATCCGCTTTATGCCAAGGATCGGGACCTGGTGGACCAGTTGCTGGCCGCTCAGGTGCCCGCTGAAGGCCACTTGGTTGATCTGGCCCGGTTGCTGAGCCGCTACGAGGGCTTCCCGGGGGCCGAAGACCTGCGCGATGACCTGGCCAAGACCCTGCGCCTCTGGAGCCTCAGCCGCGAGGAGCTGCACCAGCGCACCCGGGCGATTTGGGCCAGCGGCTTCCGGCCCGGCGCCCAACCGCTTGCTGAGGCTGTGGGTTCGGGCTTTGACACGGCGGATCAGGACAGCCCTTAGTTGATTGGGCACTGTTCGGGCCCTCGAGAGCCCGGGCGATGGTCAGATCGGCCCATTCGGGGTGATAGTGGTGGAGTCCCCATCACCCGGCCCGGCGTGTCTTGCACCCGGGCTTTTTTTTGGGGAACCCCTGATTCCGATCCCTTCCCGTGACGCTGCCAGCCGTTTGGACGCCCCTGCTGGAGCAGTTGCTGGCCGGGGAGTCCCTTTCCTCAGCCCAGGCCGCCCAGTTGATGCAGGGGTGGTTGGCGGAAACGATTGAACCGGTTCAGACCGGCGCCCTGCTGACCGCCCTGCGGCTTAAGGGGGCCAGCGGAGAGGAGCTGGCGGCGATGGCGTCGGTATTGCTGGAGGCCTGTGCCCTGCCCCCGGGTCGCCCTAACCGTTTGTTGGTTGATACCTGCGGAACGGGCGGTTCCGGCGCCGACAGCTTCAATATTTCCACCGCCGTGGCTTTCACCGCGGCGGCCTGTGGGGCCACCGTGGCCAAGCACGGCAACCGCAGCGCTAGCGGCCGGGTCGGTTCCGCCGATGTGCTCGAAGCCCTGGGACTAAACCTGGCCGCGCCCCAGGAGCAGGTGCTGGCCGCCCTAGGCGCGACGGGCGTCACGTTTTTGTTTGCGCCGGGCTGGCATCGGGCCCTGGTGGGCCTGGTCCCTTTGCGCCGCAGCCTGGGGGTGCGCACCGTCTTCAACCTGCTGGGGCCCCTGGTCAACCCCCTGCGCCCCGATGCCCAGGTGTTGGGGGTGGCCAGGGCCAACCTGCTCGATCCCATGGCTTCCGCCCTGGCCCGGCTTGGCCAGGGCCGGGCTGTGGTGGTCCATGGCCACGGCGGCCTCGATGAGGCCAGCCTGTCGGGTCCTAGCCAGCTGCGGCTATTGGAGAACGGTGCCCTGCGCAGCGAGGAGCTCGATCCCCAGGGCCTGGGCCTCGAGGCAGCCCCGCTCGAGGCCCTCAAAGGCGGTGACACCGCCACCAATCGGGCGATCCTCGAGGCCGTGCTCCAGGGCGGCGGCACTGGCGCCCAGCGGGATGTGGTGATCCTCAATACGGCCCTAGTGCTCTGGGCCGCTGGGCTAACGGACCGCATCAGTGATGGGGTGGCCCGGGCCCGCAGCAGCTTGGCGTCGGGCCAACCTTGGCAGCGCTTGGTGGCCCTCCGCCAGGCCTTGGCTGGGCCCGCCTGAATTGGCCAGCCTTGGGTGATGATCGTTTCAATGGACATGTTGATGGAATTGGCGCCATCCCCCCAAGGCGAGGCCCAGCAGGGCCCCCAGCAGAGCGACCCAGCTGCCGCCTTGCTGGTGCTGGCCGATGGCCTGGTGCTGCGCGGAGAGGCCTTTGGGGCCCGCGGTTGCGCCATCGGTGAAGTGGTCTTCAACACCGGCATGACCGGCTACCAGGAGGTCATCACCGACCCCAGCTATGAGGGGCAACTGGTCACCTTCACCTACCCGGAGCTGGGCAATACGGGCGTTAATCAGCAGGACCAGGAGGCGGATCGGCCCCATGTGCGCGGCGTGATCGCCCGCCAGCTGGCCCCTAGGCCGAGCAGCTGGCGCGCTGAACAGAGCCTGCCCGCCTGGCTCCAGCAGCATGGGGTGGTCGGCATCGCCGGCCTCGACACCCGGGCCCTGGTGCGGCACCTGCGGGAGGCCGGCGCCATGAACGGGGCCATCTGTAGCGATGGCAGTACGCCCCAGCAGGTGCTCGAGCGGGTGCGCTCCGCCCCTTCGATGGCGGGCCTGAACCTGGCGGCGGCGGTGACCACGGCTGAGGCTTACCAATGGCAAGCCCTCTGCCCCGCCGATTTTGACCAACGTCCCATGGATCCCCCCCCCACCCCCTACCGGGTCGTGGCGATCGACTTTGGGATCAAGCGGGCCATCCTCGAGCGGCTGGTGGCCCACGGCTGCAGCGTCACCGTGTTGCCGGCCACGGCCAGCCTGGAGGAGGTGTTGGCCCTGGAGCCCGAGGGGGTGTTCCTCTCTAATGGCCCTGGGGACCCGGCGGCCGTCACCAGTGGCGTTGTCCTGGCCCGGGGCCTGGTGCAGCGGCGGTCCCTCCCCGTGTTTGGCATCTGCCTCGGCCACCAGATCCTGGGCCTGGCCCTCGGCGGCCAGACCTACAAGCTGGGCTACGGCCACCGGGGCCTCAACCACCCCTGTGGCAGCACCGGCTTGGTGGAGATCACCAGCCAGAACCACGGGTTTGCCCTCGATGCCGCCTCCCTGCCGGCCGATGTGGTGGAGGTGACCCACTACAACCTCAACGACCGCACCGTGGCGGCCCTGGCCCACCGCAGCCAGCCCCTGTTCGGCGTGCAATATCACCCAGAAGCGAGCCCCGGCCCCCACGACGCCGACCACCACTTCGGCCGTTTCGTCGCCTTCATGAGGCAGCGCCGCCCTTGACCTGCGCCTGATCTTGGCCTGATGGCTTGTCGTTAGGGGTAATCCAGGGGCGCGGCCCAGCACCGTGTTGCGAACCCCCCCGGTTGCGGATCGCTTCCTACACTTCGAGCGCTTGATCCATTGGGGGCCAGTACCGATCATTGATCTGCAACGATTGACTGTGTCCCTGCGGGGCGGCTCTGAGCAGCAGGCTGGTTGCTTGTTGTTCCGCTTTACGGGCCAGTTAGATGCCTATTCCGACAAGATTTTCCTTGCATTCATCAGCGAGCAGCGAGCCAACAGCTCCCTGCCGATCGTGATCGATCTCAGCAGCATTGATTTCATCGATTCCTCCGGCCTTGGGGTTTTGGTGCAGCTGGCGAAGCAATGCCAGGACGCCGCCATCGAGTTCCTCATGGTCGGCAATGCGCGGGTCGTCCAGACCTTGAAATTGGTGCGTTTGGAGGAGTTTCTCCATCTCCAGCCCGATCTCGAGACAGCCCTTGCTGCCCTGGCGACCTGAGCGTTGCTGGCCGGCGGTTTTTTCCCTGGCCCTGGGACCTCCGGCCGTGCTCGGCTTGGATCTACGGGGGCTGACGGTTGATTGCCTGAAAGGGAAAGGCCCAAACCGGAAACGCCTGAAAACAACATGTCGCAAAGGGAAATGTCTGAGGGTGATAGGGCTTGCAGCCCAATCTCTGGCCCTTCCACCACTGCCTGGCTAGCGGGCTTGTCAGGGTTGCCACACGCCCTTGGCGGCCCAGAATTGGGTCCCCTTCAGCTCGCCTGGCTGGGCGATGCAGTGTGGGAATTGCATCAGCGCCTGCGCCAATGCCAGCGCCCGGGCCGGAGCGCCGACCTGCATCGGGCCGTGGTGGCAGCGGTTCGCGCCGATGCCCAGGCCCTGGCCCTTCAGCAGCTCGAACCCTTACTCACTGACCAGGAGCTCGATTGGGTGCGGCGTGGCCGCAACCGGGCTGGTCGCGGACCCCGGGCCGGTGAGGCCGGGCTCTACGGCCGGGCGACAGGATTTGAGACAATGGTGGGCTGGCTCTTTTTGCAGAATCCTTCGCGGCTTGTCGAGCTGCTGGATCAACTGGAGGAGAACGCCCGATAACCCTTTGCCTGTTTGCCATGAGCCCCCGTTTTGATCGCCGCCGGGACGAGGCCCAGGGTTCGGGCTCCGGGTCGGGTTCAGGCGCTGGGGGGGGCTCCCGCGGCGGTGGTGCCGGTCGCCCGGCCCGCCCCGGCAAGCCTTCCTTTGGCGCTTCCCGCTCCTCGGGGGGTGGGGGTTCCCGCTCCTTCGGTCCCCGGCCCGAATGGAATGCGGATGGCCCTCCCGAGCGGGGCTCCCGGCCCGAGCGCGGTCCCCGGCCAGAACGGGCCGGCGGGTCTGACCGTCCCCGCTTCGACCGTTCCGCGGCTGGCCGCGCCTCCGCTGGCCGCCCGTCTTCGGACCGGCCCCGCCCTGATCGCTTCAGTTCAGATCGGCCCGAGCGACCCCGTTTTGAAGGGGGACGTCCCGAGGGGGGCCGCAGTGATGGACCCCGCTTTGAAGGCGGTCGTCCGTCCGATCCCCGCCCTAGCGGCCCCAGGCCGATCGGCGGGCGTGCCGGCATGGCTCGGCCCGGCCGGCCCCGGCTCGATGGCCCGCGCTTTGATAAGCCCCGTTTCGAAGGCGCCCGGCCCGAGGGCCGTTCAGGCGAAGGCGGTTCGGGCGACTTCCGTCCGGGCGCCAGGCGCTTTGACGGCAGTGGCTCCACGGGCGAAGGTCGCCCTGGGGGACGCCGCCCCTTCGTAGCCCGCCCCGATGGCGCCGCTCGGCGCGAGCGCGGCCCCGGAGCCTTCAGCCCGGGTGAACCCGCGCCGGAAGGCCGTTTCAGTTCGTCGCGCCCGGAAGGCCGTCGCTTTGCCGGGGCAGGCGCTAGTCGCGGCTCCTTTGGCCGTCCGTCCTTTGGCCGCCCTGCCTTTGGCGGCTCGGCCGCGGGCCGTCCCTCTTTCCCGCGGCCAGGCGGAGCGGGCCCGCGCGGCTCCTTCCAGCCGGCCCAGCCCGATCGTCCCGTGGTGGTCGATGCCCCCACGGGCGAGTCCGAAACCTTTGGCAGCTCCCCCGCCGACGACATGATCTGGGGCCGCCATCCGGCCCTGGCGGCCCTGGAGAGCGGCCGGCCGATCCACCGCATCTGGTGCACCGCCGAGATGCGCTTCACCCCCAAGTTTTTGCAGTTGCTGCGCGAAGCCAAATCGGCCGGGGTGCTGGTCGAGGAAGTCACCTGGGCCCGTCTGGGCCAGCTGACCGGTGGCGCCGTGCACCAGGGCATCGCCCTGCAGGCGGCGGCGGCCGAAACCCTCGACTTAGACAGCCTGATCAGCGGTTGCCGTGACATCGG
Source organism: Synechococcus sp. UW140 (assembly GCA_945875915.1). Lineage (GTDB taxonomy): Bacteria > Cyanobacteriota > Cyanobacteriia > PCC-6307 > Cyanobiaceae > BAIKAL-G1. The sequence goes on along the minus strand of CAMCMT010000003.1, from coordinate 91,373 downwards.
CGAACCGCCCCTGCTGATGGCCGTTGATGGCCTCACCGACCCCCATAACCTGGGGGCGATCGTGCGCAGCGCCGAAGCCCTCGGCGCCCATGGCCTTGTCCTGCCCCAGCGCCGCAGCGCCGGCCTCACGGGCTCGGTGGCCAAGGTGGCCGCGGGGGCCCTCGAATACCTCCCCGTGGCCCGGGTGGTGAACCTCAACCGTTCCCTGGAAACCCTCAAACAGGAGGGCTACCGGGTGGTGGGCCTGGCCGAGGAGGGCAGTGTCACCCTGGCTGAGGCCGACCTGGATGGTCCATTGGTGGTGGTGACGGGTTCGGAGGGTAGTGGACTCTCGATGCTCACCCGCCGCCATTGCGACCAGCTGGTGCGCATCCCCCTGCGCGGTGCCACCCCCAGTCTCAATGCCTCCGTGGCCACAGCCCTGCTCCTCTATGAGGTGGCGCGCCGGGGCTGGATGAAGACGATCACGGGCTCCTCTCCCGCCCCCCGGATCGTGCGCCCTAGCCTGCCCACCCCCAGCCGCCGGGTGGTGTCTGAATCCGAGGCCGAGTCCCCGTCCGAAAGCGCTGCTGGCAGCGCCCTGGCTGGGTCCGATCTCCTTGCGACTTCGGCTGAGGGGGATCTGCTCCGGGGCGAGCCCGCAGGGCCCGAGCCGCTGCTGGAGCCTGGGGCGGCTGCAGCGGCTCTCCCTGGTCCGGCCCAGGTCCGCCAAGAGGGGGTCGAGTCCGAGGCTGCCCTAGCGGAGGCCGACGTCATAGCTGCGGGTTCTGCCCATGCAGGGCCCCCGGCCCCTGGACCGGACTCCCAGGACCTGGTCCCAGGCCAGAATGGTGAGCTGACAGGCGGTTTCGATCAGGACATCCTGCTGTGAGCCGGCCGCGTCTGGCGGTCCCTTTCCAGGCGATCGCGCCCAATCGGGCCCATGCCGGCGGCCCAGCATGGGCTGGCAAGACGATGCATCGCTTATTTGAACAGATGGACTGGGGGCCCCTCACCTGTTCACAATGGGGGTTCAACGGACCGATCCCATGAATCCGCTGCTCTGGCCCCTGCGGAGTCTTGCCAACGGTCTTGGGATGGCCTGGTGGGCGCGGGTGCAAACCCACGACCCTGACATGACCTACTGGTTTGGGCCCTTCGTTCGTCGGCAGGAGCTGGATTCAGCCCTGCAACCATTCCTCTATGATCTGCGCAGGGAAGCTCCCGGCTCGGTGGAGCATGAGGTGCTGCGCACTCGCCGCAGCGAACCGCTGACAATCGACGGCCGCCAGGCCTGAGTTCCTGCTTCGTCTGGGGGCCGTTCCCGTCCGGGCATGGGGGGACGTTTTTGCAGTTAAACCATCTGCCGAGCGGTTCTCCCCTTACTCCGGATCGAAGATCCCTGGCCGGCAGCTGCCCACGGCCGTAGCCAGGGCCTGCTGATAGCGTCTTGGCCAGAGCGCGTTGAAGGGAAGGTTGATGGGGATCGCCCAGTGGCGCGACCAGCTCAGGAGCGGCGAAGTGTCCGCCCGGGAGCTCACCGATCAGCACCTCAAGCGCATTGAGGCGGTCGAGCCCAGCGTCCATGCCTTCCTCGAGGTCACGGCCGAGCGGGCCCGCGCCGATGCCGAGCGGATCGATGCCGCCAGGGCCGCCGGTGAGGCCCTGCCGCCCCTGGCTGGCATCCCCTTAGCGATCAAGGACAACCTTTGCACCAAGGGGGTGCGCACCACCTGCTCCAGTCGCATGCTGGAGAATTTTGTTCCTCCCTACGAATCCACTGTCACCGAGCGCCTTTGGAACGCCGGTGCGGTGCTGGTGGGTAAGACCAACCTCGACGAGTTCGCCATGGGCAGCTCGACTGAGACCTCGGCCTTTGGCGCTAGCCACAACCCCTGGAACCCGGAGCGGGTGCCCGGCGGCAGTTCCGGCGGCAGTGCCGCCGCCGTCGCCGCCGGCGAGGCCATGGCAGCCCTGGGCTCCGACACGGGCGGCTCGATCCGCCAGCCCGCTTCTTTTTGCGGCGTGGTCGGCCTGAAGCCCACCTACGGCCGGGTCAGCCGCTGGGGCCTGGTGGCCTTTGCCAGCTCCCTCGACCAGGTGGGGCCCTTCACCACCTCCGTGGCCGATGCGGCCGAACTACTGCAGGTGATTGCCGGAGCCGACCCCCGCGATGCCACCTGCCTGACGGCGCCCGTGCCCGATTACCGCGCCGCCCTGGAGCAGCCGATCAAGGGGCTGAAGGTGGGGATCGTGCGCGAATGCTTCAGCGCCGATGGGCTCGCCCCCGAGGTGGCTGCTGCCGTGATGGCCGCCGCCGAAACCCTCCAGGCCCTGGGCTGCGAGCTGGTTGACGTCAGCTGCCCCCGCTTCAACGACGGCATCGCCACCTACTACGTGATTGCCCCCTCGGAGGCGTCCGCCAACCTGGCCCGCTATGACGGCGTCAAATACGGCTACCGCTCCAGCGGCAGCGATGCGGCCGGCGACAGCCTGGCCCAGATGACGGCCCGGAGCCGCGCTGAGGGGTTTGGCGATGAGGTGCAGCGCCGCATCCTGATCGGTACCTATGCCCTCTCGGCTGGCTACGTGGATGCCTATTACAAGAAGGCCCAGCAGGTGCGCACCCTGATTCGCCGCGACTTCGATGCGGCCTTCCAGGGCGTGGATGTGCTGCTCACCCCCACCTCGCCGACCACGGCCTTCGCCTTCGGCGCCCACGCCGAGGACCCCCTGGCCATGTACCTGGCCGACCTGCTCACCATTCCCGCCAACATGGCGGGCCTGCCGGCGATCAGCCTGCCCTGCGGCTTCGATTCCCAGGGGTTGCCGATCGGCCTGCAGCTGATCACCGGCGTGCTCCAAGAGCCGCGCCTGTTGCAGGTGGCCCACCACTACGAGCAGGCGGCCCAGGTGATGGCGTCGCGGCCGGTCGCGCCCCTAGTGCCCTAGCAGCGCCTGCCATTGGCCTGGCTACTCCACTAGATGTGGTGTGCCAGAGCCTGTTTTTGGCACCTAGGACCCTGAATCTTGCGTCCGAGCCTTAGCGTGGGATGACCCTGGATCCCGTCATTGGCCTTCGTTCCGCTCCACAACCACAGCGACTACAGCCTCCTCGATGGGGCCTCCCAGTTGCCCCAGATGGTGGAGCGGGCCGTGGAGCTGGGCATGCCGGCCCTGGCCCTTACCGACCACGGCGTCATGTATGGCGCCATCGAGCTGCTCAAGCTCTGCAAGGCCGCCGGCATCAAGCCGATCATCGGCAACGAGATGTATGTGGTTAACGGATCGATCGACGATCCCCAGCCGAAGAAGGAGCGGCGCTATCACCTGGTGGTGCTGGCCAAGAACGCCACCGGCTACCGCAACCTGGTCAAGCTCACCAGCATCAGCCACCTGCGCGGCATGCGTGGCCGTGGCATCTTTGCGCGCGCCTGCATTGATAAGGCCACCCTGGAGCAGCACCGCGAGGGCCTGATTGTGGCCACCGCCTGCCTGGGCGGCGAGATCCCCCAGGCGATTCTCAAGGGGCGCCCGGACGTGGCCCGGGAGGTGGCCCGCTGGTATCAGCACTGCTTTGGCGAAGACTTCTACCTGGAAATCCAGGACCACGGCTCGCCGGAAGATCGGATCGTCAACACCGAGATCGTGCGCATCGCCAGCGAACTCGGCATCGCCCTGATCGCCACCAACGACGCCCATTACCTCACCCGCAACGACGTCGAAGCCCACGACGCCCTGCTCTGCGTGCTCACCGGCAAGCTGGTGAGCGATGAGAAGCGGCTGCGATACACCGGCACCGAATACATCAAGAGCGAGGCGGAAATGCTCGCCCTCTTCGCCGACCACCTGGAGCCTGGCGTGGTGGCCGAGGCGGTGGCGAACACGGCCCTAGTGGCCGAAAAGGTGGAGGACTACGACATCCTCGGCCGTTACCAGATGCCCCGCTTCCCGATCCCCGAGGGCCACACGGCGGTCACCTACTTGGCCGCGGTCACCGAAGCGGGCCTGCGCGATCGGCTGCGGCTGGGCGCTGGTGATCCAATCGATCCCACCTACGGCGATCGCATGGCCTTTGAACTGCAGGTGATGGAGCAGATGGGCTTCCCCACCTACTTCCTGGTGGTGTGGGACTACATCCGCTTCGCCCGCGAGAACCGCATTCCGGTGGGGCCGGGCCGGGGCTCGGCCGCCGGTTCCCTGGTGGCCTATGCCCTGGGAATCACCAACATTGATCCGGTGGTCAATGGTCTGCTGTTTGAGCGTTTCCTCAATCCGGAACGCAAATCCATGCCGGATATTGATACCGACTTCTGCATCGAGCGCCGCAGCGAGGTGATCGATTATGTGACGCGCCGCTATGGCGAAGACAAGGTGGCCCAGATCATCACCTTCAACCGCATGACCTCGAAAGCGGTGCTCAAGGATGTGGCGCGGGTGCTCGATATTCCCTATGGCGATGCCGATCGGCTGGCCAAGCTGATTCCAGTGGTGCGTGGCAAACCGGCCAAACTCAAGGAGATGATTGGTTCTGAATCGCCGGCGCCGGAATTTCGTGAAAAATACGAAAAAGATGCCAATGTCAAGCGCTGGGTCGACATGGCGATGCGCATTGAGGGCACCAACAAAACCTTCGGTGTGCACGCGGCTGGCGTGGTGATTGCGGCCGAACCCTTGGATGAATTGGTGCCGCTGCAGCGCAATAACGACGGCCAGGTGATCACCCAGTATTTCATGGAGGACGTGGAATCGATGGGGCTGTTGAAGATGGACTTCCTCGGCCTCAAAAATCTCACCATGATCGAAAAAACCATCGATCTGGTGGAGAAAAATAGTGGCGTGCGCATCGATCCTGACGACCTGCCCGCCAACGACGAGGGCACCTATGCCCTGCTGGCCCGCGGTGACCTTGAAGGCATCTTCCAGCTGGAATCAAGTGGCATGCGCCAGATTGTGCGCGATCTCAAGCCTTCCTCCCTGGAGGATATTTCCTCGATCCTGGCCCTCTACAGGCCGGGCCCCCTCGATGCGGGCCTAATCCCCAAATTTATCAATCGCAAGCATGGCCGCGAGGCAATTGAATTTGCTGATCATAAATTAGAGCCGATCCTCAAGGAAACCTACGGGATTATGGTGTATCAGGAGCAGATCATGCGGATCGCCCAGGATTTGGCCGGCTACTCACTCGGCGAGGCCGATCTGCTGCGGCGGGCCATGGGTAAAAAGAAGGTGTCCGAGATGCAGAAGCATCGCCATCTGTTTGTCAATGGCGCCAGCGAGCGGGGCGTGGCTAGCAGCGTTGCCGATGCCTTGTTTGATCAGATGGTGCTCTTTGCTGAGTATTGCTTCAATAAGAGCCATTCCACCGCCTACGGCGCCGTCACTTACCAGACCGCCTACCTCAAGGCCCACTATCCGGTGGCCTACATGGCCGCCCTGCTCACGGTCAATGCCGGCACCACCGACAAGGTGCAGCGCTATATCTCCAACTGCAATGCCATGGGCATTGAGGTGATGTCACCGGATGTGAATGCCTCTGGGGTTGATTTCACCCCCAAGGGCGAGCGCATCCTCTTTGGCCTCTCGGCGGTGCGCAACCTGGGGGATGGCGCCATCCGCAACCTGATCAGCGCCCGCGAAGCCGATGGCCCCTTTCACTCGCTTGCCGACCTCTGCGATCGCATCCCGGGCCAAACCCTCAACCGCCGAGCCTTGGAGTCCCTGATCCATTCCGGTTCCCTCGACAGCCTGGAGCCGAAGGCCAACCGGGCCCAGTTGATGGCTGACCTTGATTTAATCCTTGATTGGTCCTCCTCGCGGGCCAAGGACCGGGCTAGCGGCCAGGGCAACCTCTTCGACCTGCTCGGCGGTGCGGCTGCTATCGCTACCGATGGCGGCCCGGGCGACATCAGCACGGCACCGAAGGCAGCGCCCGTGGCCGATTATCCCCCCACCGAGAAGTTGCGGCTGGAGAAGGAGCTGGTGGGCTTCTATCTCTCCGACCATCCGCTTAAGCAGCTGGGCCGGCCGATCCGTTTGCTCTCGGCCATTGGCCTGGGCAGCCTCGAAGAGCAGGCCGACAAGGCCCGGGTCAGTGTGGTGGCGATGGTGCCAGAAATCCGCCAGGTGAACACCCGCAAGGGCGACCGCATGGCCGTGCTCCAGCTCGAAGACCTCAGTGGCAGCTGCGAGGCCGTGGTCTTCCCGAAAACCTATGCCCGCTTGGCCGACCACCTGCTGGTCGATGCCCGCCTGGTGGTTTGGGGTTCGGTCGACCGCCGCGATGAGCGGGTGCAACTGATTGTTGATGACTGCCGCGCCATCGATGACCTCAAGGTCTTGATGGTGGACTTGCTGGCGGAAGAGGCCAGCGATATCGCCGTGCAGCATCGCCTGCGCGAATGTCTGCAGCTGCACCGCAATGAGCTGGAGCAGGGGGGAATGCGGGTGCCGGTGGTGGCCCGGGTCTTTCACCAGAGCGAATCGCGTTACGTGCGCCTGGGCCACCAGTTCTGCGTTAATGACGCCGGCGCCGCCCTCACCACCCTCAACGGCCAGGCCTTCCGGGCGAGCCTCAGCTCGCCGCTGGCGGTTGCTTGAGCGATTGCTTCAGCCTGGAAAGGTTTACGCCGATCTGCTCAAAGCCCAGCAGGCTGCCCGGTTCGCTTTCCCAGCTGGCAGAAAATAGGCCGTAGCTCAGGCCCACCAGGCCCAGCAGGAAGAAGGCCCCGGAGGTCACCAGGGTGATCGCCGGCGGGATGTCAAGGATGCCGCGGCTGACTAGCAGGTAGCTCACTACAAAGCTAGCCATGCCCAGCAGGCTCGGCACCCCCATGGCCACGGCGATACGCCGGGCCATGCGGTTGGTGACCGCCTCGGGAATCGCCTGGGTGCGTCGTTTGCCCGCAGTGGTCGCCTTGGGGCTTTCGCCTGGCTTGCCAGGGCCGCCCGGCTTGCCGGATCTGCTGGGCCGGATGCCCTTTGCTGCCATGGGATCGGGCCTCAGCCGCGGATGCCGAGCTTCTGGATCAGGCTGCTGTAACGAGCTTCGCTGTTGCTGCGCAGATAGCCGAGCAGGCGCTTCCGGCGCCCGATCATCTTCAGCAGCCCCTGGCGGGAGGAGAAGTCGTGGATGTTTTTCTGGAGGTGCCCGCTGAGCTGGCTGATGCGCTCGCTCAACATTGCCACCTGTACTTCCACCGAGCCGGTGTCCGTTCCGTGGGTCTGGTGGCTATTGATCAGTTCCTGTTTCTGGATGGTGTCGAGCGACATGCGCGGCGTCTGGCCCTGACGGAGCAAAGATCCAACTTACCTTGCCGGATGCGATGGTCTCTTCAGCTGACCCGACTGGAGAGCCAGCGCAGGCTTTCCCGCAGCCAGTCGTCACTGCCGGCGGTCTCCGCTAGCCCCAGGGCGGCCACGGCCCGCAGGGCCCGGTTGATCTCCAGGGCTTCGTAGCCCAGGGCGGAGAGGGTGAGCTGCAGCTCGTCCCGGGCCGCGTCCGCCAGGCCTGGGCCGCTGCCCTCGATCAGGCCGTCTGCCAGATCCTGGCCAAACCTGGCGCCTTGGCCCCCCGCCCGTTCCTGGTCCAGGGCATAGCGCTCCTGCAGCCGCGTCCGTAATTCCACCGAGAGTCGTTCGGCGGTGCGTTTGCCCACCCCCGGGGCCTGGCAGAGCAAGCGCAGATCGGCCTGAACAATGGCCCGCACCAGCTCCTCGCCCGTGAGCAGGCCCAGCAGTCCCAGGGCCATCTGGGGACCGACGCCACTCACGGCCACCAGTTCACGAAACAGCTCCCGTTCGCTGCGCTCCCCGAACCCGTAGAGGGTCCATTGGTCTTCGCGCACTACCAGGTGGATGTGCAACGACAGGGTGCTGCCCTCGGGCAGTAGCCGCTCCCACTGGCGCCGGCTGATCTGCACCTCGTAGCCCACCCCCTGGCAGACCAGCAACAGGCCGTAGCGGTTGGCCTGCTGCCAGGCTTCGGCCTGTTGCCCTTGCAGCCAGCCGATCATGGGAGTCGATCTAAGGACAACCATGCTGCTCGCCCCACCGACCCCGGCCCACCCCTGGCTTCCGGTCCGGTGGCCGAGCCCCCCTTCGCCCCTGGCGCCCGATGGCCAGCAGGGCCGCCCCTGGGCCGCCCTGCTGGCCCTGCTGCTGAGCGCCCTAATGGCCCTGGCCCTGGCAGGTTGCTCGGGCATCGGCCAGCCCTCCCAGGGGGTGCTATTGCGGGCCTTGGGCCTGCAGATTGCCCTGACCCAGCGCTCGATCGCCTCGGCCCTGGCCCTGGAGCCCACCGGCCTGCCCCAGGTGAGCCGCGTGCGGGTGGAGCACCAGGAGGAGGTGGCGATCGCCGATGGCGCCGGCCTACACCTGAGCGGCCGCTTCGACTGGCGCCTCGCCGATGACCCGATCCGGGTCGATAGCCCCTTTGAACTCTGGTTGCAACGGGGGGAACGCGGCCAGGTCTGGCGTTTGGCCCGTCCCGTTCCCGCCCGGGGGCGGGAACGGGACGGCATTGATCAAGGGGGGCTATCCCAGGACTGGCTCATTGATCCGTTACCGCTGCCGGGCGAGAGCGCAGGCTGATCACGGTGGCGGCCAGCACCAGCAGGGCTGCCAGCAGGCTGTCGGGGCTCTGACGGTCGTGGAAAAACCACAGGCCCCAGAGGCTGGCTAGGGGCACCTGCACGTAGCTCAGGGCCGTGGCCCGGGCCGCCGGTAGGCCCATTAGCCCCTTGGTGAGGCCCAGCTGGCCCAGCTGGGTGAATAGGCCCACGCCCACCAGGAGGACCAGTTCCGGCCCGGTCGGCAGGATCGGGTTGAGTAGCACCAGCGGCAGGCTCAGGACCAGCCCGACCAAGGGGAAATAGAAAATCACCACTAACGGGTGGTCGCTGCGGCCCAGGGCCCGCACGCTCACGTAGGCCAGGGCCGTGAGCAGGGCGCCGGCCACGGCCAGCAACACGGCTGCTTGGGGCAGGCCGCCCTGGGCCAGGTCCGCCGACGCCAGGCCCGCCCCGGGCGCCGCCGGGTGGACACTGGCGGGTTGGAGTGCTCCCAGCTGGAGCGTTTCCAGGGGGAGACCACCGAGATGGGGATCACCGAGGTGGAGGGGATGGGTGAGTAGCCACACCCCCGCCCAGCCGAGCACGATCGCCAGCAGGATTTGCGGCGAGAGCCGCTCCCCGAGCAACAGCCAGGCCAGCAGGGCCGTGAAGGTGGGGTGGAGGTATTGGATCACCGTGGCCTCCCCCAGGGGCAAGGTCTGGATCGCCCCATAGACGCAGTAGAGGGCCGCCGTGCCGAGAACACCCCGCAGGACCAGCAGGCCGCGCCGCTTGCCCCAGGGGGAGAGCCCGGCCCGGCGCAGCAGCCAGAGGCTCAGGGCCAGGCTGATCACGGCCCGGCCCAGCACCACCTCGACGACGGGAAGCCGCTGGCCCAACGCCTTGACGCAGACCCCCATCAGGCTGAAGCTCAGGGCACTGGAGAGCATCCAGAGGGCGGCTGCCTGCCCGGCGGTTCGACCAGCTCCCCCCTGATCACCGCCTGCTTCGCTGGTAGACCCTGGACGATTCATCCCGCCGTCCTCTGTAGCGTTCTCCTGCCAGCCCGCTTTGTCCGTGTCCCTCCCCCGTCTCCACCCCCGCACGATCGAGGCGGTCAAAGAACGGGCGGACATTGTTGATGTGGTGGGTGAACACGTGGTGCTCAAGAAAAAGGGGCGCGAGTTCGTCGGGGTCTGCCCCTTCCACGACGACAAATCGCCGTCGATGACGGTGTCGCCAGCCAAGCAGTTCTACTACTGCTTCTCCTGTGGCGCCGGCGGCAATGCGATCAAGTTCCTGATGGAACTGCAGCGGCTCAGCTTCGCCGATGTGGTGTTGGAGCTGGCTCGCAAATATCAGCTGCCGATTGAAACCCTCGATGGGCCCCAGCAGGAGCGGCTGCGCCAACAGCTCTCGCGCCGGGAACAACTCCATCGCGCCTTGACCCTGGCAGCCGGCTGGTTTCGCAGCCAGCTGCGCTCAGCGGAGGGGGCCCCGGCCCTGGCCTATCTCAAGGACAGCCGCGGCCTGAGTGAGGTCACGATCGAGGCCTTTGGCCTGGGCTATGCGCCCGAGCGTTGGGATGGGCTGCTCAACCACCTGGGCCAGGTGGAGGGACTGGCGCCGGAGCTGCTAGAGGCTGCGGGCCTGGTGGTGCCCCGCAAGGGCAGTGGTGATCAGGACAAGCCCAGCCCCAACAGTCCTACCGCCAACAGTCGTGGCTTCTACGACCGCTTCCGCCATCGGGTGATGGTGCCGATCAGCGATCGCCAGGGCCGCATCATTGGCTTTGGCGGCCGCAGCCTCGATGGTGGCGAGCCCAAATACCTCAACTCCCCGGAAACGGAGGTGTTCGAGAAGGGCAAGCACCTCTTCGGGCTCGATCGAGCCGCTAATGCCATCCGCAGCGACGACCGGGCTGTGGTGGTGGAGGGCTATTTCGATGTCATCGCCCTGCATGCGGCCGGGATCACCAATGCGGTCGCCTCCCTGGGCACGGCCCTGAGTAGCCAGCAGATCACCCAGCTCTGCCGCTGCTGCGACAGCAAGCGCCTGATCCTCAATTTCGACACCGACCGGGCTGGCGTGCGGGCCGCCCAACGGGCCATCGGCGAGGTGGAGCAGCTGGCCCTCCAGGGCCAGCTGGAGCTGCGGGTGTTGCAGTTGCCCGCCGGCAAGGACCCCGATGAGTTCCTCAAGCAGCACGGAGCCGGTGAATACCGTTCCCTGCTTGATTCGGCGCCCCCCTGGCTGGACTGGCAGATCGAGCAGGTGCTCGAGGGCAAGGATCTGGCCCGCTCCGACCAGTTCCAGCAGGCGGTTCAGGGGCTGGTGGCCCTGCTCGGCAAGCTGCCCCCGAGTGCCGTGCGCAGCCACTACCTGCAGCAGGTGGCCGAACGCCTCAGCGGCGGCCAGGCCCGCCTGGCCCTGCAGCTCGAAGATGACCTGCGCCAGCAGGTCAAGGGCCAGCGCTGGCATGGCCGTTCCACCCGCTGGGAGCAGCCGGGCGAGGCCGGCCTGCGCGAACGGGCTGAAGCGGAGGTGTTACGGCTCTATCTCCATTGCCCCAGCTATCGGGGCTCGATCCGCTCCGAGCTGCGCCGCCGTGAATTGGAGGATTTCGCCTTGCACCACCACCGTCAGCTTTGGGCGGCGATCAGCTCCCTGGAGGAAGACAACCTGGCAGGAGCGACCCGCCAGGACGGTGCCGGGCGCCTGGAGGCGATCAACCGCGGCCTCGATCCAGGCCATGACCTGTTCGAGCTGGATCTGCCCCGCCTGCTGGCGGACCAGTTGCTGGTCGAGCAGAGCGAGCTGCTCAACCGGCTCACGCCCCTGTTGGAGCCCAACGAGGTGCAGCGCCTCTCCCTGGCCCAGCCCCTACTCCAGTTGCGCGGCACCACGGCGGCCCTGGAACGCCAGCGCAGCCTCAAGCGTTGCCGCCACTTACTCGATGCCTGGAGCAGCCAGCGGCTGGAAACCCTGGAGCGTTGCATCGCCCTGTTGCTGGCCGAGGGCCAGCCGCCGCTCCTGGTCCGGGCCTGAGTCCGGCGATTGACATGGAAATCCGCATCGATGCGATGTTTGCCGATCTCAATCGTGATGCCTTGCATTTTCAGGAGCTTTATTATAATGAGCGCCAGCATATTGGCCATCTTGACCAACAACGCTGCGCCGGCTACGAAGAGATCATGCAGGAGGCTGCGCCGCCGTCCCCGCTTGAGCCAGCTCCGGAGTTGCTCTCGGCCTAAGGGCCATTGATTCGATGGCCCAGGTGGCTATTCCATGGGGCTTGGGAGCATCGGCGTTAGCTCGTTTTGATCCCTTAGGTCTGAGTAGATTCATGTTCCCAGGATTTACTTTGCTGAGCTTTCCTGGTTGATTTTTTACTTTTTTATCGGGTTTTTCCTGGCTGAATTTAATCGCCTATGTCGCTAGATTCTGTTCAACTGGTCGCGCCTAGTAGCTCGATGAGCTCTTTGAAGTGGTTGGCCTTTGCCAGCTCCAGGGGCGTTTGGCCCTTGTTGGAGCGGATCGTGGCATCGGCTCCGCCCGCCAGGATCACCTGGGCGGTGCCGAGATTGTTTTGCCAGACGGCATCGTGCAGGGCGGTGTAGCCGTTGTAGGGCCCCTGTTTGTTGATGGCGATACCGCCAGTAATTAAAAGTCTGGCGGCCTCGGTACGACCGGCATAGGCGGCCGCATGTAGGGCGGTGGCCTTCATGCCCGGATCGAGCACGCCCAGGTCGGCACCAGCCTGCAGCAACAGCTCCAGCACGGCCGTGTGGCCCAGGTAGGCCGCCATGATCACGGGCCAGTCTCCGCCGCCGTCGGCTTGATTGACGTTGGCTCCGCCGGCCAGCAGTTGCGCCACGGTGTCGAGCTTGTTGGCTTTGACCGCTTGCATCAGGGCTGTCATGGCTTGAGCGTGCTGGGTGGTTTGGTCAGGGTGGGGGCAGGGCCCATGCGGTGAGCTTAGAAGTGCTCCTTGGGCCTACCGGGCCCAAACCAGTTACCGGGCCCAAACCATGGGGATGGCGGCCAGGCGGGTGGTGGCGGCGCAGGAGAGTTGCTGGCGCTTCATGGCCCAGGCGGGCCGCAGGCCGCAGGCGGCCCAGGCGACGGTGCCGCTGCCGTAGCGACGGTTAAGGCCATCGATCGTGGCCAGCAGCAGCTCGCGCCGTTGCTGCTCCTGCTCCGGCAGGGGGGCGAGCAGGCTGTGTTGCAGCTGGCTCGTCGGTTGCAGATTTTGCAGCAATACGCCCGCTTTTTGCAGGGGTTTGTGGGCCTTGAACAGGCAGGCGGCCAGGGGCAGGGCAGCGGCCAGCAGCACGGCCGTGTCCTGGCTGGCTAGGGGCAGGGTCACGGTGGCCGCCTTGGCATAGAACTGGCTGCCGTTGAAGGGGCTGCTGCGTACAAACACGGTCACGGTGTTGGTGAGCTGTCCTTGGCGACGCAGTTTTTCGGCGGCGCGGCTGAGGTAGGTGGCGATCGCCTGGCGCAGCTGGGCCAGCTCCTTGATCGGTTCGCTGAAGCTGCGGCTGACGCAGGTTTCGCGCTTGGCTGCCGGCGCCAGGGCCAGGGGCAGGCAGCTGTAGCCCCGCAGTTCCTGCTGCAGGCGCAGGCCCACCACCCCCGCCTTGCTGCGCAGTTCGCCGCTGGCCAGGTCCCGCAGCTGGCGGGCGTTGGCGGCGCCGCGCAGGCGGCACCAGCGCGAGAGCTTGCGGCCAATCCCCCAGACCTCCTCCACCGGCAACTGCTCCAGCCAGGGGCCCGGATCGGCCACGGCTCCCAGGTCAAAGACGCCCCGGTGGGCTGGATCTTTTTTGGCCAGCTTGTTGGCCAGCTTGGCGAGCACCTTCGAGGGGGCGATGCCGATGGCGATGGGCAGCCCCAGCTGGCGGCGGACCTGCTGGCGTAGGGCCAGGCCCCAGGCCACAAGATCGCTGCCGCCGCTCGCCGCCCCATCGCCCGGGCGCCAGCCGGCCCCTGGGGCGGGCCGGTGCAGGCGGCCGAAGGCTTCGTCGATTGAGTAGATCTCCAACTCCTCTACCCAGGGCTCGAGGCTGCGCATCAGCCGCTGGCTCATGTCGGCGTAGAGGGCGTAGTTGGAGCTGCGCACCACCACGCCGTGGTGGTCCAGCTCGCGGCGCACCTTGAAATAGGGGGTGCCCATGGCGAGGCCCAGGGCCCGGGCCTCGGCGCTGCGGGCCACGATGCAGCCGTCGTTGTTGGAGAGCACCACCAGGGGCCGGCCCCGCAGGGAGGGATCCAGGGCCGCCTCGCAGGAGGCATAGAAGTTGTTGCCATCGATCAGCACGATCGCCATGGCTGGCGCGGTTCTGGGGGTTGGGGCGCCAGTGCCCCCCGGCTTAGGGGGCGAGACCGGCCGCCCTGGGGCTTGGGTCGGCGCCATTTAGAGCGGATGGATGGCATGGGTGGCTACTCCCCAGAGCAGGGTGTCCTCGGCATCGCCCAGCTCCAGGGTCGGGTAGGCGGGATGGGCCGCCTCCAGCCGTAGGCGCCCCTGGTGGCGGCTGAGGCGCTTGAGGGTGAAGGCCCCCTCCAGCACGGCCACGACGATGCGGCCGGGCCTTGGATCGAGGCTGCGGTCGACGATCAGCAGGTCGCCGTGGTGGATGCCGGCGCCGGTCATCGAGTCGCCGCTGACCCGCAAAAAAAAGGTGCTGCTGGGGTGGCGGATCAGGTGGTCGTTGAGGTCGATGCCGGCCTCGATGTAGTCATCGGCGGGACTGGGAAAACCGGCGGCGACGCTGTCGCCGGCCAGGGGCAGCAGGCGCCCGGGCCGCTCCAGCCGCAGGGGGCCGAGGCTGGCGAGCTCCAGGGGAGCCAAACCGAGGGGGGGCAGCTCCAGGGGCGCTAAATCCTGGTGCAGGGCGGGATCGGACACGGCAGGAGCGCAACGTCTGCACCTTAGTACAGGTGTACTTGTTTGGGTCGCTCTGGTGGGGAGCCGTAGTGCCGCAGGAAGGTCGCCAGGGTCATCGGTCCGCAGCGCCGTTGCCAGGGGCCGCCTGGGCCATAGCGGCGCCAGCAGGCCACCGATGCGCTGGCCAGGCGGCCGCTGGGCAGGCTGAGCCGGTAGCGGTAGCTGGCTTCGCTGGGGGGGTCCGGCTTGGTGAGGGCGGTGCAGTCGCTGAAGGCCCATTGCCACAAACAGTCAGTGCCGCTCTCCGCCCTGGGGACGGCTTCGGCTGGGGAGCTGGTGTTGGCGCTGGTTTTGGTCCTGGCGCCCTTGGCAGGCCTAGGCCTCTGCCATCCCCCGATGCCAACTTGGGCAGGGCTCGCGGCGCCGTCGGATGGGGCGACCGGGACCAGACGGCCCTGCAGCCGTGCCGCCAACCCGGCCGGATCGCCGTGGGCGGCGATCAGCCAATGGCGCGCGGCGCGGCGCCGGCCCAGCAGCAGGCTGACCACGGCGATCGGGCTGGCCCCCGTTTTGGCCCCCGTCTTGGCAGATGGCTGGGCGGTGCCCTTGGCGGGTTCCGGGTCCCGGCCCCTGGGGGCAAAGGCGAATGCTGGCGCGGCTGGGGCGATCGGCAAAAGGGGCGGGGCAGCTGCCTGGTCAGTGCCACCGCCGTTCTGGGGGAAGGGGGGATGGCTACCGCAATTGCGAGGTGAAGAGGTCGCCGGGATTGAGGGGGTTTGATGGGGCAACGGGGATGAAAACGCCCGTCATATATTTAATTATTGTCAGGAATTAGTTGCCAGCGATTGCCAGTCATCACTGGCCAGAAATTGCTACATCGCTGGCCTTGGATAGGGGGGTGTGGGGTGATCCAGGAGTGCGGACAATCGATCGCGTTAATCCTGGCATTGGGGCTGATCAGGATGCGCCCCAATGGCGCCTTCGGCGCACCGCCACCTTGCCGCCAAAACCGGGCACCGGCGCCTGGCATTTGCGCAGTTCCAGCTGCATCGGCACCGGGCCGTAGAGCTCTTCCAGGCACGCAAAGATCAGCTCGCTGTAGTGCTCCAGGGTTTGCACCTGCACCTCGCTGGCTTGCCGTTGCAGGGCCTTGATTGCCCGGGAGTAATCGAGGCTGGCGGCCAGGTCGTCGCCGGCGGCGGCGGCGTTGAGATCAACGCCCAGCTCCAGATCCAGCTCAAACCACTGGCCCAGTTGCCGCTCCGACTCCAGCACCCCCACGTGGGCCCAGAGGCGCAAATCCCGCACAACGATGCGATCGCTGATTCGCTCTTCAGCCGGATCCCAGCTCCGATCGCCGAGGGGGGCCTGGGCCAGTTGTTGATGGTTGCTCACAGGGGCAGGCTGCGGTGGCTGAACTGGCGCTGGCCGCTGGCGAAGTCGGCGGCGGTATGGCCATCGCCGCGCAGCAGGTAGCGGTAGGTCACCAGGCCTTCCAGGCCCACGGGACCCCGGGGGGGCAGGGTCTGGGTGCTGATGCCCACCTCGGCGCCGAAGCCGTAGCGGAAGCCATCGGCGAAGCGGGTGGAGCAGTTCAAATACACGCCGGCGCTATCGACTCCCCGCAGGAACTGGTCTGCCGCCGCTGGATCGCGGGGGCAGATGGCATCGGTGTGGCGGGAGCCATGGCGGCCGATGTGGGCGAGGGCCTCCTCCAGGGAGTCGACCCCCTTCACGGCCAGCACCAGGTCGGAATACTCCGTTCCCCAGTCCGCCTCCGTTGCGGCAATGGCCACGCCCAGGGCTTGGGAGGCGGGATCACCGCGTAGTTCGACGCCGGCGGCGCTGAAGGCCGGCAGGGCCAACGCCAGGAAGGGCTGCGCAATCGGGCGATGTAGCAGCAGGGTTTCGATCGCGTTGCAGGCGGCCGGGTATTGGGTTTTGGCATCGATGGCGATCGCCAGGGCCTGGTCCAGGTCGGCGGCGCCATCCACATAGAGGTGGCAGATGCCATTGGCGTGGCCCAGCACCGGAATGCGGGTGTGGTCCTGGATAAAGCGCACGAGCTCATTGGAGCCCCGCGGAATGATCAGGTCCACCAGGCCATCGAGCTTGAGCAGGGCCAGGCTCTCCTGCCGCGAGGTGAGCAGGGCCAGGGCCTCGGCCGACACCGGCGAGCGGGCCAGGCCCGCCTGCAGGGCCGCCAGGATTGCCGCGCAGCTGCGGCTGGCCTCGCTGCCGCCCTTGAGTAGGGCGCCATTGCCGGAGCGGATCGCCAGGGAGGCGATCTGCATCACCGCATCGGGCCGGGCTTCAAAAATCACCCCCAGCACCCCCAGGGGCACGCTCAACCGCTCCAGCACCAGCCCATCGGCCAATTCGGTGTGCAGCTGGCGGCGGCCGATGGGATCGGCCAGGGCCGCCACCTGGCGCACACCTTCAATGGCGGCGACCAGTTTGGCTTCGTCCAGTTTCAGGCGTGCCACCAGGGCTGCTGCCAGACCGGCGCTGGCGGCCGCCTCCAGGTCGGCCTGGTTGGCGGCCACGATCGTGGTCGCGTCGGCTTCAAGGGCGTCGGCCATGGCCAGCACCGCCGCCTGCCGCTCCCGATCGGAGCATTGCCCCAGGGCCATGGCGGCGCGGCGCACCGCGGCGGCCCGTTGCAGCAGCTCGGGGGAGGGATCGGGAACGCTCACGGCCTGGCCTGGGTGCAGGGAGGTTCCATCTTCAGCCACTGCCCAGCCGATCCAGGGCCAGCTTGGCGGCGCCCAGTCGGCCGGCGCCGTTGCCGAGGGCGCAGGCGCGGATCTCGAGGCCGCTGCGGCTCTGGCCCAGTACCCGCCGGTTCACCTCCTGCCACACCGCCGGTAGGAAGTGGCGGCTGGCGGCGCCCAGGCCCCCCCCGATCAGCACCACTTCGGGGGTGAGCACATAGAGCAGGGAGCTCAGGCCAATCCCGAGCCATTGGCCATAGCGCCGCCACACCTCCAGGGCTGCGGCGTCGCCCTGGTCGGCCAGGCGGCTGAGCTCACCGGGTTCGAGCGGGCTGAGGCGCCCCAGGCCGGCAATGCTGCAGAACTGTTCCAGGGAGCCGTTGTTGCCGCTGTTGCAGCTGGGCCCCTCGGGATCGACACAGATCAGGCCCAGTTCGCCGGCGGCGCCGCCATGGCCGCTGAACAGCTGGCCGCCGAGCAGCACAGCCCCGCCGACGCCCGTGCCCAGGGTCAGCAGGATCGCGTCGGCCAGCCCCTGGGCGGCCCCGGTCCAGGCCTCACCCACCAGGGCGCAGTTGGCGTCATTGGCCAGGGTGACGCGCCGCTTCAGCCTCGGTTCGAGCCAGTCGGCCAGGGGCACCTCCTGCCAGCCGGCCAGGTTGATGGCGATGCGCGAGATCCGGCCGCTGCCATCCATGGGACCTGGCAGGCCAATGCCCACTAGGTCGGCCAGGTGGTCTGGATCGAGCTGCTCAATGGCCTCGCTGATCGCCACGGTCACGGCCCCGGGCATGGCCGGTTGGGGTGTGGCCACCTGGGCCTCGGCCAGCAACTGGCCCTGGCGATCGAAACGACCGAGCTTGATCGCCGTGCCGCCGAGGTCGACGCCGATCAACTGGCCCATGGCGATTCTCTAAAATAAGGTGGCCAGGTTAGGGCTGGGCATTGCTGTCTCTGGCGTCCTCAAACGCGCCCAGCGCTAATGCGTTCGGCCACGGGAGCCCCAGCGACAGAACCCCGTCACGGCGGCCAGCCCGGAACGTCAAGCTCAGACGAACCAGCTCAGAACCGGTAAAAGAGCTGCAGCTGGGTTTGCCAGCGGCCTTGGCTATCGAAGGATCCCTGCAGCCCAAGCCGATCACTGGCCTGGTAACGCAGGGTCATCTGCGGTGGGATGTCACTGCGGTTGGGGGCAGCCAAGACCGAGACGTTGAACCGTTCGCTCAGATCGACGCCGATCTCCGAGCCGAGCACCAGCTGGGAGGGGATGCGCTGGCTGCCGCTTGAACCCTCCGTTTGGGTTTGGGAGGCCGGCACCACGTAGGTGGGATAGAGGGCAAAGCTGACCCGCTGGCCCATCACGTCGGAGAGGGAGCTCACCAGGGGTGAGAGCAAGGTTTGGCCCAGCACCGTGGCCAGGGCCGCGCCAGCGTTGCCGTCGCTCAGGCCCGCCAGGGAGTTGGCGCCGATCAGGCCCAACAGGCGCTCCTTGCTCATCGGGGGCGAGCTGCTGAGCTGGAGCGAGTCGGCGAGCTGGTCGGCCGGACCACTCACCTTCACAACCACCTTGACCAGGTTGAGCTGGTCGAAGCTGCCCGGGGTTCCTGCCTGGGCCCATTCATAGATGGAGCTGCGATCGCCCTGGTTGCTGCTGCGGCTGTCGGAAACCCGGGTGCGCAGGGCGATATCCAGGTAGGGCACCAGCCCCAGGGATGGGGTGAACACCGCCACGTTGGGCGAATCGGGATCGAGGTTGAAGGTGGTGGTGAACAGGCTGAGTCGGCCGCTCAGCAGCCGCACCACGCCGCTGGCCTGGAGGCTGGAATCGAGGCGGCCATTGAGGGTGAGCAGGCCATTGATGGTGAAGTTGGTGGGGCTGAAGTTGGCCACCGTGGGCACCACCACCCGCAGATTGGGGCCGAAGCGCAGGCGTAACTTGCGTAGCCCCAGCATCGGCAGGTTCGGAAGCGCTGCCCGCAGGGAGCGGCCACTGCTGCTCTCCTGATCCGAGCTGAACACCTGCAGGGGGCGCTGGAAATCCCAGCCCTGCTCCACCAGTTGGGGCACCGTGACCGCCTGGCCAGGTTTGGCTCCGCTGGCCAGGCTGCTGAGCTTCACCGTGAAGGCGCCCTGGCTGATCGCCAGCTCACCGCCCAGTTCCGGCCGGCGCAGGCTGCCGCCCAGCGTGATGTCTCCGTCACCGACGCCTGCCAGCAGGGGCAGGGAGAAGGGCGCCTTGCTGAGCACCAGCTTTAGGGGCCGTTGCACCTCGGTGGCTTCAAACAGGGGCAACTGGCCACTGCCCGTCAGTTGGCCGCTGCTGCCGACCCTGGCCGTGAGTTGTTGGAGCTCGAGGTTCTGAAAATCGAACAGCACCATGGCCTGGAGATCGCGGATCGCCTGGCCAGCCACGGTGAGGGAGCCATCGCGGCAGCGCAGGAAGCCATTGGCGATCGGTTCGGCCACGCTGCCCCGCACCAGCAATTGCAGGTCAGCGCTGCCGGAGGTCCAGCTCAGCCCACTGCCGGCCAGGCCCGTGAGGAAACGCAGGCCATCGCCGCGGCTGGCCAGGCGCAGTTCCAGCCCCTCGCGGCTCGCATCTAGGGGAATGCTCCCCTTGAGATCAACGTTGTTAGTGGCGCCCTGGCTGCGCAGGGAGAGGTCGAGGGCGACGGCCTGGTTCTTCAGCGCCAGGGAGCCGCGCTCCAGGGTCAGGGGCTGGTCGCCGAGGCGGCCGTTCTCCAGGAGTAGTTCGGTCCAGAGCCCGGGCCTGGGGCCGCCCAGCCGGTAGCTCCCGGAGGCGGCCAGCCCGCCCCTGAGCGGGGCTGGCAAGGGTCCGGCCAGGGCTAGCAGGGCCAGGGGCAGGTGGCTGAAGCTGAAGCGGCCTTGCCCATCCTGGAGCGGCCCCTGGAGCCGGGCGATGAAGGGCTCCTCGCCCAGGGCCCGGTCCATGGTCTGGTCCCGCAGCCAGAGGTGGCCCCGGGTCTCCAGGTCGATCGTGAGGCGGGCGGGGCTGGGGCCGCTCAAGGTGAGGTCGGCATCGACCAGGGCCTGCAGGTCGGCCAGGGCTAGGTCCTGGCGGCTGCTAGCCCCTGGCAGCACCAGGCTGTTGAGGCGCTGCTTGGCCAGGGCCAGGGCGGCCAGTTGGTCGCTGAGGCTGGAGCCAAGGGTGTCGATCGCCAGGCTGCCCAGGTCCAAGGCGGCGCCGCCTTGGAGGGGCTTGGCCTGCTGCCAGAGGGGCCAGGCCAGGCGCAGGTTTTGTAGGAGGTCGGAGCTCAGGCTGCGGCCCTCCAGCCGGCTCCAGAGCGCCCCATCCGGGCGGCGGCGCAGCTGGAAGGCCACCTGGCCCTGGGGCTTGGCCAGCCACTCGCCCTTGAGGCTGAGCTCGCCGCCGCGGTAGCGGACCCGGGCCTGAAGTTGGCGTCCGCTAAGGCCCGGCAGGCCCGGATCGCGCAACACCCCATCGGCCACCATGGCCAGGGGTTGGAGATCTAGGGCGCCCTGGCCGCTGAGGCTGCCCCGCAGGGGAAGGGGGGCCTGGGCCTGTTGGAGCAGCCTCAGGTTGAGGCCATCAAGGGGCAGGGCTTGGGCCGTCCAGTGGTAATGGCGGGGGCTGCCGGCCAGGGTTAGCTGGCCGCCGCCACGGCTGAGGCGCACTTGCTCGGGCAGCCAGCGCCGATTGATCCGGGCCACCAGTTCCCCAGCCATGGCGTCGCCGGTGGCCCGCAGGCGCAGGTCCCCGTCGGGGCCGAAGCGGCCGGCCCAGGTTTCGTCCAGGTCCAGGGGGCCGGCGCCAGGGTGGTGCATGACCAGGGCCAGCTCGGGCCGCAGGGCCCGCAGGGGCCCCCGAATCCGGCCGTTCGCCGTGAGTTGTCCTGCCAGGCGGGCCCCTACCAGGGATCTGAGCCGCTCCAAGGGGTAGCGGCTCAGATCCAGACCCAGATGCAGATTGCCGAAGACGGGTCTGCCGCCGGCCGCAAGGCGCAGCGGCAGGGAGCCCGAGGCGCTGAGGCCGGGGGCCCGCAGGCTGTCTAGCTTCAGGCGCTGCTGGGCCCAGCTGAGCTGGGTCTGCACTGAACCCAGGAGGGGGTTGTGGGCCTGGGCCAAGTCCAGCGCCACCTCGGGCTTGGCCGCCGTGCCGCGGGCCGTCAGCTGGCCGATCAACCGGGGCGAGGCCCCTAGCACCGTCTTGAGGGCGGGCCAGGCCTGGGTCAGTTCGGATTCGAGCCGGAGCTGCTGGCTCGTGAGCTCAAGCCGGGGCCAGAGCTGGCCCCGTAGGGCCAGCACACTGCGGCCGCTTGTGAACTCCAGTTGGGGCAGGCCGAGGCGCAAGCCGCCCCCGCGGCCATCGAGGCCCAGCCGGCCGCGGAAAGCCAGGGGCGGAGCAGCCCCAGTCCCATGGCCTGAAGGTTGGTGGCCTGAGGACGGCTGACCAGGAAGGGGCAGGCTGCCGGCCAGGCTGAGCGTGGGGTGGCGCCAGGGGCCAATCAGGTGGGCCTGGAGGGCCTGGTGGCGCCCGGTATCGCGGGCCGCCAGACGCAGATCGAGCTGGCCGCGACGGGCTGCCGCCAGGGCCAGGTCCCCCTGAATCTGGCCGCGCCAGCCGCCTAGGACCACGGCGCTGGGGGCGAGCACCAGCCGCTGGCCTGGGTTGGTCTTGCCGCCCAGCGGGCGCCCGAAGCCCCGGTCCCCGTCCTCGCAGTGGAATTGCAGTTGCTCGCTGGTGATGGGAGCCCATAGCAGGGGTGCCCGCCAGCGCAGATCGCTCAGGGTGAGGCCCCCTTGGCAGCGAGCCCCTGCTAAAGCCCCACCAGAGGCCTTAACCGTCCCCTTGCCAGCCAGGGGGACTCCGCCCCCCTGGCTGCGGAAGCCCAGGCGGCCTCCCAGCTGGCCACTCAACCGGTCGACCAGCAGCCCCTGGCTGGGCCGCGGCAACAGGGGCAGCAGGGGGGCGATCGGGATCTGGCGCAGGTCCAGCTGGCCGGCCCACTGCTGGCGCTGCCAGTTGCCAGTCGCAACCAAAACCAGTTGGCCCGGGCCGGCGGTTTTGACCCGGCCGCCTGCTGGCCCCATCGGGACGGGATCGACCAGCCGCCCCTGGACGGCCAGATCGAGGCTCTGGCGCTGCAGCCAGATGTTGGTGTGCCCCCGAACCTGAAGGGCAAGCCCCGAGGGTTCCAGCCGCAGTTGGGCGGGATCGTCCAGGTGGATCTCCAGGCCGAGCCTGGGGGGCTTGGTGCCTGCGGCCAGGTGCCCCAGTTGCCAGAGGGCGCCCTGGCTGTTGGGCCTCAGCCGGGCCTGGGCGCCCCTGATGCGGACCTGCAGCACCGGCGTCCATTCGCGCAGGCTGGCCAGCGGATCGAGGCTCACCGAGATCCGTTCCGCCGCCAGGGTGGAGGGATTGTCCGGGCCCGGGCGAAACCGGCTCGGGCCCACTTCGAGACCCCAGGGACGCAGCCCCCGGTAGGCACCGAGCTCCAGGGGGTGGCCCATCACCCGCGACAGCTGGTAGGCCAGGCGCCAGTGCCAGTGGCCATAAAGGGCACTGGCGAGCCGATCGGCCAGGGCGAAACCACCGACCCCCAGGCCCGCCAGCAGGGTAAGCCGCACCTGCCAGCGCCGCAGACCCGACGGGCCCTGTCGCTGGTGGGCCGACGGGACCAGGGCCCGGGTTGAGTCGTGTGGCGGCAACCCCATCGGCCTGTGGCTGTCACCGTATGAGGTTGGCGCAATATAAAGGCCTTCTCCAGCGCCAACCCCCCATGCCCGCCGAACACCTGCTGTTAAAGGCTGGCCTCTGGCTAGGGGTGGCCACCGGCCTGCTGCTGCTGGCCACCGTGGGGGGCTTCGTGGCCGGCTGGGGAACCCGCTTCCGTTTGGTGGGGGTGACCAGCTTCACCGGCTTGCTGGCGATCTCGTGTCTGGCCTTTGCGATCAGCTATTCGCCCCGCACCCAGGTGGCCGGCGCCGTGTCCGTGCCCGTGGTGTTTGACAACGGCACCGACCTGGTGATTGCAGCCGCCCCGGCCGATCTGCCGCCCGAGGCCTACCGCCCCAGCCTCGAGCAGGTGGCCCTCAACCTCAAGGGCAGCGGCCGCACCAGTCCCGATGGCCTCGTGCATGTGCGCCTGCGGCGTGTCGATTCCGTAGAGCTTGGCCTGAGCCGGCCGGTGGTGCTAGCTGAGGCCACCGTGGGCCTCCACGGCGAGGGTGTGACGGTGCTGCCTTGAGGCGGGCTGGTGGTTGTTTGGTCGGGGTCCAGTTGATCAGGGGTCTGTTGGGCGAGATTTGGCTGGCGGCTCAAAGGCCAAACGGCGGCAGGCGAGGCGCTTAGATGCTGCACTTGCCGAGCCACTTCAAGGCGGAAGCGGCCGTGCTTAAGGCCGCCTCCATCGAGACCTGGCCTGATCTGGCGGCCCTTAAGGATGGCGATCTGCGCCGGTTGGCCAGCAGCGGCCGGGCCTCGGAACAACGGTTGATCAAGTTGCGCGGCCAGGCGCGGTTGGTGGTGCAGGTGGGGCTGGAGCCGGAGGAGGCGGCCCTATTGCTCTATGCCGGTATCGCCAGCACCAAGGGTTTGGCGGAGGCCTCCCACCAGCAGTTGCTGGTCCAGTTGGGCCGGCTCGAGCGCTCGCTCACGGGGATGGCGCCGCCCCGTGTTGATGGCGTGATGCTGCAGCGCTGGATCCGCCAGGCTCGCCAGGCTGCCGCCCGCCCATCGAACTGACCCCGTACCGGCCCAAACCGGGTCGCATCCGCCCTGAGAATGAATCAAAACTTGGAGGCTTGACGTGGCTCTCCTGCCAAGACCCCTAGCCCTGCCCATAGCTCCCAACGCCGCCAGCCAGCCTGGCTTGCTTGTCGCTGTTTGCCAGCGGCTTGGGCGCGCTCGCCGGCTCGGCGGAGCCTTGCTCCTTGGATCAGCGCTGCTGTTGGCCGTCCAGCCTCCGGCCCTGGCTGGGTCGGCCCTGCTGGATCGGGTCAAGCAGAACCCCAAGGTGGCTGGGACGATCTGCGCTGAATTGCGCAGCCTCAATGCCCAAGGCATCGCCTCCACCAGCCCCCAAGCGGTGAACCGCATTGCCGCCATGCAGGGGCTTAATGCCACCGACGCCGAGATTCTCACAACCTATGTGGTGGGTTTGCATTGCCCTGACGTGCGCTGAACTAGGCGATCAGTGGCATAGACAGTGGCATAGAGAGTGTCATAGGCAGGGGACATACAAAAATCCGTCGATCGTTCTCCTGTCTGGCATTACTCCCCTGGAAATTTTCTTGGAATGTGGCGCCAATGATCTTGGCGAGCTCCTTTGATTTCTGTCGCTAATCTCTCTTATGGCTTCCCGTTATTGATGATGATGATATTGGTTGGATCTGCTACGGGCCTCGGCTCGTCAGAATTGACGATTGCGTCCCTTCCATCAGAAAAAATAGGGTCACCTCGCAACGGCCCAATCTTGCGCCTGTTTGGCATGGAGGTTGGCAAGCTTGGCCGCATTCGGGAGGGGCTCTGGTCTTGAATGGGGTATGGCAGGCTGGGATTGGCTTAATGGTTTCAGCTTGCCGGTCTTTTGATCTCCATACCTAGGGTTTCGGCCTGTTTCCCCCAGCTTCCACTCCTAAGCCAGGACTGACCATGCTCTCAACGACGAAGTGATGCGCGGAATGCTCCCCTTTCTACTAGTGGCCGCTTGGCTGCTCTCGGCCAAGGCCATGGCAACCCCAGCCCAGGTCCTATTATTGCGTCACGGCGATAAGGATAGTGAGCGAGGTGATTACAATTTAGCGCCGATGGGTTTTGAGCGGTCCATCCAACTAGGCCGCCTGATTCCAGCCTGCTTTGGGGTGCCTACTTCCATCGGCGTTTACGAGTTCGACCCGGTGTCCGCTAAGAATGCACGTAGCTATCAAACTGCCGTCCCCTTGGCTGTTAGCACAGGATTGAATATTGAGATTATTCGCGGCTCCCGAGCCAATTCGCTTGCTGCGGGTCATCGGGTTCTCCATGCCAAGTCGTTTGCTGGCGCTAAGGCGGTTTTTATTTGGGAGCATCGCAACTTGCCGGACTTCGCCAAGGGGCTTGGCTGGGGAGCAATGGCACCCATCGCACCTGATGACTACGATCAATTGGTTGTTTTGACCTGGCCATCGGCATCAGCACCTCCGCAGGTCCAGCTATTCAGCCAAAAGGAATTGTTGACGCGACCCTGCAGCCAAATACGCCTATCCCCTCACGGGGCTACGGCCATCGAGTCGCCAAGCTCTGGCCTTCAACTTGATCTGCCTGCCCTCCTGGCAAGAACGGGGAGACCTCCTGAGATTGGACAGGCAAAGGCTGTTAGTGATCTAAGCATCCTTCTATGGTTGCAAAGTCACCGCAGCCCCCAACTGATTGCCAATAGCTGGTTATTGCTCGATCGCAATCTCAGCAATTTTGACCTGGCAGTTGGTGTGGATATGGCAAAAACAACACCTGAGTTACTGCGGGGACTGGCCCCCTTTCTGGCCTTGGTGGATGGGGCGAAAGACACCATTAAGGAGCTCTACAAGCGCCCCCGCCCCTATAGCACTGATACCAGTATCCAGCCCTGTTTGCCTAGGGAATCGGGCTGGTCGTTTCCCTCGGGCCATTCTACTTTTTACCGCGCGGCAGCCGAATTACTCGTCGACTTACTGCCGGAACGTCGCGAACGCTTGCTTGCCGTAGGCCTAAGCGGTGGCAGCAGTCGAACCCTTTGTGGTGTGCATTACCCGAGCGATGTGGAGGCCGGCCAACGCCTTGGCGAGGCCGCTGCGTTGCAAATTATCGCGAGTGATCAGTGGCGCCGTTTTAAGTTGTCGCCGGTTATTCAGCTTGAGCTTCGAAAAATCAATGCTGTCAAACAAGAGGGTTTGCCGCTTGTTATTAATTGAACATCTAGGGTTGATTGGGTTTTGTTCTCGGCCCGTCCTTGTCCCCTTCCCCTTTGTGGTTGTCAGAAAGGGTGATTGAAGTTTTGCCGCTCCTGATGAGCAACCCTTGTTCTTTAGGAAGTATTGCTTGCGTCATGCCCCTCGATCGGAGTTGTGAATTGTGGGGCCACCATGCTGCCGTTCAAGGGTGTCAAAGGCATAAATCCATGGAAGCAGGCTAACCAGGCATCGAGGAAAGGGGCCAAGTGTGATCGCCTTGACAGGCGATATGTGTCCTGGATTGCATTGCTGTGGGCCTGGTACCGCTTAACGCTATTGAATTTGCCAATATGTTAATGTTTAATAAGATAGCGCATCAACTCTTTTGTTTGACTAGGTTTGATGGGCAATAGCTGCTCCCAATGGGTCTCCGTAACGCCTTGCTGCTTTCGCTCGGTTTGGCGATTGCTCCTGTCCCGCTACTGCTGGTAACCCCCTTTGATGGGGCAAAGGCTGCAGGGGTTTCAGATCCACAAGCATTCAAAATCGGCGGATCCAGCACCGTCTTTCCGATGATGGCGTTGGCCGTTAAGAAATTCCAGGCCCGCTGGCCCACTCCAAAGGTTGAACTCTTTGAAAGCGGCACCTCGGCGGGGTTCCGTCAATTCTGCGCCGGGAAGATTGCTATTGCCAACGCATCTCGACCCATTAATAGCAAGGAATTAAAACTTTGTTCCTTGAATGGTATTTCCTTCCTTGAGCTGCCGATTGCCTTCGATGCCATTACGGTAGTGGTCCATCCCAAGAATACTTGGGCTAAGCAGATCAGCATCAAGGAGCTTGCTCACCTCTGGGCCAGCGAAGCCCAAGGTAAGGTTGATCGCTGGAAGGAGGTCAATAACAATTGGCCCGACCGCGCCCTCAGCCTTTGCGGGCCAGGGAGTGATTCTGGAACATACGATTATTTTAATAAATCCGTAAATGG
Source organism: Synechococcus sp. UW140 (assembly GCA_945875915.1). Lineage (GTDB taxonomy): Bacteria > Cyanobacteriota > Cyanobacteriia > PCC-6307 > Cyanobiaceae > BAIKAL-G1. Next base: position 64,358 of record CAMCMT010000003.1, on the reverse strand, counting down.
TAATGAAGACAATTCAAGGAGTGACTATGCGGCCAGTGAGGATGATGCGGTTCTGGTGCGTTGTGTCGCCGGCAATGTCAACGCCCTAGGCTACTTTGGCTTTAGTTACTACAACGCCAATCGGGACCGCCTACGGGCCCTGGCTATTGCCGGAGCCAGTGGGCCGGTTGCGCCCACGATTGCCAATGTTCAAGATGGTAGCTATGTTCCCCTTTCCAGGCCGCTCTTTTTGTACATTAACGACAAGCAGTTGACCGCTAATAAGTCGCTTCGTAATTTTGTCACAATGACAGTGGCCAATGGCATGGGGCTGGCCCAAGGGGCAGGTTCCATTCCCCTGCCTGCTAGTACCTATCGACTAGTGGAATCAAAGCTCTACAGGCATGTGACGGGGAGCTCCTTCGGCGGCGATCTTCCAGTTGGATTGAGCATCGGCGAAGCCCTGCGCCGCAGCTTTGATCAGCTCAAGCTTCCACAATTCCGCTAGATCTTTTGGTTGCTGGACTGTTCTCTTTACTGCCACCGCTGGAGCGAGCAAGGAGGCTGGAGCCTGGCGACTCGACTTGGGTTGTTGTTACAAGCTTATTAGGGGGGCATTGCCGTGCTGGTGCCCCCATGATTCTTGCTTGTTGTTGGATAGCGGCCAGTTGATTGATAGTGGATTGATGGTCCCGAGCCCAGCAGAGAAACAGGGCCCTGCCCCCTTGGCCCCCATCGGCGTATCCCTGTTCGACGACTGGGTGACAGTCGCTGGCGGCGTGCGCCTGGCCTGCCGTATCTGGTTGCCCCCCGGGCCCGGTCCCTGGCCGGCCCTGCTGATGCGCCAGCCCTACGGGCTGGCGATTGCCTCAACCGTCACCTATGCCCATCCCCACTGGTATGCGAGCCATGGCTATGCCGTGGTGGTGCAGGACTGCCGCGGTTGGGGCGACTCCGCTGGCGAGGCGGCCGGCTTTGGTCCGGAGGCCGCTGATGCCACGGCGACCCTGGCCTGGCTTCGGGGCCAGAGCTGGTGCAACGGCCAGGTGGGTGGCTACGGGTTTTCTTACCAGGGCCTCACCCAGCTGCTGTTGGAGGATCCCGGGCCCCACTTCGATGCCCTGGCGCCAGCCATGGCCGGCCTGGATGAACGGCTGCACTGGGCCACGGAGGGCGGCGCCCATTGGTGGGCCCTGCAGCTGGCCTGGGCCCTGCAACTGGCGGCCCTGGCCTGCCGCCGCCGCCAGGATCACCCAGCCTGGCAGGACATCCGCGCCAGCCTGGAGAGCGGACGCTTCCTAAGCGAGGGGCCAGCCCTGCTCGAGCGCCACGACCCCGGCTCCATGGGCCTGGCCTGGCTGCGGCGCGATCCCGCCAGCGGCGAGGGCTGGACCTGCCACCAGCCGCCGCCATCGCTGTGGCGCCAACCCCTGCTGCTGATTGGTGGTTGGCACGACCCCTACCTCAATGGCGTGCTCGACCTCTGGCGCCAGGCCGAAGCGGCCGGCGGTCAGCCCCTGCTGCGGATTGGTCCCTGGACCCATCTCGATTGGGGAGACGGCCTCGATCGACTGCATCAGACCTTCTTTGATCGTCACCTCAAGCCCGCGGCTAGCGCTGCAGCGCCAGCCCCAGCCCCCAGCCCCTGGGCCCAGCTCAAGGGCCGCTGGCGTGGGGCTTCAAGGTTGATCCAGGCCCAAGGGCCCAGGGCCACCGGCCCTGGGCCCTTGGGCCCAGCGGATCAGTCGCTGTCCCGTCCCGTCCGCCACCCCACCGTGCTGATGGCCGACCTGGCGACGGGGCTCTGGCTCGCCCGCTCGCCCCGAACTGGGAGCGGCCAGGTCTGGCGGCTGCATAGCCAGGGCCTGGCCGCCAGGGATGTCCAGGAGGGCCGTCTGTTGCCCCTGGCTGAGACAGGGTCCGCCTCCGGATCAGAGTCAGAATTTGCTAGAGCGCCCTCCCCGGTGCTGCTGGTCCACGACCCCTGGCGCCCCCTGCCCGGCCGGGGCGGCCACCTGGGCCTCGATGCCGGGCCGGTGGAGCGGGGGGATCTCGATCGCCGCTGCGATGTGGCCTGCTTCAGTAGCGCACCGATAGGAGCCCCCTTGGAGTTGGTGGGGAGGCCTGTGCTGGCGCTCGATGTTCAGGCAGACCAGCCGGGTTTTGACCTCTGTGCCGCCCTGTCCCTGCTCAAGGGCGATGGCCGCGTGCTGCAGCTCAGTACTGGCGTGGGCCGCTGGTTGGGGGACTCCTGCCTCGACCTGGGCCGCCGCAGTCTCAGCCTCCAGCCCCTGTTGGTCACCCTGCAGCCGGGGGAGCGCCTGCGCCTGTCGATCGGGGCTGCCGCCTGGCCCCAGATCGCCGTTAACCCGGGCACGGGTGCCACCCCCTGGGGTCCGGCCGGACTGGACCATCGGGTGATCACCCTGGCGCTGCACCTCGATCAGGCCCGGTTGCGGTTGGACCCCATGGTTGGCGCCGATTAACTGGCGCAGCTCAGCTGTAGGCAGACTCGGTGCTCGGGGTCGTCCAATTGGAGACGCGTCTGGGCCCTGCCCCTGGTCTTGGTCTTGGCGAAACCGATCGCCGGAAAGGGCGACGCCTGGGGGGTGGGCCAAACTAGGTGCACCATTCCCCCGTCATCGGTTTGCCCGTGCCCGTGAAGCTGCGCTCCGCCCTGCTGGGCCTGGCCATGGCCACTGCCCTCGGTGGCCCCATCCCCCCTGCGCTCCAGGCCGCCGACCTGGGCGGTGCCCTTGCCCAAGGCCCGGCCCAGGCCAGTCCCCCCTCCGAGGCGGCCATCACCAAGGCAGCCAATCGGGTGCTGGAAGCCCTGCGCAGCGGCGATGCCAATGCCCGCTACGCCCTGTTTGCCGATGCCCTGAAGCGCACCAGCAGCCCCTCCATGGTGGCCAACACCATGAAGACCCAGCCCAAAGTGCTCAGCTACCGGATCTTGCGGGTGCTTCCTGGCCTGAGCAATTCGATGGTGGAGGCCACACTCATCACCATGGCCGGCTCCCGGGACGTGGTGTTAGTGCTCAACAACGCTGGCCAGCTGGCCGGTTTCCAGACCGACAACGCGGACCAGCTCTCGACCGATGTAGTCAAGCGCTTTGTCGAAGCGCTGATCAAGGGCCAGTTCGTTACGGCCCGCAGCTTCCTCAGCCTGGCGTTGCAGGACGAGCTCACCCCTGCGGTTCTGCAGGCCAAATGGCAGCGGCTGCAGCGGGTTACCGGTGACGCGATCAAGGTGCGCCACCTGCTGCTGGCAGACAGCGCTCCCGATCAAAAGCTCGTGATCGTCAGCATGGATTTCCAGCGCCTGACCGACAGCCTGTTTGTGATCCTCAACGACAAAAACGAGATCACCGGTGTGGATTTCCCGAATGAACCGGTCAAACCTGCAGCGGCCCGCTGAATTCGTCCTGGGGGCCTGACTGCGGCGCCTAAGCTCCCAGCCACGTTGCTGCCCTGAAGCCTGTGCTGGTCCGGCTCGATTGGATGGTGGACGATGCCCACAGGCTGGCGGAATGCCGCCATGACCACCCCCTGGCCATCCTGGGACCCCAGCCCCAAGAGGGTGGCGGCTGGGTGGTGCGCTGCTGGATGCCGGACGCGGAGCAGGTGGAGTTGCTGGTCGCCGGCCAGACCCTGGCCATGGCCACGCCCAACCACCCCTGGGTGTTCGAGGCAGCCCTGGAGAGCGATCCAGGCAGCGCCTATCAGCTGCGCGTCCGGCGCGGCGGCATGGAGCATGACCAGCACGACCCCTGGTCCTTCCGCCACGAGTGGATGGGCGAGCTGGACCGGTTGCTGTTTGCCGAAGGCAACCACCACCACATCTGGCGGCGCATGGGCGCCCATGCCACCGAGCACAACGGCATCGCCGGGGTGCAGTTTTGTCTCTGGGCGCCCAATGCCCGCAGTGTCTCTGTCCTTGGCGATTTCAATGGCTGGGATGGGCGCCATCATCCGATGCAGTCGCGGGTGGGGGGCAGCTGGGAGCTGTTTATCCCAGGCCTGAAGCCCGGCCAGATCTACAAATATGAGGTGCGTAGCCCCGATGGGGATTGCTACCAGAAGGCCGATCCCTACGGCTTCCGCCATGAGATCCGGCCCCAGACCGGTTCGGTGGTGGCGGAACTTGATACCTACAGCTGGGGCGACGCCAGCTGGATGGCCGAGCGGGACAACGCCAATCCCCTCGACCAGCCGATCTCGGTGTACGAGATGCACCTGGGCAGCTGGATGCACGCCAGCGCCGACCACCCCTATCTAGAAGCCGATGGCAGCGCCCGGCCCCCCGTGGCGGCCGCCGACCTTAAGCCCGGTGCCCGCCTGCTCACCTATCCGGAACTAACCGATCGGCTGATTCCCTATGTGTTGGCCCGCGGCTTTACCCATATCGAGCTGATGCCGATTTCGGAGCATCCCTTCGATGGCTCCTGGGGCTATCAGGTGACGGGCTGGTACGCGCCCACCAGTCGCTTCGGCACTCCCGACGAATTCCGGGCCTTTGTGGATCGCTGCCACGCCGAGGGCATCGGGGTGATTCTCGATTGGGTACCGGGCCATTTTCCCAAGGACAGCCATGGCCTGGCCTTCTTCGATGGCGCCCATTTGTATGAGCATGCCGATCCTCGCATTGGCGAGCACAAGGAATGGGGCACCTTGATTTTCAACTACAGCCGCAACGAAGTTCGTAACTTCCTAGTGGCAAATGTAATCTATTGGTTCGAGCAATTCCACATTGACGGCATCCGCGTTGATGCGGTGGCCTCGATGCTCTATCGCGATTACCTGCGCCCCGACGGCGAGTGGCTTGTCAACGACCAGGGCGGCCGCGAGAACACCGAGGCGGTGCTGTTCCTGCAGCAGGCCAACCATGTGCTGTTCGAGCATTTCCCGGGGGCCCTCTCGATTGCCGAGGAATCCACCACCTGGCCGATGGTGACCCAACCCACCAGCATGGGGGGTCTGGGCTTCAACCTCAAATGGAACATGGGGTGGATGCACGACATGCTCGATTACTTCGAGCTGGATCACTGGTTCCGCCAATTCCACCAGAACAACCTCACCTTTTCGATCTGGTACAACTACACCGAGAACTTCATGCTGGCGCTTAGCCACGATGAGGTGGTGCATGGCAAGAGCCACTTGCTGCACAAGATGCCGGGAGACGACTTTCAGAAGTTCGCCAATGTGCGCGCCCTGCTCGCCTACATGTGGACCCACCCGGGCAAGAAAACCATCTTCATGGGGATGGAGTTTGGCCAGCGCTCCGAATGGAATGTGTGGGGCGACCTGCAATGGGAATTACTCGAGCACGAACCCCATCGCGGCCTGCAGCGCCTCGTGGACGACCTCAACGTCTTCTACAAATCGGAGCGGGCCCTCTGGGGCGACGATTTTGACCAGTTCGGCTTCCAGTGGATCGATTGCAACGACAACCGCCACTCGGTGATCAGCTTCATGAGGCGCGAGAGCACCACGGGCCGCTGGGTGCTGGTGGTTTGCAACTTCACGCCCCAGAGCCATGCCCTTTACCGGGTTGGGGTGCCGATGGAGGGCTATTACACCGAGGTGTTCAACACCGATGCCGAGCGCTATGGCGGCAGCAACCAGGGCAACTTGGGCGGCAAGTTCAGCGATGCCGTCGGCATCCATGGCTACGACCAGTCCCTCAACCTCTGCCTGCCGCCCCTGAGCGTGCTGGTGCTGCAGCGTGATGAGAAACGGAGTCGGGAGCTGTGTGACGCCGATGCCGAAAGTGGCGCTGCCATCGGGTAAGTTCGCCCCTGGCCTCGCTTTTCGCCATGTCTGGAACCGCCCCCCTGCTGCTGCGCGCCGCCCGAGGTGAGCAGGTGGAGCGTCCTCCGGTCTGGATGATGCGCCAGGCCGGTCGTTACATGAAGGTCTATCGGGACCTGCGCGACCGGCACCCGGGCTTCCGCGAACGCTCCGAGAACCCGGATCTCTCCTATGAGATCTCGATGCAGCCTTTCCACGCCTTCAAGCCCGATGGCGTGATCCTCTTTTCCGACATCCTCACGCCCCTGCCGGGCATGGGCATCGACTTCGACATCATCGAAAGCCGTGGTCCCATCATCGAGCCCGCCATCCGCTCCCAGGCCCAGGTGGATGCCCTGCGGCCCCTGGATCCGGCCGAGGCCCTGCCGTTTGTGGGTGAGGTGCTGGGCCGCCTGCGCCGCGATGTTGGCAACGAGGCCGCCGTGCTCGGTTTCGTGGGCGCCCCCTGGACCCTGGCCGCCTATGCGGTGGAGGGCAAAAGCTCCAAGAACTACGCCGTGATCAAGGCGATGGCCTTCCAGGAGCCCGTGCTCCTGCACAAGCTGCTGGCCCATCTGGCCGATTCGATCGCCACCTACGTGCGCTATCAGATCGATTCCGGCGCCCAGGTGGTGCAGATGTTTGATTCTTGGGCAGGCCAGCTCTCGCCTGCCGACTACGACACCTTTGCGGCCCCCTACCAAAAACGGGTGATCGACCAGGTCAAGGCCACCCACCCAGACACCCCTTTGATTCTCTATATCTCCGGCAGCGCCGGGGTGCTGGAGCGCATGGCCCGCACTGGTGTGGACATCATCTCCTTGGATTGGACCGTGGACATGGCCGAGGGCCTGGCCCGCCTGCCCGAGCACATCGGCGTGCAGGGCAACGTCGATCCCGGCCTGCTGTTTGGCACCCCAGAAGCGATCCGTGCGCGGATCATCGATTGTGTGCGCAAGGCCAAGGGCCGCAAGCACATCCTCAACCTGGGCCACGGCATCCTGCCCGGCACCCCAGAAGACAACGCCCGCGTCTTCTTTGAGACGGGTAAAGCGGTGAATGAGTTGATCGGAGCTGGCGTTTGAGCCAGCGGATCCTGATCACCGGCGCCAGTGGCTGCGTCGGCCAGCACATCGCTGAGCAGCTCTTCCGCGAGACCGACGCCGAGTTGTTGCTCTGGCTGCGGGATCCGGCCAAGCTCACCGCCGTACCGGTGGACCATCCCCGCATCACCCTGCTGGTGGGCGACCTGCGTGAGGGCAAGCCCCACCGCGATCTGATTGCCAGCGCCGATCGCATCATCCACACCGCCACCGCCTGGGGCGACCCTGAGCGGGCGATGCAGGTGAACGTGGTGGCGGTGAAGGCCCTGCTGGCTGCCGCCGATCCCGGGCGGCTGCAGCAGGTGATCTATTTCTCGACCGCCAGCATCCTCAACCGCCAGCTGCAAACCCTCCCCGAGGCGATGGAGTTCGGCACCGAATACATCCAAACCAAGGCCATCTGCCTGGAGCAGCTCGAGCAGCATCCCCTGGCGGAGCGGATCGTGGCCGTGTTCCCCACCCTGGTGTTTGGTGGTCGGGTTGATGGCGGCGGCCCCTTCCCCACCAGCTATCTCACCACCGGCCTGGCCGAAGCAACCCGCTGGCTGTGGCTGGCCAGCTGGCTGCGTACCGACGCCAGCTTCCACTTCATCCATGCCGGCGACATCGCCCGGGTTTGCGTCCACCTGGCCACCCGGCCCCACCAGGCCAACCCGGAGCCCGGCCAGGGTGCGGTTCGGCGCCTAGTGCTGGGCCAGCCCGTGGTCACGGTCAATGGCACGGTCAGCCGCCTCTGCCGCTGGCGTGGCGTCTGGCAGGCCCCCTTTGGCGTTGACCTAACCGGCTGGTTGATCGAGGGCCTGATCAAGCTGCTGCGCATTGAGGTGAACGCCTGGGATCGCTTCTCGATTCGCCAGCGCTATTTCCAGCATGAGCCGGTCAGTCCACCGGAACGGTTCGGCCTGGTCAGTGGCGCCCCCAGTCTGGAGGCCGTTTTTGAGGCGGCGGGCCTGGCCCAGCGGGGCCGGCTGTAAGGGCCGGGCTTACGAGAGCCATCCACCCCGGGGCCCCTTCCCCGACAAAGTGTTTCGATCCAAGTGGCAGGCCCAACAGAGCGGCCCCCTTCAGCCCTAACTTCAGGGGGTTGAACGAGCTCCGATGCGCCGTTTTCTATCTCTGATCGCTTTTTGCCTGGCGCTGGTGCTGGGTGCAGCTCCCAGCTTTGCCGCCGATGCGACCCACGGCGCCCAGATCTTCTCCGCCAACTGCGCCGCTTGCCACATGGGTGGCGGCAACGTGGTGAATGCGGAACGCACCCTCAAGCAGGATGCCCTTGAGGCCTACTTGGCCAACTACAGCGCTGGCCATGAGGCGGCGATTGTGTATCAAGTCACTAATGGCAAAAACGCCATGCCCGCCTTCGGTGGCAAGCTCAGCGGCCCTGACATCGAAGATGTGGCGGCCTACATCGAATCCCAGACCATCAAAGGCTGGGCCTGATCTTCCCTAGGCAAGCTTGCTCGCCTGTGCACGAAGGACCCCTTAAGGGGTCTTTTTTTGTTGGCTTGGCATGGGTTCAGCAAATGCTCTTGCCCGAAGCCATCCCCCTAGGCCGATTCCATGGCAAGGAGCCCTATGGAATGGGACTCCATGGGGATGATTCAGGCCGGATCGCTGGCTCGCCGGGCCGCTAAAACTGCCAGGTAGAAGTCTTCTGGGATCTCGCGAATGTCGTATTCGCTCGGCAGCATCCCATGGTGGTGGCGATGGACCACTAGCCAGCAATTGCGCTCCGGATCGGCGCCGGTGCCATCAAACTCCCGCGACTCTTGGGCGAGCTGCTCGATCAACCCTGCGGGCTCTAGGCCCTGTCCTTGACCCAAGGAGCTTGCCGGAACGTCCCCTGATCCATCTTCAGGTTGGGGGGCTGGGCTGTTGGGGGCGGTTGTCACCGAGGGTCTCTGGCAAGGGGACGGGCCGGGGCAGGGGAGGCCGCCCAAAGGGGGGCTCTGACTCCGGCGGGATCTGGCTCAGGCAGACTGCCTGAACGCTCGATTCAGCATCATGGCAAGGGCCCGGCAAGACAGGCTGCAGGTAGCTCCGAACCTGTTAGCCCTGGGCTCGGCCTTGCTCCTGGCTGGCCTCCTCGGGGCCCCTGAGGCCCCAGCGGCAGCTGCCCCCGCCTTGGGCCAGATCCCGGCCCAAGGCCAGCCTGGAGCAGGCCAGCTCCAAGGCTTGTATGGCGACGACCTGCCGCGCCAGGGCAGCCGTTGCCCGCTACTGGTCCCCAGCGACATGCCCTTTTTGCAGCCCAAGCGCCTGAAGCCGGGCGAGGTGAAGGCAAAAAATGCCTCTGGCTGCCTGTCCCCTGCCGATGCGATCTACGGCGCCGATGGCTGTCCGCTCAAGCTCTGCCCCAACCCGCAGTGGCAGGGGCTCTGAGTCCCAGCCGAGCCCCTGGCGTCTGAGGCCCCGCCCGGTTGGGCAAGACGGGGCTGGGGCGAGCCTCCTGGCAAACCAAGCTCCTGGCAAGCCAAGCAGCAGGCAAGCGAAGCTCAGCCGCCGTTGCCGTAGGCCACCTGGCAGACCGCATTCAGTAACTGGGCCTGGTTGCCATTGGCCGGGATCTGGCCATTAAGCAGCCCCTGCTGGCAATTGGCGCCGCCATAGAGCGGCAGGCCATTGACCAGGTAGCTGAAACTGACGCCGTAGTTGCCCACCGCCTCCACCGAGCCGTAGTTGAGCTGGTAGTTGGTCTGGGGCACCACAATCAGGGGCGATTGCACTGCGGCGGCGTTATTCACCAAGGACGTGATGGCGGCGCCGGTGGCCAGGCCCGCCAGGCCCCAGGCCATGGCATTGCCACCCCACCAGCCCCAGGAGGTTGGCTGCCAGCGATACCAGCCCGCATTCCAGGGCCGGCTGTTCCAGTAGCCACCATTGTTCCAGGCTGGATGGTAGCCATTGTAGGGTCGATTGTAGAAATTATTGGGTCCGTTGTAGGGGCGGTTGTATGGATTAACGACGGCTCGATTGTAGGGATAAGTGTTAATGCGATTGTAATTTGAGTTGTAGGGATTCTCTGCGGCAGGTCGGTTGTAGGGGCCGGGATTGAAGCCCTGGCCATAGGCCGGCCGGGCCCCATCGCCAAAGGCCGGCCTGGCCCCATCGCCATAGAGGGGGTGGCCGCCGTTGTAGCCGCCCTGCCAGTTGGAGCCACTGAAGTGATAGGCGCCGCCCCCACCGGCCCGATCGCCATCGAAGCCCCCGCCGCGCACCTCCCAGGCCTGGCCGGCCAGGGGGGCTAGGGCGCCCAGGGCCACCAGGCTGGCGGCCAGCAGGGGGCGCAGCGCCGTCGCCCCAGCTTTGGTGCGGTTGGGGGGCACGCTCGCTGGCAGGGAGCGGCGTCCTCCCCCAGGGATCTGGGGCCGCGAGGACAACGAAACGCAGGTGAGGTCAGGGGTCATGGCAGGGGGGCCTGGTCGGGAAGGCCGGTCGATAGTTCAGGTTTAGCCACGCCCGCGGGCCTTGGCGGCGTTTGGCAGATGGGGTGCCAAACGCCAGCCTGGTTCTTAAGGGACGGTTCCTGCGCCAACCTGGGACGGTCAGCCCAACCTGGGGTGGGTGGGCCGTCCCGGCCGGTTCGGTGCTCCTCTCCTGCCGCCTAGGCCGCCCGCCATACGGTCCTGTCCAAAGCCCCTCCAAGGAGGATCCGCCATGCAACCCACCGCTGAGCTGTTCACCGAACAGGCCTGGGGCGCCATCGTCGCCGCCCAGCAGCTCGCCCAGCAGAAACACCAACCCCAGATCGAAACCGAACATTTGTTCGCCGCCCTGGTCCGCCAGCAGGGCTTGGCGGGCCGGGTGTTGGACAAGGCGGGGGTGGATCGCAGCGGGCTGGCCCAGACATTGGAGGCCTTCATTGCCGCCCAACCCAACCTGACGGCTGCCCCGGACAATCTGTATCTGGGTAAGGCCCTCAATGGCTTGCTCGATGGGGCTAACACCCTCAAGGGCGACTTCGGCGATAGCTTCATTGCCATCGAGCATCTCTTGCTGGCCCTGGCGGCCGATGGCCGCTGTGGTCGCCAGCTGCTCAGCCAGGCGGGCTGTGATGTCAAAACCCTGAAGGCGGCGATTGAGGCGGTGCGTGGTAGTCAGAAGGTGACCGATCAAAATCCAGAAGGTACCTACGAGTCGTTAGAAAAATATGGCCGCGATCTCACGGCTGCCGCCCGCGAGGGCAAGCTCGATCCGGTGATTGGCCGCGATGAGGAAATTCGCCGCACGATCCAGATCCTCTCGCGCCGCACCAAGAACAACCCGGTCCTGATTGGCGAGCCGGGCGTCGGCAAAACGGCGATCGTGGAGGGCCTGGCCCAACGGATTGTCAATGGCGACGTGCCCACGGCCCTGCAAAACCGCCAGCTGATTGCCTTGGATATGGGCGCCCTGATTGCCGGGGCCAAATACCGGGGTGAATTCGAAGAGCGGCTCAAGGCGGTGCTCAAGGAGGTCACCTCCAGCCAGGGCCAGATCGTGCTGTTTATCGATGAGATCCACACCGTGGTGGGGGCCGGCGCCAGCGGCGGCGCCATGGATGCCAGCAACCTGCTCAAGCCGATGCTGGCCCGCGGCGAATTGCGTTGCATCGGTGCCACCACCCTCGATGAACACCGCCAGCACATCGAAAAGGATCCGGCCCTCGAGCGCCGTTTCCAGCAGGTGTTTGTCGACCAACCCACGGTGGAAGACACGATTTCGATCCTGCGGGGCCTCAAGGAGCGCTACGAAGTGCATCACGGCGTGCGCATCGCCGATAACGCCCTGGTGGCGGCGGCCGTGCTCAGCAGCCGCTACATCGCCGATCGCTTTCTGCCCGATAAGGCGATCGACCTGATGGATGAATCGGCGGCCCGGCTCAAAATGGAGATCACCTCCAAGCCCGAGGAGATCGATGAACTCGATCGCCGCATCCTGCAACTGGAGATGGAAAAATTATCGCTGGCCCGCGAATCCGATCCGGCCAGCCGCGATCGGCTTGAGAAGCTCGAGCGGGAGCTGGCCGAGTTGTCAGAGCAGCAAAGCGGTCTTAATGCCCAGTGGCAGAAGGAAAAGGGTTCGATTGATGAGCTAGGCGCCATCAAGGAGGAGATCGAGCAGGTGACCCTGCAGGTGGAGCAAGCCAAGCGCAGCTATGACCTCAACCGGGCCGCCCAACTGGAATACGGAACCCTGGCCGATTTAGGCCGCAAACTTGCGGCCAAGGAGATCGAATTGAGTGCAAGCCATGGCGATAAGAACCTGCTGCGCGAGGAGGTCACAGAAGAGGACATCGCCGAGGTGATTGCCAAGTGGACCGGCATTCCGGTGAGCAGGTTGGTGCAGTCGGAGATGGAAAAGTTGCTGCATCTCGAAGCCGAATTGCACCAACGGGTGATTGGCCAGGAGCAGGCAGTGACCGCCGTGGCCGATGCGATTCAGCGTTCCCGCGCGGGCCTCTCCGATCCGAATCGGCCGATCGCCAGTTTCCTGTTCCTGGGCCCCACTGGTGTCGGTAAAACCGAGCTTTCCAAGGCCCTGGCCGCCCAGCTGTTCGATAGCCAGGAGGCGATGGTGCGCATCGACATGAGCGAATACATGGAGAAGCACACCGTGTCCCGCTTGATCGGAGCGCCCCCGGGCTACGTGGGCTACGAGGAAGGCGGCCAGCTCACCGAGGCGGTGCGGCGCCGGCCCTATGCGGTGATCCTGTTTGACGAGGTGGAAAAGGCCCACCCCGATGTTTTCAATGTGATGCTGCAGGTCCTCGATGATGGCCGCCTTACCGATGGCCAGGGTCGCAGGGTGGATTTCACCAACACGGTGTTAATCCTCACCAGCAATATTGGCAGCCAGTCGATTCTCGATCTGGCGGGGGATCCGGCCCGCCATGGCGAGATGGAGGAACGGGTGAATGGGGCCTTGTGCGCCCACTTCCGCCCGGAATTCCTCAATCGCCTCGATGAATCAATCATCTTCCATAGCCTGCGCAGCGACGAATTGCGCCAGATCGTGGTCCTGCAGGTGGCGCGGTTGCGCCAACGGCTGGAGGAGCGCAAGCTTGGCCTGGTGCTCAGCGAGGAGGCCCTCGATTGGCTGGCCCAGGCCGGCTACGACCCGGTCTATGGCGCCCGTCCCCTGAAGCGGGCCATCCAGCGGCAGCTGGAAACGCCAATCGCCAAGGCGATCCTGGCGGGCCAGTTCCTCGCCGGCACGGTTGCGGCCGTGTCGGTCCTGGAGGGTCGCCTCCACTTCCAACCCCAGGAGCTGGCCCAGCTACCGGTGCTGGTTTGACCTTTCAACCGGATGGCGAGATCAAAGGGCCATCGGCGCCAGGTTCAACGTGGTGCCATCGAGGCCCGTGTAGGCCCGGGGGCTGCAGGTGAGCACGATCACCTGCAGCCCCCGGGCCCCGGCCAGGGCCAGCATCTGCTGGAGCCGGGCCAGCCGCAGCGGATCGGCATTGGTGAAGGCGTCATCAAAGACCAGGGGCAGGCAGCCGTCATGGCCGGCCTTGAGCACATCGGCCATGGAGAGGCGCAGGGCGGTGCCGAGCTGTTCGCGCATGCCGCCACTGAGTTCGCTGAAGCTGAAGCGTTCCTGGCCCCGCTGCAGTTGCAGGCCGGAGAAGCCCGACTCGCTCTCGTAGCGCAACTGGCAACGGGCCCCCGCCGGCAGCAGGGGCTCGAGATAGCGGTTGATCGCCCCGGCCAACGGTTCGCTGTAGCGGCTAGACAGATCGGCCTGGGCCGCCTTGAACAGGTCGCGCAGCAACAATTGGCCATCGCTGAGGCGCTTGAGGGCGCTGTGATGGCGCTGGGCCTGCTCCAGGGCGGCCTGGGCCTGCTCCAGGGCCCCATGGGGATCGCTGGATCCCAGGGTTTGGCAGCGTTGGCGGGCGGCGGCCTGGCTGGCAATCAGGTGCAACACCTCGGCTTCGGCCTGCTGGATCTGGGCCCCTAGCTGGGGCAGCTGGCTGGCGCCATCACCGCCGCTGACGGCCGCGAGCTCCTGACCGAGGGCGCCCACCTGGCGGGTGGCACTGGCCACCTGGGCCTCCACCTGCTGCAGGGCTGCGGCCAGGGCGAGCTCGCTGCCGTGGCGCTGGCCCAACGCCCCGGCCTGGGCCTGTTGGTGGCTGCGCTCGCCCTTCAGGCTCGCCAGGGCTTCGTTGCTGGCGGCCTGGCGCTGGCGGGCAGCCTCCAACCCTTGGGCCAGCGCCGCGAGGCTGGCCTGGGCCTGGCGCAGGGGGCCGCTGGTGGCGGCATAGCTCAGCTGCAGCTGGCGATGCAGCTGTTCGAGGGCCCCATGATCGGCGGGCAACTCGCCGCTCTGGAGCTGGGCCTGGCGCTGGGGCTCCAGGGGGGCCAGCTCGCGATGCAGCTCCTCCAGCCGGGTCTCGATGGCTTGTCGCTGGCTCGCCGCCTGGGACCCCGTGGGGTCCACTGCCTGGGCGCTTCCCAGGGCGCCGAGTTGCTGCTCCAGGGCTTGGCGCTGGCGGGCCAGGGTTTCAGCGGCCCCCAGGTTGGCGACTCCGAGACTCCCAAGGGCGGCCCCCAGGGCCGTTTCGCTCTGCTGGCGTTGCTGGTGGGCCAGGGCCAGGGCCTGGCCGCCGCCGGGGCTGATGCGCAGCACCACGCCGCTGCCCACCTGCAGCTCGCTGGCTTCGCTGAGGCGCAGGTCCGTGCCCGGTTCCAGGGGCTGGCCTGCCAGCGTCACGGGCAAGTCGGCCCGCAGCAGCTCCACCCCGGCGGCCATGGCGCCGAGGCGGGTGTCGGCATCGCGCCGGGCCTGCTCCAGGCCCTGGAGGACCGCCAGGGCGGCCCCATCGATGGGCGGCAGGGCGTCGAGTTGGGCCTGCAGCTCGGAGCGGGCCTGCTCCTGGCGCTCCAGCTGGGCGCGCTGGGCGTTGAGCCGGGCCAGGTCCGCCTGCAGCCGGGCCTGCTCCACCAGTCGCTGCAGCCATTGGCCCCGTTCGGTGATCGACTGGCGCTGGACCTCCAGGCTGGCGCGCTGCTGCTCCTGGTCGATCCGCTGCTGCTCCAGCTGGGCCAGCTCGGCCTGGGCCCGTTCGCGGCTGGTTTCTAGGTTCAGGGCCTGCTGGCCCAGGCCGGTGAGGTGGGCCCCCAGCTGGCGCCATTCGGCCAGGTCCCGGGCGAGGGCCTGCTGGCGCAACTGCAGCGGTTCGAGTTGCTGCTTGGCCAGGGCCAGGGCGGCCTCCAGCCGGGTCCGCTCGGTGGCCGCCGCCTGGAGGCGCTGCTGGCGCTGCCGTAGCCCGGGTAGGTGGAGCTGCTGCAGCTCCTGCAGGCTGGCGGCGCTGCGGCCCAACTCCTCGCTGGCAGCGCCGTAGTCGGCCAGCTGGCCCTGGGCTTGCAGAACGGCCGCCTCGGCCGCCTCCAGGGCTTGCCAGGCGCTCCAGAGGGGCGCCTGCCGGCGCAGGTTGCCGCGGCCGGGGGTGAAGGTTTCCGCCAGCAGGGTGTCGAGGCGACTGGCGAGCTGTTGGTCCTGGGGCGATTGCATGGCGCTGCCGCCGCCCTGCTCGAGCTGGCCCACCAGGGCCTCCAGGTCGTAGTGGGCGCCGCCCTGGGCGAGCAGGTCGTCGCCGGAGCGGCCCTGCATCACCCATAGATGGGCCCAGCGGCCCCGCAGCAGGCTGCCCGCCTGGCGGCTACCCAGGGTTTCCTTCACCCCCAACAGCTCCGCTAGCTGCTCCTCGGCTTCGGGCCCCTGCCAGTGGCTGCCGCCGCCGGAGCGCAACAGCACCTTGCCGGAGCTGCCACTGAAGCGCTTGACCAGGGTCCAGCTCTCGCCGCGGGCGGCAAAGGCCAACTCCACCTGGGGTTGGCCCAGGTGCAGGCGCGACTGCAGGGCCTCCACCGGCGTGCCCGTGGCCGTGGCCCGCAGGAACAGGCAGCGGTGCAGGGCCTCCACCAGAGTGCTTTTGCCGGTCTCGTTGGGTCCGCCGATCAGGGTCAGGCCCGGGCCGAAGTCCAGGGACAGGTCGCCATGGACGCGGATGTTCTGCAGGCGGCAGGAGAGCAGGCGCATGGGGGAAAGGATTGCCCGGGACGCTGGTGCCGGGATGGGGCGGGGTGGCTGTTACGGGGCTGGATCGGGAGCTGGATCGGGGGCTGGACGGGTTGATCGGTAGGGGTTGATCGGCACGGGTTGATCGCTAGGGGGGGCCTGGCTCCGGGGGTCGCGGATTTGTCCGGATAGGGGCGGGCTTGTCCTGGGGACCGGCCTCGGGACCGGTTGCCCCGCTCAGGGGCTGGAGGCGAGCCGGAACAGTTCGCAGAGGGCGGCGCGGCTGATGGCGGCGCCGCCCTCGTCGATCCCCTCCTGGCGGGCCAGGCGGGCCTGGAGCTCCTGGGCCACCCGGGCGATCAGGGGATCGGCGGGGCGCTCGGTGAGGGCGGCTAGTTCTTCAGCCTGGGGGGCCTGGTCGCAGCCGCCCTTGAGCCGCAGGTCGAGCAGTTGGTGCTCTAGGTCGGCCACTAGGGCGCTGTAGCGGCGGTGAGCCGCCAGGCTGAGGCTGCCGCTGAGCTCGAGGCGCAGCAGGTCTTGGTTAACCCGGCCCCCGGTGCAGGCCTGGATCCGGGCCTCCAGCTGCTCCAGGTCGGCGTCGGTGGCTAGGTGCATGGCCAGGTTGTGCCAGCCGAGGCGGCCCGTGGCCAGCACCTGCACCTGGGGCTCCTGGCCCCGGCCCAGGTCCACGCGCAGCACCTGGCCCCGCTGGTTGGCCTCGCCCTGGTCGTGGCGATCGGGTTCGGGGGTGCCGCTATACCAGGCCTTAGGGCCAACCTGCTTGAGGTTGTGCCAGTCGCCCAGGGCGATGTAATCAAGTTCCCCCAGGGGCAGCTGGGCCAGGTCGATGCGGTTGATGGCCCCATCCGGTTCCTGGGCCCGGCTCGGGCCGCTGACGGCGCCTGGGCCGGCGGGATCTGGGGCGTAACCCCAGCTCGCTTCGGCGCCGTAGTCCCGCCCGGAAAAGCCCTGGATGCCGCCGTGGGCGATCACCAGCCGGGGCTTGCCGGCGGGCAGGCTCGCCCAATCGAGGCCCCGGATCCAGCCGGTGGGATCGCTGGCGTCGTGCTTTCGCAGCAGCGGACAGGGCAACACCACCAGCTCCTCCAGCTCCAGGGGCTGGCGTTCGAGCAGCAGCTGCAGATTGGGGGCCCGTTCGCTGCGGTGCCGTTGCCACTCGGGGCTGTCCCAGATGCCGCCGGGGGCGCCGTGGTCGTGGTTGCCGGGGATCACCAGCACCGGCAGGGCCATGGCGCCGATCGCTTCGAGCACCTCCAGGGCGGTGCTGATCGCCACGGTGGTGGAATCGAACAGGTCGCCTGCTATCACCACCGCTCTGGCGCCCTGGGAGCGGGCGGCCGCGTCGATGCGGCCGAGGGCCCGCAGCCGTTCGTCCTGCAGGCGGAAGCGTTTCTGGGGATCGCCCACAAACTTGTAGGGCTTGCCGATCTGCCAGTCGGCGCTGTGAAGGATCCGCACCAGGCCTGGGGCCAGCCCGCCTGGGCTGGCGGCCCGGGGGCTGGCTGCTACGGGGCTGGTGTACTCAGCCATGGCCCAGGGCTGCCCCGATCTGGTCGAGGCGGCGGCCATTCACCCCCAGGTCGGAGTCGCCGAGGCGCGAGATCGAGCGGGCCTGGAGGCGGCCGCCGGCCTGGTCGGCGTAGAGCTCGAGATCATCCACAAAGCCGAATAGGCGGCTGGTGGCCGTGGCGTGGATGTAGCTGGCGGTTTGCTTCTCGATGGCGAGGCCTTCCTGCTCCCCGAGCAGATGGCTGATCGAGGCGAGGGCGGCGCTGGGATCGGGCTCACTCCAACTGGCCTGGGCGCAATGGGCCGGGGAGGGGCAGGGGGCCAGGGAGCCGGCCTGCACGCCGAGGTCCATGGGCGCCGGACCCTCCAGATGGAAGAGGGAGGCCCGGGCGCCGGCGGGGGCGAGCAGCAGCAGCAAGGGCAGCAGGACCAGGCCCAGGAAACGACGCAGGGGCAACACGGGCGCTCAGGCAACCATGGCCTGACCGTACCTGGATTGCCCTGTCCGATGCTGGGGCGCCCCCAGTGCGCCTGCCATGGCCCTCGACCAGCTCAAGGCCTTCCTGGCGGTTGTCCAGGACGATCCGGCCCTGCGCCAGGCCATCACTGCGGCGGCCACCGCCGACGACGTCGCCCAGATCGGCGCCGGCCTGGGCTACAGCTTTTCCGGCGATGAACTGCTGCGCCTCTCCGGCAAGCGGGTCGGCCGGGTCACGGTGCGCAAAAACGACCTGCCCGGCGAATACAACTGATCGGCTAGGCGGCGCCGGTTGCCAGCAGCGCCAACACCGCCTCGCCATAGCTGGCCAGCTTGGCCTTGCCCACCCCGGTCACACCCGCCAGGCTGGCCAGATCGGGGGGGCGGCGGCTAGCCAATTCCATCAAGGTGCGGTCGTGGAAGACCACATAGGGGGGAACCCCCTGGCTGCGGGCCTGCTCGCGGCGCCAGTCCTTCAGGGCCTGCAGCAGCTGGGGATCGGCATCGCCGGCCCCATTGCCATCGGCGCTGGCTGAGCCAAACCGCCGGCTCGCCCCCGCCTCGGATCCCTGGCGCCGCTCGCGTTTGGGCAGGGGCAGGCGCAGTTCCAGGGTTGCGTCGCCCCGCAGCAGCGGGCTGACCTGCTCGCGATCGCCAAAGCGCAAGCCCCCCTGGTGGGCGGGATCGCTGATGAGCAGGCCGGTCGCCACCAGCTGGCGAAACAGGCTGCGCCACTGGCCCCGGTCCAACTCCTTACCGATGCCATAGACGCTCAGTTCCTGGTGGCCCAGGACCCGGATTTTTTCGCTGTTGGCCCCCACCAGCACGTCCACCAAATGGGCGGCGCCGAAGCGGCTGCCGGTGCGGTACACCGCCGAGAGGGCCTTGCGGGCCGCTTCGGTCACGTCCTGGCAGCGGTCGGGCTCGAGGCAGACATCGCAGTTGCCACAGGGCTGCTCCAGGCTTTCGCCGAAGTGGCCGAGCAGCACCTGGCGGCGACAGGTCGAGGCTTCGGTGAAGCCGATTAGGGCATCGAGCTTGCCGTGTTCGATCGCCTTTTGGCTGGGTTCGGCGCCGGAGTCCTCGATGAAGCGGCGCAGCTGCGGCACATCACCCGGCCCATGCACCATCCAGGCGACGGCGGCCAGGCCATCGCGGCCGCCCCGGCCCGTTTCCTGGTAGTAGGCCTCCAGGCTCTTGGGCAGGTCCACGTGGGCCACAAAGCGCACATCCGGTTTGTCGATGCCCATGCCAAAGGCGATCGTGGCCACCACGATCACGCCGCTGTCGCGGCGGAAGCGCTCCAACACGGCCGAGCGCCGCTGGTGATCAAGGCCGGCGTGATAGGCCAGGGCGTCAAAGCCGGCGGCGGCCAGCTCCTGGGCCAGGCGGTCGACCCGCTGGCGCGAGCGGGCGTAGACGATGCCGGCCTCCCCCTTGCGGGGCGCCAGGAACGCCTGCAACTGGGCCCCCGGTCCCTCTTTTTCGCGTACCAAGTAGGTGATGTTGGGCCGATCGAAGCTGGCCAGAAACACCCGGTCGTCCGTCAGGCGCAGGCGCTCGCGGATGTCCTCGCGGGTGCGGCCATCGGCCGTGGCGGTGAGGGCCAGGCGGGGAATGGTCGGGAACCGATCCGCCAGCACGGCCAGCTGCAGGTATTCGGGCCGGAAATCGTGGCCCCATTGGGAGACGCAATGGGCCTCGTCAATGGCGAACAGGGCAATTGGCAGTTCGGCCAGGCGTTCAAGGCAGTCGCCCGCCAGCAGCCGCTCCGGCGAGAGATAGACCAGGTCCAGCTCCCCCGCCCGCAGGGCTCTCCAGGCGGCCTGGGCCTGCTCTGGCCCCTGGGCCGAATGCAGGGCGGCGGCGCGCACCCCCGCCTGGCGCAGGGCCGCCACCTGGTCGTCCATTAGGGCGATCAGGGGCGAGACCACCACGCCGGTGCCGGGGCGGCAGAGGGCCGGAATTTGATAACAGAGGGATTTGCCGCCGCCGGTGGGCATCAGCACCAGGGCCGAGCCACCGCCCACCACATGGCCGACGATCTCGGCCTGGGGGCCGCGGAAGGCGCCATAGCCGAACACCTCGGATAGGACCTGGAGGGGGGCCGGGGTGATGGCTGGGGCCGTGCTCATGGAGGACTGGTCATGGGGTCTTTGGACTTAGGCAGGTTGGGGGTTGGTTCTGGCAAGTGAGCTAGCCAGTCCCTGGGTTGCTCAGGCAGAGGTTTGGCCCCTTACTGATGGTTCCCTGCTCAAGCGAGCTGGTCTGCTGCGGGAGCATCAAACTGCAGCTTTTTGACGAAATGGGGAATGGAGATGCCCTGGATCAGCAGGTTGATCACCACAATCGAAAAAATAATGCCTTCGCAATTGCTAACCAATTGATGGGCAATAATCGGATCAATTCCCACGATTTTTGGAATGTATTCAGCGCCATCAAAGCCGAGGGCCAGGGGCACGGCACCGCGCAGCCCACACCAGGAGAGCAGCAGGTTTTCCCTGGCCGAGAAGGGCGAGATTGGCGAGAGCATCAGCAGGCTCAATGGACGGGCCACAAACATTAAAATTAAGCTTGCCAAAAAAGCAATCGGCAGTACGGATAGCACCATTGATGGTGTTGAGATTAGGCCAAAAATAAAGAAAATTGCGATCTCCGTCATTTCGTTGAATGGCAACATGATTTCGCTAACACATTCGGGTGAAACCAGGTTGTTGCTGTATTTGTTGTTGCCCAGAAAAACGCCTGTCACGAAGGCAGAGATGAAGCCGGCCTGGCCGGCCAGGTCGCCAACGCCGTAGGCCATTAGGGCGAGCGAGAGGCCCAACATCAGCAGCTGGGAACGGTCCGTTACCAATTTTTCAATGCTGAGCCGTGAGAAATAGCCCATGCCGATGCCGACCACCAGGCCGATCACGAGCCGGCCTGCTAACGAGATGATTTCGGCCCTGAGGATGGTGCCCTGACCGCTGGAGACGGTGCTGGCCATGAAGCTGGTGGCAACCCCTAGGGCCAGAACGGCAATCGAGCAGTTCAAGGCCGATTCGAATTCCAGGATCTTGCCGAGTCGTTTTGGGATCGAGCGGCCTGTGGCTGCCAATACGCTTTCAATCGCGGCCGAATCGGTGGATGCCATCGAGACCCCCACCATCAGGGCAATCGGAAAGCCCAATTGTGAAAAACCAAATTCAATCCCGCCCATGGTGTCCGACGAGATGAACCAGATGCCGGCAGCCAGGATCAGGCCGGTGAGAATCGATCCGGCAACGGCGAGCCAGATGCCAAAGGAGAGGAAGCCACGAATGGCCTTAACATTGGTTTTGAGTCCTGCATAAAACAGGATCATCGCCAGGCTGACCGTATGTAATGAATTAATGAAGCCCAGGTCAAAAACCGTGTACTTAATGTTAATCGCTAGGCCCAGAAGCAAGATGCCAAGGATGGCAGGAATCCCCAGCTTGACTGAAATGCGGCTGATGGCCAGTGTTCCAAAATACACCAGGCCGATGATTAGCAGGATGGCAGGAAGGGGTAGTAATTCGGTGACTTTTCCAACAGCTGTTTCGGCGCCATAGGCGCCTGGGCCCGGCGGGAACTGGGCTGCGGCAGCGAGCAATAACAACACTTGAGCAAGGCTTATCGAGATGTGATCCTAATCGGTTGTTCCTGGAAATTGGCTAGCTGGACCAATATTGTCATGGTTTAGTTGCCGTTTTCTCCCAATCAACAAATGGAGATCGCCTGGGCGGATTTTCAGATAAATCATCGAGTGGAAAGTTAACTGCTTAGGGGATAAATTAAGCTCCTTTTGTGTCGTTAATCAGTGATTCTAGGCTGCCCCGCGGTTAGTTGAATAGCTCGGGATCAGACTGGCTAATCTCCTCCCAGAACGATTGAAAATTTAACCAGCCTGCCTGGCTGCTGGCCGTGTGTTCCCGGGTGTAGGTGGCCCATTCCGGCCGGATCAGCTTGGGCGTGCCCGCCGCCTCGGCCAGCAACTGGGCCTGGCAGCAGCGCTCCATCGCTAAAAACCAGAAGGCCGCCGCATCCACCGTTTGCCCCACCGTGAATAGGCCATGGTTCTGGTGAATGGCCGCCTTGCCGCTACCGAACTGGCTGGCAAAGGTGCGCCCTGATTCCAGTTCAAACACCACCTTGCCGCCATCGGCCTGGATCAGAACATGGTCATTAAAAAAGGCGCAGGCATCTTGGGTGATTGGATCCAGTAGGCGTCCAAGCGAGGCAAAGGCTTTGCCATGGGGGGAGTGGGCATGGGCGGCCGCATTGATGTCTGGCCTGGCTTCATGCACGGCGGCATGCAAGACAAAGGCGGCCCGATTCACGGGCCGGTTGCCATAGACCACCTCACCGGCATGGTTGACCAGAATCAGATCGCTGACCCGTATCAGCCGAAAGGAGTGGGCAAAGGGATTGACCCAGAAATGGTCTGGATATTCCGGATCGCGCACGGTGATATGGCCGGCCACGCCTTCGCCGAAGCCCGAGCGACCAAACACCCGTAGGGCTCCGGCCAGGTGGCTGAGCCGATAGCGCCGTTCCTCGGCAAGGGTTTCGAAGTGGGGCGGACTCTGGTGGACCAGGGCTTGGGCAACGAGCTCCACGCCATTGATTTGGCGCCCCTGATTCGGGTTCGCTGGCTCTGCCATGGCTGCCCGGTTCAAAGCGATCTCACCCCTGAGTTTGCCAGCCCCACTTCGGCCCCTCGGGCTGTTGACCTAAGTTAGGTCCCATACAAGCCCTGCCAGCTGGATAGCCAACGCACGGCCAATGCCCTTGGGTCTTCTCCAGAGATATGCCTCCTTTGGGTGGCTGGGTCCGTTGCCGCCCCAGGCATGGCCCTGGCGGATGACGCGCCGAGCGATTGCCATGCTGTTGCTGGTGGGCCTGGTGGGCGGTTGTCAGGGTCCCAATCCCCAGTCACGTCAAGGCCAGGAGCGCTGCTCGGCCCAGGTGGCAAGTGAAGCCAATGGGCTGTTACGCCCCTTGCGCTATGGCTACTGCCTGCTGTCGATCAACTCGGTGCTGGAACGGGAACGGGCCGAGGCCCAGATTCGCCAACAGGCTGCGGCAAGACAACGGTTGGCCGCTTGCTCTGCCAACCGGGCGGAAGTCAAGAGCCTGGCCCTGGCCTTGAAGGCAGCTAACCAACACCTGGCCCAGCTCGGCGCTGAACCCTATGGGATATCGGAGCGGCCCCAACGGCTGGATCCCAACCTGCAACGGCGTTTCGCTACCTATGACCAGGAACTGGATCAGGAGCGTTACGAGACGGCCCTGGCCCAGTGGCAACAGGCGGAATCCGAGCGCTACCAAGGCTGGTTGGCCAGGCGCAACCGCCGCATGATGGAGAAAAGGGCCCACTTGGCTGCCCTGGTCCGCCGCTTGAACCAGCTCAATCCCCAGTTGTTCGCCGCGCCGGGCTCCCTGGCGCCCCTGCCCATTCTAAATCCCCATGCCTATGGCCTGGCGATCACCTGCCAGCCGGAGCGATTGCGGTGAAGAGAACCGCCCGGCTGGTTTTGCTGGTGGCCAGTGCCTCGATCGCGTCTGCGGCCTGGGGCCAGCTGCCCCCCGCTTCGCCGCCCTTGGCCCCTTGGCCGTCTCCACTTGTGGTGCCGCCACCGCCACCAGTCCTCCCCGAACTGCTGGCACCGGGACCGCCCCAAGCCAGCAGCTTTGCCCTGGGCCGCTGCGTCGCCAACCTGGGCCAAGTTGGTTGCGCTGCCAGGCTTTATGCCCAGTTGCTGTGCGACAACATTGGCCTGCAAATACCCTTGAACCAATTGCATCAACGCTTGCAATTATCCTTTGAACAGGCGGCAATTGATTTTCAAGGCATCACGCCTCCGAGCATTGAAATGGCTGCAGTGCGTTACTACGCACCACAACTATGTCCCCAGAAAAGTGAAAAAATTCTCGACTTGATGCAACGCCAATCCCCCCCCAGTCAGGCCCGTTCCATGGCTGGCATTTGAGGGGCTCTTTGGGTGCCGCCGGTCCGCGAGCCCTGCCCTTTTTGGTGCTGGAACCCGCACATTTGGGTAGTCTCTCTTGCCAACGGCTTGTTATTGGCTTTGCGATTGGGATGGTCTTTGGTTTTTGCCCCAGGTATTTAGACCTAGGCCGCCAGCGTGATGTCAACGCAATCCCGAAAAGATATGAAGCAGGGGCTTGCCGTCGCCCCTGGCTTCGCTAGGCCTGTAGTGACTTTGTGCAAAACGGCCTTGTATGGCCCAGCCAGTGGCCTCCGTGGCGGCTCTCTCTAGCGATGGGATCGCTGTTCCCAGCGCCAATCCCGGGGCCGCCAGCTCCCTTGAGCGTCCCGACCTGATCCAGCAAAACGGCCAGCGGGAGGTGTTCTGCGGCCTCACCTCGATTGTTTGGTTGCATCGGCGCATGCCCGATGCCTTCTTCTTGGTGGTGGGCTCCCGCACCTGTGCCCACCTGGTCCAGTCGGCTGCGGGGGTGATGATTTTCGCTGAACCCCGCTTCGGCACAGCGATCCTGGGGGAACGGGACCTGGCCGGCCTGGCCGATGCCAACGAAGAGCTGGATCGGCTGGTGCGGGACCTGCTGGAGCGTCGCCCGGAAATTCGCACCCTGTTTTTGGTGGGCTCCTGCCCCAGTGAGGTGATCAAGCTCGACCTGGCTAAGGCGGCTGAACGGCTGAGCCGTCAGCACACCGGCCGGGTGATGGTGCTCAACTACTCCGGCAGTGGCATCGAAACCACCTTCACCCAGGGGGAAGACAACGCCCTGCTGTCGATGGTGCCGCTGATGCCCCGCAGCGACGAGGACCAGCTGCTGCTGGTCGGCACCCTGGCCGATGGCGTGGAGGAGCGGCTCACCAGCCTGTTCCAGCGCCTGGGGATTGGCCTTATACGCAGCCTGCCGCCCCGTAGTTCCACGGAGTTGCCGCCCGTCGGCAAAGGCACCCGCATGTTGCTCTGCCAGCCCTTCCTCTCTGGGACGGCCCGGGCCCTGGTGGACCGGGGCGCCCAGTTCGTGCGCAGCCCCTACCCCCTAGGGGTGGAGGGCAGCCGGGCCTGGATGGCGGCGGCGGCCGCCGCCTTCGGCATTGATCCGGCCACGGTGGCGGCGGTGCTCGATCCCCTCGTGGAGCGGGGCCGGCGTGCCCTTGCCCCCCACCGGGAGGTGCTGGCGGGCAAGCGCCTGTTCCTGCTGCCCGATTCCCAGCTGGAGCTCTCCCTGGCCCGTTTCCTGCAACAGGAATGTGGCATGGAGCTCGTGGAGGTGGGCACCCCCTACCTCGATCGCCTGCTGATGGCCGAGGAGCTGGCCCTGCTGCCGCCCGCTACCCAGCTCAGCGAAGGGCAGGACGTGGAACGGCAGCTCGATCGCCTGCGGGCCGCCCGCCCCGACCTGGTTGTTTGCGGCATGGGCCTGGCCAATCCGCTCGAGGCTGAGGGCTTTGTCACCAAGTGGTCGATTGAGCTGGTGTTCAGCCCGATCCATGGCATCGATCAGGCCGGCGATTTGGCCGAGCTATTCTCCCGCCCCCTGCGCCGCCGCGCCCTGTTGCAGCTGCCCTAGGCCCCATGGTCGCTATTTCCCCCGGCTGAAGCCCGCGGCTTCGACCGACCCGTCCCTGCCGAACTCCGCCAGACCCTGCCCCCCGTCCGACCCCCGCCCCCCGTCCGACCCCGCCCGATGGAACTGACCCTCTGGACCTACGAAGGCCCTCCCCATGTGGGAGCCCTGCGCATCGCCGCCTCGATGGAGGGGGTGCACTACGTGCTGCATGCCCCCCAGGGGGACACCTACGCCGATCTGTTGTTCACGATGATTGAGCGGCGCGATCGCCGGCCGCCCGTCACCTACACCACCTTCCAGGCCCGCGATCTGGGGGGCGATACGGCCGAGCTGGTGAAACGCTCGATCACAGAAGCTGTTGCGCGCTTCAAGCCCGAGGCCCTGCTCGTCGGCGAAAGCTGCACAGCCGAATTGATCCAGGACCAGCCCGGGGCCCTGGCCGCCGGCATGGATCTCGGTGGGGTGCCGATGGTGAGCCTGGATCTGCCCGCCTATTCGAAGAAGGAAAACTGGGGCGCGGCTGAAACCTTCTATCAACTCGTGCGCGTGCTGCTTAAGGATCAACTTCCTGCGCCTGGTTTCACCAAGCCCGACCCCACCCGCTGGCGCCAGGAAGGGCGCCGGCCGAGGGTCAACCTGCTGGGCCCGAGCCTGCTGGGCTTCCGCTGCCGCGATGACGTGCGCGAGATCACCGGCCTGCTGGCTGACCACGGCATTGAGGTGAATGTGGTGGCGCCCCTTGGGGCCCGGCCTGCGGACCTGCAGCGCCTGCCCCAGGCCGATCTCAATGTTTGCCTCTATCCGGAGGTGGCCGGACCGGTGTGCAGCTGGCTGGAGCGCAGTTTCGGCATGGCTGTGGTGCGCACGGTGCCGATTGGTGTGGGGGCCACCGGTGATTTTTTGGTCGAACTGGGCGAGAAGCTAGCTCTGGAATTGTCCCTGGTTGGCGAAGCGGATCGGCGCTCGCGGCTGCCCTGGTATTCCCGTTCAGTTGACTCCACATACCTCACGGGCAAGCGGGTGTTCATCTTTGCCGATGCCACCCATGCGATCGCCGCTGCCCGCATCGCCAGCCAGGAGCTGGGCTTCACCGTGGTGGGCCTGGGCACCTACAGCCGCGAACAGGCGCGGGAGGTGCGCGCCGCTGCCCAGGCGTTGGGCCTGGAGGCCCTGATCAGCGACGACTACTTGGTGGTGGAGAAGGCCATGGCCGAGGCGGCACCGGAATTGGTGCTCGGCACCCAGATGGAGCGCCATAGCGCCAAACGGCTGGGCCTGCCCTGTGCGGTGATCAGTTCCCCGCTGCATGTGCAGGATGTGCCGGCCCGCTACTCGCCCCAGATGGGCTGGGAGGGGGCAAATGTGATTTTTGATTCCTGGGTTCACCCGCTAATGATGGGCCTGGAGGAACATCTGATCGGCATGTTCCGCCACGATTTTGAGTTCGTTGACGGTCACCTCAGTCACCTGGAGGGGGCCAGTGGGCCTGCAGCGGCAGCGCCCGCCAATGGCATCGCATCCACCGCTGCCGGAAACCATTCCAGGCTGGCCGATGGGCCTGGCACCAGCCAAGACACCGAACTGGTATTTACGGCGGGATCGGTTCAGGCGGGGGGCGGCCAGGAGCTTGGCCTGAATTGGAGTGCTAGCGGCGAGGCCGAACTCAGCCGCATCCCCTTCTTCGTGCGCGGCAAGGTGCGCCGAAATACGGAGGCCTATGCCCGTGACCGCGGTGTCAACACGATCACCGAGGAAGTGCTCTATGACGCCAAGGCCCACTTCAGCCGATGAGGATTTCCCCTGATTGGTGTCCTCAACCAGTCAGCTGACCCCCTGATCGTCCAGCATGGTGACGATGCGACCTGCGGCCCCGTCACCCCAGCCTTCCCAGCCTTCGTTCCGTTCCTTAATCGCCGTATCCACGGCCTCCGGAGTTTCCATGACTACCACCCTGAGTTCGCCCGCTGCCGTCACCAGTAGTTCCCACCGGGAGGATGGTGAAGGGAGTCTCCAGGTCCATCTCGATCCCTCGATGAAGATTGAAGAGGGGGCCCTGGTGATCGCCGTTTATGGCAAGGGCGGCATCGGTAAATCGACCACCTCATCGAACCTTTCAGCGGCCTTCTCCAAGCTCGGCAAACGGGTTTTGCAGATCGGCTGTGACCCCAAGCACGACAGCACCTTCACCCTCACCAAGAAAATGGTGCCGACGGTGATTGATATCCTCGAAACGGTGAACTTCCACACCGAAGAGCTGCGTCCCGAAGATTTCATGTTCGAAGGTTATAACGGGGTAATGTGCGTGGAGTCTGGTGGCCCTCCGGCCGGCACCGGCTGTGGTGGCTACGTCACTGGCCAGACCGTGAAATTGCTCAAGGAACACCACCTCCTCGAGGAGACCGACGTGGTGATTTTTGATGTACTCGGTGATGTGGTGTGTGGTGGCTTTGCGGCTCCCCTGCAACACGCCAATTACTGCCTGATCGTTACCGCCAACGATTTCGATTCAATCTTTGCGATGAATCGCATTATTGCGGCGATCCAAGCCAAGGCCAAAAACTACAAGGTGCGTCTTGGTGGTGTGGTCGCCAACCGCAGCAAGGACACCGACCAGATCGATAAGTTCAATGAGCGGGTCGGCATGAAGACCATGGCCCATTTCCCCGACCTCGATGCAATCCGTCGCTCGCGCCTGAAAAAGTGCACCATCTTCGAGATGGAAGCCACCCCAGAAGTGGAGGCAGTCCAGCAGGAATACCTGAACCTGGCCCAGCGCATGCTCGATAACGTGGTGCCCTTAGAAGCTGAATCCCTCAAGGATCGCGAGATCTTTGACCTGCTGGGTTTTGATTGACGGCTAGTGATCGGATTTGCTCTATGTAATCCTACAAAGAGTTGTCGTGTTGTCAATCGATGCGATCAGGTAGCCGGAAGGTGGCATGGCCCGCTTTCTGGCAGGATGATAGAGCGGTCGCAATCATTCTAAAATCTGAAAGAATACCGGCACGGATGAAAGCCTAAAAGAGGCGATAACGTGATCGTCGTCGGCCGATCTGCATAGGTAAGCAAGGTGACGCAGTGCTTACACCCCCTTTAGCGAAAGTGCGGGCACCTAAGGGAACTTGCCCTGGGACGCCCCAAGACCTTATCGGGCACCAGATCGATCGATCATGATCCCCATTCCCAACAGGCTCACCACCGCGCCTACCAGGTCCCGTGGCGTCAGCGGAACCCCATCCACTACCCGCAACCAGACCAACGCCACGGTCACATAGACCGCTCCATAGGCGGCATAAACCCGTCCTGCCGCCGTGGGATGGAGAGTGAGCAACCAGGCGAACAGCGCAAGGGAGAGCGCCGCTGGAATCAACAGCAGTGGTGTCTTACCGCCCTTGAGAACCAGGTAGGGCAGATAACATCCAACGATCTCTGCGACTGCAGTGAATACGAACAGCAGGGTGGTTCGAAGCACTGCAGTAGGTGGTGGTGGAATCAGGGTGGGAGATTTGGCGGCAAAGCCGACGACGTACTGATCTCATCTTCACTAACGACTACTGCGGAGCACTGCGTTTAATCTGGATTATAACCTTCCAGTGATTGCTCTAGAAGAAAAGCGGCAAGATTGCTCAATGACCTCCCTTCCTCAAGACTCCGCTTCCATAGTTTCTTCACCGTCATAGCAGACACTGTCACAGTGATCCGCTTAGGAGAAAGAAAGATGGAACCAGCCTCCTTGACAAAACCTTTGTTAATCTCAGACGAGGCATTCATATGCCGCTCTCCGACCTTTAAAAGAATTTTTATTTTAGGCATTTTTAACCAGTGAAGGATGAGCATTTATGCTCAAAGATCAAACTATTAAGAATCAAATTGTTCGGCACCCTGGGCAATGATGGCGGCAGCGATTTCATTGATGGACTGACCAGTCCTGTTGCTGATCCGTTGCAGGTAGGCAAGGACTTCTTCCTGGACCTCAAGCTCTAGGCGACGTGGCAAATCATCTGGGTTTAATTGATAGCGGTCGGTATCGTCTTTGTGGTTGACCATTTGCTGGCACTGAGGTTGTAGATTCTTGGCAGTTGCCTAATGGAAGAAAGCGATAGACATGGAGATTTGCGGGACGATTAGCTGCTCTCTAAACTCTAGACAAAACGCGTTCACACGCTTATTTTATCCTAGATCACAGCACTTCTGGATAATACCTTATCGAAGCCTCCCGCATAGGTGTCCAATGTGAAAACTGCTGAGGCAGGTGCTCCGCTTGACGAATAAGACCCTGGTGAGTCGGGTAGGTCAAATGAGTCCTCTCCCCCAGAA
The DNA here is from genome assembly GCA_945875915.1 of Synechococcus sp. UW140. GTDB lineage: Bacteria > Cyanobacteriota > Cyanobacteriia > PCC-6307 > Cyanobiaceae > BAIKAL-G1. Next base: position 34,574 of record CAMCMT010000003.1, on the reverse strand, counting down.
AGCACCTGAAAGAGCCGCTTTAACCTCATGGTTAAAGTCAACCTCAAACGCCTTCAGGGCGCATCTTTCTTGTTTTTGATTCTGTGTCACAGGCATTGCAATAAAATGAAAATCCCTTAACAACAAAACGGATTAACTGAAAATGCTCAGCAGTTAGGGGTTTGATTTTTCTGCAGATCGGGCCTCTTCTTGTTGAAATTGGGGCCAAAATGAAATGCCGCTCTTTAAGTGACTATGATTCAAGCAAAATTAAAAATACGGTATTAAGCAACTCAATGAATTGTTTTATCGGCAATTCAACACAAAACGTTTGAAAGGCATTGGATAGCGACCTGGCTGGGGGCACTTTAAGCGCACTATAACAATAAGAACCTATTTGTCTTGATAGAATAGAGGTGGCAGGCAATTGTCTATAGTGCTAAGGCGGCTATTCGCAGGCAGAATAGAAGAATTGTCCAAGTTTGTTGGTGACCAATTCGGCGACCTTCCAAGACCCCAGCAGCGGACGACGAAGAGGTGGGTGAAGACCAAGGTGGACGGGATGATTGACTGGCATCGCTGGTCAGAGCAGGCACTAGCCCCCAAAAGGGGCAGAAAACCCAAGGGTACGGCCAATGGTGTCGCCCCAGAGCCCGCCTTTCAGATCGATCAGCAACTGACTCTCCCCCAAACTGGAGGCATTCCTTTGGAAGAGGTCAGGCAGCCTGAGGGGAAGCGTGGATGACTCAGACTTTAAGGACTACATCTTTGGAATGCCATTCCTGAGGCGCCGCTCTGATTCCTTGCTTTCTTGCAATATCCGAGACTGCCTCGGACCTTAGATACTAAAAAACCCAGTCAGTGACTGGGTTGCTGGATTCTTAGAAACGTCTTAGACCCTAATTTCAACGGAGGGGGTGGGATTCGAACCCACGGTGCCTTTCGGCACGCTGGTTTTCAAGACCAGAGCCATCAACCACTCGACCACCCCTCCAGGCGGGTCCGTGGGGACCCATTGGGATTATCCCATAAAAGCGTTCAGTGCCCTTGGGTAACAGCCTTAGGGGGCTTTGACGTTCGGGCAGGTGGAACCGTTGAACTTGGCGGCGATCCGCTGGCTGCCTTTGCTATAGACCTTTTTGGCATTATCGGGGTTGCCAGACGCCTGGGCTTCTGCAAGCTTGGCAGCAAATCTAGTGCAGGCTTCTTCGAGGCTCACCGCTTTGACACCCTGGCCACTGCCCAATAGGACTAGAAGGGAAATCGTTCCAAATAGAAGTTTTTTCATCGATTTTAATAGGGTAAGGCGATTGTTGAAGTAGAGGTTGGGCTATTACCAGTCAAGGGATTCGCCCGGGGTATCGGATTGATCTAGGCTGGCTGGGCTAGGGGAAGCAGGCATTTATCCGAATCGCAGCCGGCTGGGCCCGCTTCGATCAGTTCACCTCCATCGTAACGTTGGAGCGCCTCGAAGAAATCGAGCGTACCCCGGCGGGCCATCACCTCAACCTGCAATTGGGTATAGGTGGCTTGATCGATTGGTTCAAAAGGCAGCCTGGGGAAGGTGGCATTGGCGGCATCAAAACGGGCTAGTAGGGCCGCCGAGATGTAGCCTTCGCCTCCCTTGATCGCCTTGAAAATAGCATCGGTGAGGCCTTCAATTTCGCTCTCACGGAATTCAACTGTGGCCGAAGTGTTGTGGGCCGTGTAGTGCTTTTGAACCTGCATATAGAAATCGAATTGGGCCAAGGCCGAGAAGTTGTTGATCTCCACCGCATCGGCGCCTGGGATATTGGCCCAGCTCACTTCGGTAGGAATTTCTACCAACCACTCGGTGCAGCGAGGATCAAAGGCATCATTGAGCAGGCGTCCCTGCTCGTCCTTATCGGACTGGCTGGGCACGATTGTGTAGCCGTAGTCCATGCAGGCCAGGGCTACCGGATCGTTCTTGCGGAAGGTGATGCGGCGGATGAAGCGCTGGGCTTTGGGGGGATGCCAGCCGGGGGAGGCTCCGGTGAGCAGGCTCTTGGTGCCTGCCGGTTGCACGGTGGTGCAGCGGTTGGGCCGGCGCAGGCCGTGGCGATCGCAGTAGTCCCACACGGATTGGTTAACACTCTCCTTCCAGCGGGCCAAATAGGCTGTTTCCTTGGCCTTGAAGTCCAGGCCCTCCATGGTGTCGGGCCGGCCAGCCTCCCACCACTTCAGCCAGGGGGTGCCAAAGGCATGCACAAAGAAATCGAAGAGTCCGGTAAAACTGACGCCCACGATCGGATCCCAGGCCCGGCTCTGGCGATAGCGCTCTACCTCAAAGCGGTGGTTGAGTAGGCAGGCCACTGCCAATCCACCGGCTTTGAAGGCTTCATCTTGGGCCGCTAGGTCGTTTGGATCAATGCGATTGAGATGGACTTCGGCCAGGTTGCAGTGGAAATCAGCGCCTAGGATTTCGCCACAAGGATTAAGGCCGTAGCGGTTAAGCCGGTGTTCCAGTTCCGCCGGGCTGATGTCCTGGTGGTGGCTGGTGAGCCAGCGGCCCGCTTCGTCCCGGCCCTGGTCGCAATAAATGGCGATGAATTCGCTGCGCAGTTCTGGGGTGGGGAGCAGGTCGGCGTTGGAGCGGGCAATCGCCTCGGGGGCGAACTGAATCGCTCCTTCGCCACTGTGGAATTGTTTGGTCACAGCCTCCAGCACCGTGGCCCGATCGGGGCGGTTGTGGAACACCCGGGTGTGGTTGGCCATGCGCAGGGAGTCGCGCTCAGGATCAATGCGCCAATTGCCATCGCTGTCCTGCTGCCAGAGGTTTTCTTTGGCCCCGGCGGCGGATTGATCCTCGGCAGAAAACTGGCGCATGCCGGCGCTGCGGCGGATGTTGCCGGCCACAATTGTGACGGCGGCCTCATCAATCAACAGGCAGCATTCCACTGAATTCAGCTGGCGGCCCAGGGCCTTGTTGAGAATCTGGGCGACGCGGCCATAGAGATCCTTGAGCTTGACCGGATTGGCCATGCCGCCAAAGCCCTTGAGGGTTTCACCCACGGGCCGTACATCGGAGAGGTCAACCGTGATTTCAATCGGCCCATCGAAGCGGTCATCGCTGCAGAGGTTGAGCAGCAATTGGTAGCTATCCACCCAGCCGCGGCGGGTGTCGCCCACCTTGATCCGCACCCGGTTGCCATCGATGCTCGAGGTAGTGATCTCTTGGCGGTGGCCCGCCGGGGTTGCGCCGATGTCGGTGACACCAGTAATGACCAGCTTGTTACGCACCGCCGGTAACCGTTCAATCAGGCGCGGTTCAATGATGGCGCCGGTGCCGCAGCCCATCATCGCCAGGTCCATCATCAGGCCGAAGGCGTCCCAATCGACCAGGTTGGTGGAGGTGCAGTTGTAGGCGCCGGAAAAGTTTTGCTCCTGTTCGATCCAAGGGGTGCCGCCGATCCAGAGCCAGCGGCCCGAGGGCAGGGCCATTTGTTGTTCCTGCATGCGGCGCAGGAGCGCCACCTCGGCCCCATCGAGGTTTCCGAGCTTGCGCAGGCCGCCCAGGTTGCGTTCGACCACCTCGTGCCAGCTCTCACGGCCAGCGGCGGTTTTACGCGAATAGGTGCGATAGAAGACTGGGTTGGCCGCTGGGGCAGTGGCGGCAAAGGTGGCCTGGCCGGTTCCAGCTGACCCCCCGCTTTGGCCACTGTTGGCAGCTTCGGCAGCGGCCGTGGAGCTTGTTGCCGTCAACGGAGCTGACAGGGTCACTGGGGCGATGGATGCAGGTATCGGTCAGGCTAACGCCACAGGTGGGGCCGGCAAGGGTCTGGGGGCACCAGTGGCGGTGGCTGGCCCCTGGCACCCGCCGGCGCCTCGGCGCTGCCAGGCTTGAGCCATGGAACGCGTTTGTGAGCCGGAACTAATGGAGGGCCTCGCCCAGGCCCAGGCCTATGGGGCGGCCGACTTCAGTGCGACTGACCAGGCCCTGGTGGAGCGGCTGGCGGAGTTGGTGGGGCCTGCTGGCCAGGTCCAACCGCTGCGGATCGTCGACCTGGGTTGTGGACCCGGCAACATCAGCTTTCGGCTGGTGGATCGGTTCCCCCAGGCCCAGGTGCTGGGCCTCGACGGTGCGGCGGCCATGCTGGATCTCGCCGCCCAGGGCCTGGAACGCCATCCCCAATGGCGGCCGCGGTTGACGTTTCGCTCGGCCTTGCTGCCCCTTGCACCAGGCCTGGTGGAGTCCTTGGCCGGGGGCGTTGGCGCGGGCTTTGGCGTGGTGGTGAGCAACAGCCTCTTGCACCATCTCCATGAGCCCCAGGTGCTCTGGCGCACCGTCCGTCAGCTGGCGTTGCCTGGTGCCTTGGTGTTGATGAGGGATCTGCGCCGGCCTGCCAACAGCGAGGCGGTGCGCCAGTTGGTGCAGCGCCATGCCAGCTGTGCCTCGGAGCTGCTGCAACGCGATTTCAGCCTCTCCCTGCAGGCGGCCTTCACCCTGGCGGAAGTCCAGGCCCAGTTGCGGCAGGCCACCCTCCCCCAGCTCGAGGTCAAAGAGCTGGGCGATCGTTACTTGGAGGTGGCTGGTTGGCTGGCCTGAGGCCTGCGCCGCCATTGCCTGGCAGGCTGGATCCCATGAGCAGCCGTTCCCCAAGCACCGCCCAGACCAGTGGCGTCCCTGTGTCCGCCACTGGCACCCGTTCGCTCGATGGTCAGGCCACGGATCTGGACGTTGATCAAGCCCTTGACCAGGGTCTGGCGGGCCTGGCTGAGGCGGTGTCTCGGCGCCGCAATTTCGCGATCATTTCCCACCCGGATGCGGGCAAAACCACCCTCACCGAAAAGCTGTTGCTTTACGGCGGTGCGATCCAGCAGGCCGGTGCTGTGAAGGCCAAGGGCGAGCAGCGCAAGGTGACCTCCGACTGGATGGAGCTTGAGAAGCAGCGGGGCATCTCGATTACCTCCACCGTGTTGCAATTCGACTACGCCGGCAACACGATCAACCTGCTCGATACGCCAGGTCACCAGGATTTTTCCGAGGACACCTACCGCACCCTGGCTGCCGCCGACAACGCCGTGATGCTGGAGGATGCGGCTAAGGGCCTGGAGCCCCAGACGCGCAAGTTGTTTGAGGTCTGCCGCATGCGCCAGATCCCGATCTTTACGTTCATCAACAAGATGGATCGGCCCGGGCGCGAACCGCTGGAGCTGATCGATGAACTCGAAAAGGAGTTGAAATTAGCTTGCTGGCCGGTGAACTGGCCGATCGGCAGTGGCGATCGTTTCCGTGGCGTGATCGATCGGCGCAGCAAGCAGGTGATCCTGTTCGCCCGGGCCGAGCGCGGCAAGCAGAGCATGGAGCGTTCCCTGCCCTGGGATGATCTCGAACTGGCCGATTTAGTGGAACCGGAACTCCTGGCCCTAGCCCTGGAGGAATTGGAGTTGCTCGATGGCGCCGGTGCCGACTTGGACTTGGCCTTGGTGCATGGCGGCGAACTCAGCCCGGTCTTTTTTGGCTCGGCCATGACCAACTTCGGCGTGCGTCCTTTTTTGGATGCCTTTTTAGAGCTGGCCCAAAAGCCGGTGGCGCGCCAATCCAGCGACGGGCCGGTTGATCCGCTGCGGCCCGGCTTTAGTGGTTTTGTCTTCAAGCTTCAAGCCAACATGGACCCGCGCCACCGCGACCGGGTGGCCTTTCTGCGGGTCTGCAGTGGCAAGTTCGAAAAGGATATGACGGTGCAACACGCCCGCACCGGCCGCTCAATTCGCCTCTCGCGGCCCCAAAAGCTCTTCGGCCAGGATCGGGAAGTGGTGGAGGATGCCTATCCTGGCGATGTGATTGGCCTTAATAATCCTGGCATGTTTGCCATCGGCGACACCTTGTATGTGGGAGCGCGCATTGAATACGAGGGCATCCCCTGCTTTAGCCCGGAAATCTTTTGCTGGCTGCGCAATCCCAACCCTTCGGCTTTCAAGAGTTTTCGCAAGGGGGTGAATGAGCTGCGTGAAGAGGGGGCCGTCCAGGTGCTTTATGACACCGACCAGAGCAAGCGCGATCCGATCCTGGCGGCCGTGGGCCAGTTGCAATTGGAGGTGGTCCAGTACCGCCTCGAACACGAATATGGGGTGGAAACCCGGCTTGAGCCCCTTGGCTTCACGGTGGCCCGCTGGGTGATCGGCGGCTGGCCGGCCCTGGAAACCGTGGGCCGGATCTTCAACTGCAAGACCGTGCGCGATGCCTGGGACAGGCCCGTGCTGCTGTTCAAGAACCAGTGGAACCTTAACCAGCTCAGCGAAGATCACCCGGATCTGCAGCTCAGTGCTGTGGCGCCCGTGGTGAGCGGAGTGGAGCCGATCGCCCTCTGATCGCCGCTTGTGCTGCGCTCCCCTGGCCTCGGCGCTTGAACAAGACACTGGGACGGTAGGCCAGGTTGCTGAACTATTTTTTGGCGGTTGACTAGCCACGACCAGCGGGCGGCCGGTGGCTGGCAAACCAGGATTGCCCCGACGGGTACGCCGATTGGCGTCCACGGCTTTGCTCCCTGGGCGCCAGACTCTTTACAACGAAACGTCACACCATGCCAAGACCCTTCTGGCTGGTTCGCCCCCGCGCCGACGGAGGCTGCGACTACGTGAGCTTCCTGCCTGGTCCAGGCACCCCCAGCACCGCCTCCCCCTGCGACGCAACGGTCGAGATGCGCGAAGGCTGCCACTTGCCGCCCCAAATGCCCCTGCTCAAGCGCCGGCTGTGGTTGCCCCTCGCAGAAGCCGAGGCCCAGAGGTTGCGATTGCAGGAAGAGGGTGGCTATAGCCGCAGCGAGCCCCTGTTCTGAACCGGCCAGCGCCCGTGCTGGGCATAACTCCTGATTCATTCCACCCCGGGTGGGGCCCTGGCTCGATACGCTCATGACACGACAGCGCAGTGTCGGCACGAGGCAATGACCCAGGTTACGGATTCAGCCACAGCCGGCGAGCGGCCATCGGCCTACGAGCGTCTGGGTGTCAGCCCCGACTCCAGTTTTGATGAGGTGCAGGCTGCCAAGTCGGCACGCCTGGCTGAGCTGGGTGACGATCCCCAGGCCCGGGCCCAGATCGAGGCGGCCTATGACGCCGTACTGATGGACCGGCTTAAGGAGCGCCAGCAGGGCAAGGTCAGCAGTGCGGCCCTCAATGCCTCCCAGCGGGAAGCGGTGCGGCCCGTCGCCAGTCCGCCGCCCCCGCCCCTGGCCCGGCCCAGCCTGCCCTCGCTGCCGTCCTTTCCTAGGCCGTCTCTGTCGATGCCCCAGTTCAGCCTGCCCGTGTTGGCTTTGGCCCAGGGTCGTGAGCGCTGGTTCCCCCTGGCGGCCGACGGGCTGGTGCTGGTGTTGCTGCTGGTGTTGCCTAGCCCATCGGCAGAACTACTCCTGGCCCTGGCCACGGGCGTGACCGTGGTGACCCTGCAGTGGCGCCACCGCCGCTTCCTGCCCGCCGTGGCCTGGAGTTTCGGCCTGCTTACCGTTGGTTTACTGCTCGGGGGCCTGTTGCAGGGGCTGCTGGATCCCAGCCTGCCCCTGGGGTTGCCGCTTTCGGTGCAACAGCTGCAGGCCCTGCCCGCCCTGCTCTTGCTGCTCCTCGGTGCCCTGTTGATCGGTTAGGCCTTGGTTCCCAAGCCCTGCTGAACCAGCCCAATCAAGCCCCGTGCCAAGTGCGCACCTCGGTCCGCCTTGAATTTGGGAATCCTCGCCAGCAGGTTGGCGCTGCCTAGCCCGCAGGGCTGGACAATTCTGCGATCAGTTCTTCCAGTTCTGGGGCTTCGACCCGGTAGGTCTCGTTGCAGAAATGGCAGTTGAGTTCGGCTTTGCCGTCCTCATTGAGGATGGCGCCCAGTTCATCGCGGCCCAGCAGTTTGAGGGCATTGACGCTGCGGCGGCGACTGCAGGGACAATGAAAGGTGAGTTCCTGGTCGGCTTCGGCGTCATCGAGCAGCTGGGGATCGAGATCCGGAAAGATATCTTCCAGCAGGGCCTTGAGGTTGCCCGCCGCTTCGCCCAGCCGCTGACTGAAGCCGCTTATTTCACGGCAGCGCTCTTCGAGCAGGGCCACCAGGGCCGGCTCCTGGGCTGCCTTGGGCAGCACCTGCACCAACACCCCGCCGGCGCAGCGCACCCCATGGCTGTCGAGCTGCTCGCCCACGAACAGCGCTGAGGGGGTCTGCTCGGAATGGAGCAGGTAGGAGGCCACGTCGTCGCCGATGCCGCCGCTGACCAATTCCACCGTGCTGCTGAAGGGTTCTCCCTGGCCCAGGTCCCGCACGATGTGCAGGTAGCCGGTGCCGCAGGCCTGGCGGAAATCGAACTGGTGGGAGCCTTCGGCCGCTTCCAGAAGGTCGAGTTCCAGGCCGGGGTTGCCCACATAGCCGCGCACCCTGCCGTCGCGGCCGGCATCCACCATCAGTCCCTTCAGCGGTCCATCGGACTGGATGCGCAGGTTGACTCGCCCGTGGCGCACTTTCATGGAACTGGCTAGGAGCAGGCCCGCCGTCATCGCCCGCCCCAGCAGGGCGGTGGTGAGGAAGGACAGGCCATGGCGCCGCCGGGCGTAGCGGGAGGCCACCGTGCTGTTCACAGCCACTAGGCGGATGCCACCTCCGGCGGCGGTGGCTCGGACCAGCTGATCGGGCATCGCAACAGCCCCGCTGCGGGGCCCAACTGGAGCCATCGTATGCAGGCTGCGGGCGCCGGTTGGACGGTTTTCACCAGGCGATCAGGGTTTGGCCGAGGCCGCCCTTGGCCCGGGTTCGGCTCAGCTGAGGGGCCTTAGCTGGCCCCGCTCCAACTGCCAGGAGTGCTCCACCAGATCGGTGAACAGCTCGGGTTCGTGGGTGACCACCAGCAGCACCCGCTCGCGGGCCAGCTGGGCTAGTAGGTCCAGCACCTCGGCCCGCACGGACCAATCCAGGCCGGCGGTGGGTTCATCGAGCAGCAACACCTGGGGATTGCGCAGCAGCTGCACCGCCAGGGCTAGGCGCCGCTGCTGGCCGCCACTAAGCCGTTCGGGCGGTTGTTGCAAGGACAGGCCCGCCAGGCCCACCTGGGCCAGGGCGACTTCGGCCTGCTCACTGCTGAAGCGCCGCTGGCCCAGTTTCAGCTCCTGGCCCACGCTGAGGCCGAGGAAATGGCGTTCGGGAAACTGGAACACCAGGCCGCAGAGCCAGCGTCTCTGGCGGCCATTCAGCCGCTGCCCTTGCCAATGGATGGAGCCCCGGCCCGGTTCGGCCAGGCCAGAGATCAGCTCCAGCAGGGTGGTTTTGCCGCAGCCGCTTTGTCCTGCCACCAGGTTGGGCCGGCCCGGTTCTAGGCGCAGGTTGAGACCGGCCAGGACCGGTTCGGGGGCCGTGGCCGCCTGGTAGGTCAGATCGCGAAGTTCGAGCACGGTCGACGGGGAGGCGCCTCCAGCATGGTGGATCGCCGCCAGGGAGTCCCTGGGGTTGTTGGATAGGGATGTCGCCCTGACCTGAGCCGGCTGGTTCGCCCATGGAAATCCGTTTTCGCGAGCTCAATCCCTTCAACTGCTGGATCTGGATGCGGTTTGGCGCTCCCCTGGGCGCGGCCGAGCGCAGCTACGTCGAAACCCTGTTCGAAAGTTGGTTTTTCCTCGGCAAATTGGGAGGTTTCAATGCTGAAAACCTGCAGTGCCATGAGGAGGGCGTTGAGCTGGGCTGGATGGGCTACGACCTGGAGGCGTCCGAGCGGGCCCTGCCGGCCCTGATGCACAACATGGGCGTGATGGAGTATCGGGGCGACTGGGCCCGCTGTTGGCTGGATCTGGGGACCAGTGATGCCTTCAGCCTCGATGTGCTGATTAATTCCATGGGCCAGCTCAACCGCGATGTGGTCGAGATTGAGGAGCTGTTGATTGGCGGTGTCAATGACGACTGGCCGGTTGAGCAGCACCCAGACAGCCTCTTCCCCCTTGAAGACGACCCCGACGGGGACCAGGAGCTTGAGGGGGATCCCGAAGAGGACGAGTATGGATTCGATGGCGACTTCCGAGCCGATGGGGGCGGATCTGACCCACTCCAGGGCAGTGGCATCAATGGTCCTGAAATCAGCGGTCCTGAAATCAGCGGCCCTGAAATCAGTGACCTTGAAATCAGTAACCCTGAAATTAGTGGCTATGACGGCCGGGTGCCCTAGCCCATGGGGCGGGAACAACGGCGGTTGTTGATCGATTCGGACCGCCTGCAGCGAGCCCCAGGGGGGCTGGTGGACCTCAGCCCGGCGGAAAGCCGCTATCTGGTGAGGGTGTTGCGCTATGGCCCCGGGGCGGTCTTCGCCATCGGCGATGGGGCCGGTGGGCTCTGGGAGGCCGAGCTGATGGGGCCGACTCGGGCCCAGCTGCGGCAGCCCCTGGAGGCACCCCTGGCCTCGCAACCGCCGCCGCAGCCCCAGTTGGTCTTGCTGGCCGCTTTGGTCAAACGGGACTATGAGCTGCTGCTGCGCATGGCGGTGGAACTGGGGGCCGACTGGCTGCTGCCCTGCCGGGGCGACTACGACGCCGTGGTTGGCCAGCCCAACCTGGAGCGCTGGCGCACGATTGCCCGGGAGGCGGCCGAGCAGTGTGAGCGTTCCTGGCTGCCCCAGCTGCACGATCCCCGGCCTGCCCGCGATTGGCTGGGGGGAACGATTCCCCTGCCGCCCCTTGGCGCCACCTCCAGCGGGAGGGCTCCAGGCTCCCCGGCCGGCCTCAAACTGTTTGCAACGACCCGCCAGAGCGGGGGATTGCCCCTGCTTGAGGCCCTGGACTGTTGGGCCGCCAATGAGCCCTTAGGCAGCCTGTGGCTGGCCTGCGGACCGGAGGGGGGCTGGAGTGGCGCCGAGGAGAGCCTGGCCCGGGACCAGGGCTGGATTGGCGTGGACCTGGGGCCCCGCATCCTGCGCAGTTCCACCGCTGCGGTGGCTGGCCTGGGATTGCTCAGCGATTGGCGCTACCGCCGCTGGGGTTGTTGAACGGCCTGTCGCGTCCATTCGGCTTGGGCCTCCAGGGGCCCTGGTTTCGCCTGGGGTTACGGGAAAGGCTTACTTGCCGAACAGGCTGCCAGCCATGGCCTTGAAGCCCGCCAGGTTGGCGCCGCCCTTGCGCCTGGCCATCGGCAGGGCGCCCCCGGCGCTAACCCTTTCGGGGGCAAAGGTGATGAAGGTTTGGGCCGGACGGGCCTCCTGGGCGGCGCGTAGCTCGGCGGCAATCGCTTCGGCCGTGGTCACGCCGGTGGTGGGGGCCGGTGTACTGGTTGCGGGGCTGGGGTCGGCTGCGGCGGCTGGAGCTGCTGCTGCGGCGATAGCCACGGGGGTTGACGCTTTGTCGGCCTTGGCTTGGTTCTCAGGGGTCCGCACCGGAGCCACCTGGGCGGCCTTGGCGGGGGCCTGGTCGTCGAGGTTCAGGAAGAACGACCCCTTGCGGTTAAAAACCATGACGGCGGCAGACCAGGCAATGCCTTCGATTATCCGTTGGCGGCGGCCCTGGCTGGCTCCGGCTTAGGGCAGTGCAACAGAAGCTTGCTTGGAGCCCTACGCCGGCCTTGGGGTTGGCTCGCCCCCCGGCGTTGCCTGTGTTCAGCTAGAGGAGCAGTCGGGGCGCGGTCGTGCTGGCGTATTTGCTTTTGGAGTCACCGGAGCGGCTGCTGCAGTGGCGCGATGCCCTGTTGCTCAATGGCCTGTTGATTGCCCTGGCCCAGCGGGCACCTTTGCTGACCCGGGCCGGCTGGGTCCATGCCGGCATCCTTGGCACCCTGCTCTGGGGCAGCCTCGGTTGGGCCGGCTGGCTAGCTGTGGTTTTCTATTTGCTGCTCGGCTCGCTTGTCACCCGCCTGGGCCTGCGTCGCAAGCAGGAGCTGGGCCTGGCCGAGGCCCGCGGCGGCCGCCGCGGGCCCGAGAATGTTTGGGGGTCAGCCGCCACAGGCGCTGCCCTGGCCCTGCTGTGCACCTTGCCCTGGGCGCCCGTGCCCCTGCTGCTGATCGGATTTGCGGCCAGTTTCAGCGCCAAGCTCGCCGATACCTGCGGCAGTGAGATCGGCAAGCGCTGGGGGCAACATACGGTGCTCGTCACCAGCCTGCGGCCCGTGCCCCCCGGTACGGAGGGGGCGATCAGTTTTGAGGGCAGCCTCGCCAGTTTGGTCGGCAGTGCCCTGATGGCCCTGGTTTGCCTGCAACTGGGCCTGGTGCAGGGCGCCGGCCCCTGGGTGCTGGTGACCCTGGTGGGCCTGGTGGCGACCCTGATCGAAAGCCTGATTGGCGCCACCCTCCAGGGCCGCATCGGCTGGCTGAGCAATGAGCTGGTCAATGCCCTCCAGACCCTGATTGCAGCCCTCCTGGCCATCGGCCTGGCTGGTCAACTGCAAATCGCCTAGGCGGTTGCCCCTGGCCTGGCGGTCACGGCAGCAAGGCCGGATCAAGCTGGGGCCGGAGCCAACTGAGCAAGGCCCCATAGCGCTTTCGCGCCACCTTGCCGCTCATCCCGATTGCAAGCCCCAGGTCGTTAAACGATCGGTTGCCAAGTACCCGCCCCAGGAGCAGGGTCCGCTCCTGGGGCTTGAGCCGGCCAAGAAGCTGCTCGAGCCGTTGCCGCCGTTCCAGGCCGCAGGCCCATTCGAGCGGATCGAGGCCGCTTGGATCGACCAGCAGTGCGACCAGGCCCTGGTTGCGTGCCTGAGCGGGGCCATCGCCCTCCCCATCGATTCCCGGCCTGGGTTGGTCCAGGCTGGCGACCCTCAGGGCCCGGGCTGCGCCGCAGGCCTCCCGCCAGCGCGCCAGCGTCACGCCCAAGCCCTTAGCCAGGTCGTCCTCGGCCAGGACCGGCTGACCCTGGTGCTGCCGTTCAAGCTGGAGCCGCTGGCCCCGGCCATGGAGCTCCCGTAGGCCGCGGCTGGTGCGCAGGGGCTGGCAGCGGTCGCGCAGGTGTTGGCGGATGGCGCCGCGGATGTAGGGGACCGCGAAGCTGCTTAGGGCCGTACTGCGGGCTGGATCAAAGGCCTCCAGGGCCTTGATCAGGCCGAGGCAGCCCGATTGCTCCAGGTCCTCCATGGGCACGGGCGTGAGCTTGCTTTCGCGCCGGGCCAGTTTCTTCACCAACGGCAGGTTGCTCAAGGCGAGCTGGTTGCGTTGCTTGCGGCTGCGGTTGAGGGCATAGGCCACCAGGGGAGCCAGGTTCTGGCTGCCGATGGGGCTAATCGGGCTTGAAACCTTGCGGGGGATGGCCATGGGGAGCTGGGATTGGGCTCCATAGGATCTGCCCCCCTCCCCCAATCCGCGTCCTAACCCCGGGGGATTGCCCCTCCCCCATCTGGGGGAGGCCGGCCAAGCAGCCCAACTCCCCCTCGATAGGCGTCCCAACTCTGAATCGTTTCACCAGCCCAGTGGTCACGCCAAAGGCGTAGCCACTGACACCGGCTCCAGGCCGGCCCACTGCAACAGGGCCGGCCACTGGCGTAGGCGCCCATAGACCTGGCGATGGCCTTCGCTGTTGAGATGGAGGCCATCCCCATCGAGCCAGTGCAGCCAGTGGGGATCTGCCCGTAGGGAGGGCAGCAGTGACAGGAAGGGCACATTGGCCTCCAGGCAGGCCTCCTCCAGCAGGCTTTCGTAGTGCTGAACGGCCGCTAGGGAATACCAGAGCACCCCGGCGTAGGGCATCACCGCTTCATCGACCGGGGTCAGGCCCAGCACGAAGACCGGCGCCAGGGCCAGGGCCTGGCGAATCAGCTGCTGGAGTCCAAACAGGAAGCCGTCGCCATCGAGCTGGGCCCGGCCATCGGGCCGGCCGACCCTGGCGCTGTCGTTGAGGCCCACCGCCAGCAGGATGCCGTGGGGTAGCTGGCGCCGCAGCTCACCGCGGCAGGCCACCTCCCGTTCCAACCGGGCAGCGACCCGCTCCAGACCATCGCCGCGGACCCCCAGCGGATAGACCACGGGACCGCCCGGAAGCCCCATCCAATGGCGGCGCAGGCGTTCACACCAGCCGCCCTCCTCGGGATCACCCCAACCCAGGACGCCGCTATCCCCAAGCACGATCAATTTGCGGGGGACGGGTTGGGCCATGGGGGCAAAAAAGGGCAGCCTGGTCAGGCGGGGGATAGGAGCCGGAGCCGGGCCCGGTCGCTGAGATCTTCCCCCACCAAGGTGAGTAGGGCGTAAACCACCAGTAGGCCTAGGAGTTGGTCCCAGGCAAAACTGCTGAGACTCTCCAGGAGCTGGGTGCCCAGCCCCGCCGCCCCCACGAGACCAACCACCACGCTCTCGCGCAGCATCACATCGCTCCGGTAGGCCCCATAGGCCAAATAACTGCGGGCCAGGCCACTGAAACGGCCATAGAACAGGGCCAGCCGCGGGCCGACACCCGCTCCCTGCAGGGCAATCTCGGCCGGGGCCTGGTAATCGTCGCTGGCTTCGAGCAGTAGGCGGCCGAGGATGCCCAGGTTGTGGAAGCCCAGGGCCAGGGCGGCCGTGACCAGGCCCGGTTTGAGAAGCAACAGCAGCAGTAGGGCGCTGAGGGGCGGCGGCCAGAGGCGGGCCAGGGCCCAGGTCAGTTGCAGCAGGGGCCTCGCCCAGGGCCAAGGGGCAATCACCAGCAGCAGCAGGGGCGCAAGCCCCACCGCCAAGCCCGCAGCCACCAGGGTCAGCAGCAGGGTGCTGCCCACGAGCTGGGGCCAGGGCAGGGCCAGGACACTGGCCCAGGAGCTGCCGCCCAGGTTGGGCAACGGTTGCCAGTGCAGCAGGGCCAAGGGCTGCACGCCCATGGCCCGGGCCAGCCAGACCAGCAGCGGCCCCAGCACCACTAGGGCCAGCACCAGCTCGCGGCCGCGGCGGCCCAGGTCGTCCGGAAGGGCTGTCTGGCCCTTCCCCCTGGTCCCGGTGCCGGATTCGGGGCCCAGGGGGGTGAAGGTCAGCCCCCCCAAGCCCAGGCGGCGGGGCATTAACCAGCGGCGGCGCAGGCCCGCCAGGCCAGTTTCCAGCAGCAGCATCACCGCTAAGAGCAGCCAGAGGCCGGTCCAGAGTTCATGGAATTCCAGGGATTGGAGGCAGAGCTTGAGCTCCGTGCCCAGGCCCCCCAGGCCAAATACCCCCAGCAGGGTGGCGCTGCGCAGGGCGCATTCGAGTCGGTAGCCGCCATAGCTGAGCAGGCCAGGTAGCAGGGGCGGCCCCAGGGCGGTGACCAGGGCCTGGGGGGCGGCCACGCCAGCGCAGCGCAGGGCCGCCAGGGCACCGCTGGGGAGGGCATCGATCTGGTCGCTGAGCACCCGGGCGACTAGGGCGGCGTAGGGGATAGCAATGGCGGCGATCGCCACGGCCGGTTGCAGGCCGATGAGCTGGAGCAGCAGCAATCCCCAGAGCAGCTCATGGATCGAGCGCGGCACGGCCAACAACCGCCGCAGCAGGTTGGCTGGCCAGGTCTGGCCGCAACAGCTGCTCCAGATCTGGCGCGAACTGGCTAGGGCCAGGGCCAGCCCCATTAGGCCACTGGCCGCCCAGCCCAGCAGGGCGATTCCCACGGTGATGCCCAGGCCCGAGACGGTCGAGCCCAGCACCAGCGGATCGAGGGAAGGGCTAAAGGCCGCCTGGAGGAACTCTTTAAGCAGGTCGACACCGCCGCCATGGACCAGGCCCGGCAGCAGCACCAGCACCGGGATCAACACCAACGCCGGGGCCACCATTGCCAGAGGTGCGGCGACGCCGGACGGACCGTTTTGGGCGCTTCTGGCCCGTTCGGGGCTCGGCCCCTTGCCCTTGCCCCGCCCCGCCAAGCTCCTGCGAATCCGGGTCCAAAAGGCTGGAATCCAAGACGCAATCACGGCCCGGAGTCCGGCAGTTTGCCGCCATAGAGGGCCGCCAGGTCGGCGGGGCTGATGCTGCAGGCGGGTTGGTCGAAGAGCACCTGCCCCTGGCGCAGGCCGATGGCCCGATCAAAGCCGGCCAGGAGGTCGGGGCGGTGCAGGCTGAGCAGCAGGGCCCGACGGGGGGTCACCTGGTCGAGCAGCAGCTGCAGGAGCTCGGATGCCAGGCGCGGATCGAGGCTGGCCAGGGGTTCATCGGCCAGGAGCAACTCCGGGTCCTGGCGCAGCAGGCGGGCGAGCGCCACCCGCTGGCGTTGGCCGCCGGATAGGGCGCTGACCGGCTGGCCCAGCAGCTCGGCACCCAGGTCGACCTGGGCGAGGGCCCCCCGGTTGGCGGCCGTGTCCAGGGGCCAAAGCAAGTTGAGCAGGGCCCGGGGCCAGCCCCAGGTCGCCAGCCGGGCGCTATTGAGGTTTTGTTGCACGCTCAGCTCCTCGATCAGGCGCAGGTCCTGCCAGAGGGTGCCGATGCGCGCCTGCTGGCGGCGCCGGGCCCGGCCCGAGCGCGCCGGTGGGGCCCCTAGCCAGCGCAGGGACCCGGAGGTGGGTTTGAGCTGGCCGTTGGCAACGGCCAGCAGGCTGCTTTTGCCGGCCCCACTTGGTCCCAGCAGGGCCACCCGTTCGCCGCCGCCGATGGCCAGTGACACCCGATCCAGCCGCGGCCGGCCGCGGCCGGGCACCGTGATCTGGCCCAGCTCCAGCCAGGGCAGCTCCTGGGACGACACTCCTGGTCCTGGCTTCGGCAGGACTGGCTCCCTGGCCGGCGCTGCTGGCATCAGCGGATCTTGCCGATCTGGCGACCCACCTGTTCGATCTGCTTGTAACTGGCCGCCGTCGCTTTACTGAACTGCTGGGCGCCGAACAGGGTCAGGATTTGTTTCTGCTGGGGATTGGTGGTGCGCCAGCTAATGATCGCCCCCTGCAGCTTGCGGCTGAAGCCCTTGCCAAAGCGTTGGTCGAGGTTGGGCTGGCCGATCCAGTGGTAATCGGGATAGCCCGGTGTGCGCCAGATGGCGGCCACCTTGGCCCGGTTGGCCCGGCCGTCCCGCAGGCTGGTGCGCCAGACCTGCTCGTTGACCACGCCGGCGTCGTAGGCGCCGCTTTGCACCAGGGCGATGGTGGTGTCGTGGCTGCCGCTAAAGCCGGGGGCGCCACCGGCAAAATCGGCCAGTTTCACGCCGCCTTTGGCCAGGAAGTACTGGGGCATCAGCCGGCCCGAGGTGGAACTTTCTGAGCCGAAGGTGAAGCGTTTGCCCTTGAGCTCCGTCAGGCCCTTGACGTCACGGATCTGTTTTAGGCCGCTGCCTGTGTTGGCGATGAAGATGCTGTGGAAGGCCACATCAATGTCCCGTTGGGCGAGCACCTGGGCACCGGGTTTCTGCAGGCGCGCCTGCACCCCGGTGAGGCCCCCGAACCAGACCAGATCCAGGTCCCCGGTGCGGAAGGCGGTCACGGCCGCGGTGTAGTCGACCACGGGCACGTAGGTCACCGGCACGCCCAATTGGCGCTCCAGTTCCGCGGCTACCAGGGGATAGAGACGGTTCAGCTTTTCCGGTTTCTGGTCTGGGATGGCGCCGATGCGCAACACCTTGTTGGACTGTTCCTGCCCCTGGGGCTGTTCGGCCCGGGCAGGGGGGAGCAGGCTGGGGCCACCCGGGTTTCCCCAAGGAAGGGCCGATGGCAGCAGGACTAGGGACAGGCCGGCCAGGACGGCGGCCCAACGTGCTCGGATGGCCATCAATGGAGTGAAGGGAAGGGTTAAAGTGGCTTGCAGGCCGTCAGGGACTGGCGAGGAATTGCCCAAGCCGGGCCAGGCCATCCTTGATCGTCGCAGGCGAGGCGGCGCAGGAGAGGCGAATGCAGCGGTCATCTCCAAAGGCGACGCCGGGCACGGCCGCCAGGCCCTGCTCCTCCAGAAGTCGGTTGCAGAAGGTCATCGAATCGAGGCCCTTGCTGCTGATGTCGGCGAAGGCATAGAAGGCCCCTTGGGGTGGGACCAGGGCCAGCCCTTCAAGCCCCATCAGGCCATCGCTGAGCAGGCAGCGGCGCCGGCTGAATTCGGCCGCCATCTCCAGCACGCAGTCCCGGGGGCCGCTGATCGCCGCCAGGGCGCCGAATTGGGCGAAGCTGCAGACGTTGCTAGTGCTCTGGCTCTGGAGGGCACTGGCGGCGGCGATCACGGGCTGGGACCCCGCCAGCCAGCCGACCCGCCAGCCGGTCATGGCCCAACCCTTGGCAAAGCCGTTCACGGTGAAAATTCGCCCGGCCAGATCGGGGGCCGCGGCCGCGAAGCTGTGGTGGGTTAACCCTGGGGCCAGCAAAAATTCGTAAATTTCATCACACACCACCGCCACCTGGGGATGGCGGCGCAACACCGCGGCGATCGCCTCTAGATCCTCCAGGGCGAGCACCATGCCGGTGGGGTTAGAGGGGCTATTGAGCACGAGCAACTTGCTGGCAGGGGTGATCGCCGCCTCCAGCTGGTGGGGATCGAGCCAAAATCCGTCGGCCGCGGCGCTGGGGATGAGTCGCACGCTGGCGCCGGCCAGCTTGGCCATTTCCGGGTAGCTCAGCCAATAGGGCGAAGGCAGTAGCAATTCATCGCCTGGCCCTAGGAGCACCTGGAAGAGGTTGTAGAGGGCCTGCTTGCCGCCGTTGGTAACCAGCACCTGGTCGGCGGTAGTGGGAACCTGATTTTCAGTGCTGAGTTTCGCGGCGATCGCCTGGCGCAGGGCCGGTTCGCCAGCGGCAGGTCCATAGCGGGTGTGGCCGGCCTCAAGGGCCGCCGTGGCGGCCTGGCGGATGAAGGCCGGCGTGTCGAAATCCGGCTCCCCCGCACTAAGGCTGCAGATGTCTTGGCCATCGGCACGCAGGGCTTTAGCCCGGGCGGCGATGGCCAGGGTCAAGGAGGGCTGCAACGCTTCTGCCCGGGCAGAGAGCTCAATCGGGCGCAGCATCGGTGCAGCGTCGGGGTCGGCATCCCGAGGAATGCCTGGACAATCTTGCATCCTGCCCTACGCCGGCCAATCCAAAGGTTCCGAGCACACCTTTTGGGGCCAAGGCAGGCCCCTGGCCCTGGGGCCATGGGAATCTGGCCATGCCCGCCAGACCAGCGCCATCGACAGTCTGCCTGCGTCGCAACCCGCCATCGGCCCAGCCGCCAACGCTGCTCCCGGCGATGGCGTCGGCTCCGGCCTGGCGAGCCCGGCTGAGGGCTTGTCCTTGGCCCACCAGGCCGCCCTGGCGGCCTGGGCACACCAGTGCAGCACTTGCCAGCGTTGCCCCCTGGCCCAGGGCCGCCAGCAGGTGGTGCTCAGCCGCGGCAACCCCCTGGCGCGGCTGATGCTGATCGGCGAGGCCCCAGGGGCCCAGGAGGACGAGCTGGGCCAACCTTTTGTTGGGCGTTCGGGCCAGCTGCTGGATCAGTTGCTGGCAGCGGCCGGCCTCGACAGCAACCAGGACGTCTACATTTGCAACGTGGTTAAGTGCCGCCCCCCCGGCAACCGCAAACCAACGGCCCTGGAACTCGCCGCCTGCCGGCCCTGGCTCCAGCAACAGATCGCCCTGGTCCAGCCCCAGGTGCTCGTGCTGGTCGGTGCCACGGCCCTGCAGGCGGTCCTAGGGCTCAAGGGCCCGATCAGCCAGCTGCGAGGCCAGTGGCAGTCCTTTGGGGGGTGTGCCTGCATGCCGATTTTCCACCCCGCCTACCTGCTGCGCAACGGCTCGATCCAGCCAGGCCGGCCCAGGGACCTGACCCGAGCGGACCTGGTGGCTGTGCGGGAGCACCTCCTGGCCAGCAGCTAGGCGTTCGCCGCCAGGCCCGCAGTCGGCCATCGCTGCCCGGTTCGTGCCGGTCTGTGACAGGCTTGGGTCACCTTCCGGCCCCGCCCCATGACCGGCACCCTGGCCCGCCCCGATGCCGTCACCCCGGGCATGAACCTTGACCCCTTCCCAGGCGTCAGTGGCGCCGATGGGGCCAGCGATCCCCGCTTTGATTCGGTGATCCACCGCCGCAAGACCCGCAGCGTGCGGGTGGGGGCCATCCAAATCGGCAGTGAGCACCCGGTGGTGGTGCAGTCGATGATCAATGAGGACACCCTCGATATCGAAGGGGCCACCGCTGGCATTCGCCGCCTACATGAGGCGGGCTGTGAAATTGTGCGGCTCACCGTGCCGAGCCTGGCCCACGCTAAGGCCGTGGCCGAGATCCGCAAACGCCTGGAAGACACCTACCAGTCCGTGCCCCTGGTGGCCGATGTGCACCACAACGGCATGAAGATCGCCCTGGAGGTGGCCCACCACGTTGACAAGGTGCGCATCAACCCGGGCCTGTTTGTGTTTGACAAACCCGATCCCAACCGCACCAGTTTTTCCGAGGCCGAGCTGGCCCAAATCGGCGATCGCATCGCCCTCACCTTTGAACCGCTGGTGAGCCTGCTCAAGGGCCAGGACAAGGCGCTGCGCATTGGCGTCAATCACGGCTCCTTGGCGGAGCGCATGCTCTTTACCTATGGCGATACCCCCCTGGGGATGGTCGAGTCGGCGCTCGAATTCATTCGAATCTGCGATCGGCTCGATTTCCACAACATTGTGGTGTCGATGAAGGCATCACGGGCACCCGTGATGCTGGCGGCCTACCGGCTGATGGCCCATCGCATGGACCTCGAGGGTTTCCATTACCCCCTGCACCTTGGCGTCACCGAGGCTGGCGATGGCGATTACGGCCGTATTAAAAGCACCGCCGGCATCGCCACCCTGCTGGCCGATGGCTTAGGCGACACGATCCGGGTGTCCCTCACCGAGGCGCCGGAGAAGGAAATCCCTGTTTGTTACGCGATCCTGCAGGCCCTTGGCCTACGCAAGACGATGGTCGAATACGTGGCCTGCCCAAGCTGCGGCCGCACCCTTTTCAACCTCGAGGAGGTGCTGCACAAGGTGCGCGACGCCACGGCCCACCTCACCGGCCTGGATATCGCCGTGATGGGCTGCATCGTCAACGGCCCGGGCGAAATGGCCGATGCCGACTACGGTTATGTCGGCAAGACACCAGGCATCATTTCCCTCTACCGGGGCCGCGATGAACTGCGCAGGGTGCCGGAGGCCGAGGGAGTGGCCGCCCTGATTGCCCTCATCAAGGAGGACGGGCGTTGGGTTGATCCCTAACGGCTCAGGGTTCGGTCGCCAGGCTGTCCCCATTCCGGTTTTCCCTGCTGCCATTGAATCACCTTGGCGGGCTAGCTTGAGATCAATATCCAGGTTTTCAGGAGTTATCGATGGGCAGGGCTCGCACCGGCGTCGTGGTGTTGATGGGGACAGGGGCTCTCGCCGCCACCGTGCTGGTGGGTACTCATGTGCTGAACGCCCCTAGCCTGGCCTCCCTGATCAGCGACAGCCCCAAGGAGGTGATTGATCAAACCTGGCAGATTGTTTTTCGCGATTATCTTGATACCACCGGTAAGTATTCACCAGAGCGTTGGCGAGAATTAAGACGTCAACTTCTTGCCAAGAATTACGACACGCCGAAGGACGGTTATGCGGCCATCCGCAGCATGTTGTCCACCCTTAGTGACCCTTACACCCGTTTCCTTGACCCCCGTGAGTTCAAGGAGATGCAGATCGATACTTCGGGCCAATTGACCGGGGTAGGCATCCAACTCAGCATTGATAAGGACAGCAAGGAATTGGTGGTTATCGCCCCAATCGAGGGTTCGCCTGCCTTCCGGGCTGGCGTATTACCCAAGGACGTCATCGTCTCGATTGATGGCAAACCCACCAAGGGGATGTCCACCGAAGAGGCGGTCAAGCTGATCCGCGGCGAAGCCGGCACCAAGGTGACTATTGAGCTGCGCCGCAAGGGCGCCCTGATCACCGCGCCCTTGGTGCGCGAGCGCATCGAGCTCCACACTGTGGAGCACCAGGTGAAAACCGGCCCCGATAGCGAGCGCCTGGGCTATATCCGCTTGAAACAATTTAATGCCAATGCGGCCCGGGATATGGCTGCGGCGGTGAAGGACCTGGAGGCTAAGGGCGTTCAGGGCTATGTGCTGGACTTGCGCAGCAACCCCGGCGGCCTACTGATGGCCAGCGTGGCGATCGCCCGCCAGTGGCTTGATGAGGGCGTGATCGTGTCCACCAAGACCCGCGATGGCATCCAGGACATCAAACGGGCCAATGGCAATGCCCTCACCAAGCGCCCCCTGGTGATCCTGGTCAATGAGGGATCTGCCAGTGCTAGCGAGATCCTCTCCGGCGCCCTGCAGGACAACCACCGGGCCCTGTTGGTGGGCCAGAAAACCTTCGGCAAGGGCCTGGTGCAATCGGTGCGGGGGCTCTCCGATGGGTCCGGTATGACCGTGACGATTGCCAAATACCTCACCCCTAGCGGCCGCGATATCCACCACCGCGGCATTGAGCCCGATGTGGTCGCCAAACTTTCCGATGCCGACGCCCAGAAACTAAAGCTCGAAGACATCGCCACCCAAAAGGACAGCCAGTTCGTGGCAGCTGAAACTAGCCTGCTCAAAATGCTGCGCGAGGCCGGGGTGGCCCAACGGCCATTTAAGCCAGGCAGTAGCAATGTGCCTGCGTCCCTCGGGGCAGGCAACGCTGCCAATTAACTAAAAGTGCGGCAACAAACCTAAGTTGTTACCCTATGGTTAACAAGGCAAATGGAAGGGCTGGAAAAGTCTGGCAAAGAAGTTTTATGGTGTGGTTTGAGTACCTAGATAGCAATTGCTTTTTATTGAATTAGCAATTATCAGGTTTCTAATCCTTGAACAAAGGCGATTAGGCCAGCTCAGGCCACCGGCTGCATCAGGCCGCCGCCGGGGCTGGAGTCATCGTCGTCATTGTTCTCTTGGTCTCGGCTCATGAAGCCATACAGGCCTAGGGCGACCATGCAGACCAGGCCAGTCAGAAGGCTGAAACCTCCGGAGGCACCCCCTTGCTCGATCAGCTCACCCACGGAACTCACGTAACGAAAGATCTCACAACTGTAACGAAGAATTGCGCAAGCTGAGAGGGGTTGGGCGTTGGCGTGGGTGCCACCCCAACCAAGCGCGTAGTGTCGAGCCCCGCCGCGAGGCCTTGCAGGTCGAGCTCAGCTTCTGGGCAGTTCGCGCTTAACAGCCTGCAAGGGCTCAAGAGCAGCAGTGCTGATCCCCCTGCTCAACGCGCCGCTGCTGGTGGCCGATCACCAGCAACAGCAGGCTGATCGCGCCGAGCAATCCCACCACCAGGGCGGCAACAAGCAGGGTGCCCGCCAGGCCACTGGCGTAGGTGTCGGTCATCACCTCGATGGCCTTAGCAGGCAAGTCTTTGGCATGGCTCAGCATGCCGCTGCCCAGGGCTGCCCGCACCTTGGCTTCGAGTTCGGAACTCCAAAGGGTTGTGGAGCCCAGCTTCAGCACCTGTTCATGCAGGTTGGCGGAACCGAAGCCGTCTACCAATGCGCCGCTGGCGGCGAAACCCAAGGCGAAGCCAAACTGTCCGGTGGTGGTGCGGAAGGCCGTGACGGGGCCGAGAGAGCCCGGCGGAGCCTCCTGGACGAACAACGCCGACTGGGGCACGGCGATCAAGGCCAGTCCACTGCCCACCAGCACCATCGGCATCACCAGGGAGCCATAGGAGCTGTCGGCGCGGATCGCGGCAAACCACAGCAGCCCGAGCACGAGAATCACGATGCCACCAGCCATCAGCTGGGTGGTGCGGCGACTTGACCCCATCAGCCGGCCCGCCGGCACAGCGCCAACGGCAAAACAAACGAGCAGGGGGAGCTGGGCCAGGGCAACCTGACTCGTGCTGAAGTGCTGCACCAGCTGCCAGAAGTTGCTCGTCTGAAACTGCACCACGGCCCAGGCGAAGTTAGACGCGATGCCGCTCACGATCGCCGCAGTGAAGCAACCACGGCGGTACAACGCAACCGGGAAGATCGGCTCCTGACGGCTGCGCTCGATCAGCAGATGCACGCCGAACAGCACCACCCCAGACAGGCTGGGCATCAGGAACTGCGGTGAGCTGAAACCCTTGGCTGCGTGACTTACACCGGTGAGAAAGAGCACCATCGCCGCAGCGATGCTGACCAGCCCTGGCCAATCGGCCCTGAGCTTGGGGTTAGCGGCCATCTCAGGTAACAGCACGTGCAGCAACGGCAGACAGAGCGCCGCGACCAGGGGCACCAGGCCCAGGGCCAGGCGCCAGCTGCTATTGGCCAACAGGCCACCGATGAGCGAGGCGGCGATAAAGCCAGTGATGGTCAAGAGGTGCCACACGCCCAAAGCCTTGCCCAGCTGGTCGGGACGGCTCACGACGCCGACGGCTGCAAAGGACAGCACGAGCACGGCACCGACGGCGATGCCTGCCAGGGCACGACCCAAAAGAAACAGGCCCGCATCGGGCGCCGCCATGGCGATCCCATCGCCGGCAATGAGCATCAGCAAGGCGGCCATCAACACCTGACGGCGCTCCAGGCGATCGCCGAGGAAGCCCATCAGCAACACGGTGGCAGCCTGGGCCAGGGTGGAGATGGTGGCAGCCAGGGCCAAGGTGGCGCCCTGCATCTCCAGTGCTTGGCCGGCCTTCACCAGGGCTGTGTTGGCCACGCTCGGGTCGATCAGTTGCAGGCTGGCCAGAACGCCGAGGAAGGGCACCGCCAGGGCTCGGGTGGGTCGAGGGCTCATGGGGTGATCAAGAAAGGTGGTCAGCAGCAGCAGCCGCTAGTCGGCACTGAGGCCAGGTGAGCCATAACGCACGAGTCGCACGATTATGCGCTGAAGAATCAAGTTCGCAGGTAGCGTCAGGACAAGTGAGCAGCTCTGACTCAGCGGTCGCCCTGGTGCACTTGAGGCGCTGGTCCCGTAGGGCCACGGGCCAACAGGCTGTCCTGGGTATTGACGGCGAAATAGTGGGTCAAATTAACGACCAGACCACTCCAGCCGGTCTGGTGGCTGGCGCCAATACCGGCCCCATTGTCACCATGGAAGTACTCATAAAACAGGAGATAATCCTTCCAGTTCGGGTCGCTCTGGAAGGTCTGCTGGTTGCCAAAGACTGGCCTTAGACCTTCAGAATTGCGTGTAAACATAGAGACGATTCTGTCCGCGAGATGCTCGGCAATCTCATAGAGGTTTGCCAACTGGCCGCTGCCTGTTGGGAATTCAACCTGGAAGTCTTTGCCGTAATAACAGAAGTAGACAATCAAGGAGCGAATAATCATGACGTTGACTGGCATCCAGATCGGACCGCGCCAGTTGCTGTTGCCGCCGAACAAGCCTGAATCGGACTCGGCCGGCAGGTATTGGACAACGAACTCCTGTTGATTATGGACAAAGCGATAGGGTTCACTCTCGTGCCGTTTTGAAATCGAGCGAATCCCAAAGTCTCCGAGGAACTCATCGGGATCGAGCATGATCTTCAGCACGCGGCGAAAATTGGTCTCATCGAGAGCCGACATCATGTGCCGGTCTGCAAACCCGTTAAGTCTCACATCGTGAAAAGAACTATGCAGATCTGGAAATTTGTCCTGGAGCCGAAGTAGCAGATCTTTGAGCTCAGGCAGCCTCTCCATGACATCTTGCTCAAACACCTGGACGGCACACAGGGGAATCAGTCCGACCATGGACCTGACTTTCAGGCGTGTTGAGCTGTCGTCGTTTTTGCGGAGTACGTCATAGAAAAAGCCATCCTCTTCATCCCACATACTTTCGCTGGCATTGCGATTGACCATGGCATGGGCGATTGAGAGATAATGCTTCATGAATTTGATTGGGTATTCTCGATACGTTTCATCTTTTCGGGCCAGCTCCACAGAGATTTGCACCATGGTTTGGGCAAATAGAGCCATCCAGGCCGTGCCATCGGCTTGCTCCAGGCTGCCGCCCATCTCTGGTGATTCAGTGCGGTCAAAAATGCCAATATTATCGAGACCAAGGAAGCCGCCTTGAAACACATTATTGCCATTGGCATCTTTTCGATTCAACCACCAAGTAAAATTGATGAGAAGCTTGTGAAAGCTTTCTTTTAGCCACTGATGATCAGCCTTGCCATGGAGTGTCGCATCGGCCAGGTAGACATTGAAAGTCGCCCAGGCATGCACGGGTGGGTTGACATCGCCGAAGTTCCACTCATAGGCTGGAATTTGCCCGTTGGGGTGGAGATACTGGTTGCTCAGCATCAAGCTGAGCTGTTGCTTGGCGAAACTTGGATCGACAAAGACAAAAGTGCTTGCGTGAAAGGCGAGATCCCAGGCCGCGTACCAAGGATATTCCCATTTGTCTGGCATGGAGATGACATCACTGTTGTTCATGTGATGCCACTGCTGATTCCTGAAACCCTGGGCGTTGTTGAAACCCAGTGGATCAATGCCACGTTTCAGGAGCCAGGGCGCAATGTCGTAGTTATAGAACTGTTTGGACCACAGCATCCCTGCCATCGCCTGCCTGAACACCAGCTTTTGCTCAGCGCTGAATCCAGCTGGCATCACCCTGGCGTAAAAGTCATCGCAGTCTTGCTTTCTGCGATCCAAGATCTGATTGAAATCGTGATAGGCGGAGTCATCTTGTGTTTCAGACGATGACTTTGTCAGTCGCAACTTGATGATGCTTGAGGCATTGGCACCAATCGAGAGGTTGTAAATCGCCGAAGCCTTCGTGCCCTGCTGGGATGGGTTAACAGCTGCCGCCTCGCCATGAACCACGTAGCGGTTGATGCCGCATTTGGTGTAAGGAGATTGGTTCGGTTGTTGGAAAATGACTTCTGTGTTCGTTTCGTTCTCCGTCAACACCAATTCATCTGCCCCGTTGCAGTGCAGCGCAAAATCGCCAAGGTCGGGATGGGTTGCATGGAGTCTCGCTTGGCCTGACTGAGAGGGCTTCGTCTTAATCAAGGGTTTCGGACTGCTCCCCTGATCCCAGGTATTGCGAAACCAAAGGGTTGGCAAGACGGCGAGCTTGGCCGTTTGGTTGGAGCGATTGTGGACCGTGATCTGGATCAGCAGATCCTCTGGTCCAGCCTTGGCATATTCGACTTCGATGTCACAGTATTCATTCTTCTCGAAGATCCCAGTATCGATCAGCTCATATTCCGGCTCAAAACGCGATCTCGCTTTGTTGGTGGCAACTAGGTCGCCATAGGGATAGGCATTCAGCGGATATTTATAGAGGTAACGCATGTAGGAATGCGTTGGGGTTGAGTCCAGGTAGTAGTAATATTCTTTGACGTCTTCGCCATGGTTTCCCTCACTATTGGTGAGGCCAAAGAGGCGTTCTTTGAGGATCGGATCTTTACCATTCCAGAGTGCTAGGGCGAAGCACAGGAACTGGCGGTCATCACTGATGCCGGCCAGGCCATCCTCTCCCCATTCGTAGGCCCGGGATCTGGCCTGATCGTGACTGAAGGATTCCCAGGCATTGCCATCGGGGCTGTCGTCCTCGCGCACCGTGCCCCATTGTCTTTCGCTCAGGTAGGGTCCCCAGGCTCTCCATGGCCTCCGGCCCTGGTCGGCCTCCGCTAGGCGCTGGTGCTCAGGCGAGAGGGCTTCTGAGTATTGAGCCTGGAACACCGACATGGTTGCTGAACGCTTTAGGAATGAGGCCTTTTCACATTAAACGTGGGCCGCAAAGCCTGTTACGACCGGTGGTACTGGGTTGGCAGCACCACACCAGAGGCATCTCTGCCCGTCTGACATGTGACTCGCTCTGCTGCTCCAGTCCCCCACCTGGGGCCCCCTGCGCTGGGCAGGCTCAGGGCAGCGCCGCCGTTGCCTCAGCTCAGGATGATTTCGTCGGGGCTGAAGCTGTGCCATAGGGCCAACTTCAGCTCGCTGCTCACTTCCCGGATGCTGAGCGGATCGGGCATCCAGTAGGTGAGCTTGTAGTCGGTGGTGGTGGCGCCAAATTTTTCGATCGTGGCCATGGCTGCCGGTTCGCGCAGCACGCCCTTCAGGCCAGAGGCAACCGCTTCCAGGCGCGCGAGCACCTCGGCAGGGGGGAGGGTGTTCGTCACCGTTGCCGTCAGGATGCCTTGGCGCATCCGGTCGCTGCCGGTGAAGGTGGCCGTGGTGGAGGTGAAGAAGGTTTGGTTAGGGATCAGCAGCTCGGCGTTGTCGCTGCGGCGCCAAAGCACGGCCGCCCGCAGCCCTAGCCGGCGCACTTCGCAGGCTTCGCCATCAATGATCAGCACCTCCCCCGGCCGCACCGAGCCTTCAAACAGCAGCCACAGGCCACTGATGAAGTTGGAGAACACTTCCTTAACGCCAAAGCCCAGGCCCACCGAGAGGCCGCCGGCGATGGCGAGTAGGCCGGTCTGGTTGAAGCCCAAGTCGCCGAGGGCCCAGACGATGCCGATGCTGACTAGGAAGTAGCGCAGGATCAATTCCAGGGCACGGCGGCTGCCGTCGCCCATGCCCAGACCCCTCTGGCAGAGCCAGCCGAGGGCGCTTGCTGGTGGACCAGAGCCGACGGCTAAGACGTAGAGCACCCCTAACACCTGGACGAAGTGGCCCAGGTTGATGACGGAGCCGAAGAGGCGGCCCAGGGGCACGCTTGCCAATTCCTGCAGGTTGTCCACCGCGTCCAGGCCAATCAGCAGGGTGGCAATCAGTAGGGCTGGCCGCAGCAGCCGGCTTGAGAGTCGCAGGCGCATCTCATGACCCAGCCAGCGCTCGAGCAGTTGCTGCTCCACCAGGCCCAGGCCCAGCCAGGCGGCCTTGATCTGGGCGACCAGCAGGACCAAACCACTCCCTTGGCCCGCCATCGAGAGCAAGGGGATCGTCAGCAGCAGGGCCGCTTCCTCAACCAGGGGGATGGGGGGACGCCGCAACTGGGCGAAGAGGGGCAGGTGGCCCCACCAGGGCGAGTGGGCCAGCGAGCGTCCCAGCAGCAGCGCTAGGCCGATCGCCAGGAGCTGCTTGAGCACATCCGGCCTTTGCAGGAAGCCCAACCAGCTGATCATCGCCACCAGCAGATCGCCCATCAGGGTTGCCTCAGAATCTTGATCAAGCGCGCGCTTGCTTGTTCGGGCCCGATCACATCGACGACCACCTGGGTCAACAGAGCTTCCAGCTCCATGCTGTGATTGTCCAATCGATTGAGGGCCAAGGGCGATCGGGATAACAAGGAACTTTGCTGGAATTGCTCCTGGGCATTGACCAGCACCTTCAGCTTTGCGGAACTGGCAATGGGTGCCGGTGCAAAGCGGTTGACAGGCAGAACTTGCTCGCTATTGAGAGTCATGGAACGCTGCATCAACGGGTTTAATTGCAGCAATCCAAGCTCCATGGCTTGTTGGCGTTGTTGCCCGGAAGAATTGACACCGAAGGCCAGCACCCTTAGCAGGGAGTTGGGCGAGGCAAAGCCGTGGGGGCCTCTAGGCAGGCTGGAGACTCCCAGGTTGTCCCCCATCTGGCGCTTTAGACTTGGCAGGTTAAAACTCAAACAACTAGTCCAATCCAGTTGGCCTTTGCCCAGGCCGTTAAGCAAGTCTTCATCGTTATTGAAGAAATTCACATGGCTCTGTAAAGAGGCTTCTCGCAACCAGCTCAGCCAGGTTGTGATGGCGACCTGATCGCTATTACTGATCCGTTCCTTACTACCGGGCGGTGCCTCGAGCCGCCGCATCAGGGCCTGGTTCGCTCCCAAGGGACCGGTGCTCCACCAGATGCTTTTGGGAAAGATGGAGAGGCCAATGCGCCGCCCCGAGGCTGCCAATTGCAGTAACTCCTCGAGGGTGGCTGGCGGGCTGGGGATGCGTGTTCGATTATAACAACTGAGTTGGGGTTCTAGGGCAACGGGCAGGGCCGCTAGGCCTCCTGGAACCTGCACCCGGGAGAGAATCCAGGGTTGCAGGCTGTTTTGCACGTCTGCGGACACCTGGATCCGGGAAATGAGCCCTTCATTGTGAAGATCGATCGCCGTTGAGGCGTTGATCAAGATCAGGTCGGGGCCCAATCCACGGCTATTGCGGCGGCGCAACTCCTCTTTGAGTTGCTGGTCTTGGAAGACGACGAAATTTAAATTGAGATGGACGCCTGGATGCAAGCGTTTGTAGGCCTTCAGCAGGGGATCCCATAACGCGTGGAGATTGTTTTTGTTGAGGGTGGCAGAATCGGGGGGATCGACATAAATGATTAGGGTTTGCTGTTGCAAAGACCTTGGCTCGCTGCAGGCCTGCAAGCCCAGGGCCAGGGTCAGGCCTAGGACCAGTTTTGGCCAGGCTGCCTGCCGGCGCCGCTTGGCTGGTGTGGGCCCCTTGCTAAGGGCTGGGCGTTGGGCCACGTTTTCAAACACGCAGCACCTCGGCATTACGGGCTTCGAGTTGTTGGCGCCGTTGCTGTTCGCTGAGGCCATCGCTGCCGGGCAGCTGGTCGGCCATCAGTTTGAGCCACTCCATCAGTTGTTCAAGTTGCTTCTCGATGGGCAACACCCCCAAGCCCCGAGCCAACACCTTGGCGGTGCTGCCTGGGCCGCCCTGGTAAACGAGGCGTCCGTGCAGATGTTGGGGTAGGGCCTGGCGTAGCAGGCGGAAGGCTGGCTCCTCCATGGGCGTTTCCAGGGCAATATTCGGCTTCTCCGGTTTGATCCGGGAAAAGCCACAGCGCTTGGCCAACAACTTCAGCTGCATCAATTGCAGCAGGCTTTGCACCGGGGCGGGGATGGCGCCGTAGCGATCCACCCAGCCGACTGCCAGTTCCACCAGATTGTCCATGCTGGCGCATTCGGCGGCGGCCCGGTAAGCGGCGATTTTCTCGTCATTTTCGGTGATCCAATCGCCCGGGATGAAGGCGGTGATCGGTAGGTCGATCTGGGTGTCCTCAACGGCGGGGATGTCCTGACCCTGGATCTCGGCTAGGGATTCCTGCAGCATCTCCATGTAGAGATCGAAGCCGATCGTTTCCATCTGGCCGCTCTGTTCTACCCCGAGCAAATTGCCAACCCCGCGGATTTCCATGTCGCGCATGGCCAGCTGGTAGCCGGACCCCAGCTGGGCAAATTCCTGGATGGCGCGAAGCCGCTGGCGGGCCGCTTCCGAGAGGGAGGCATTGCCCGGATAGAAGAGCCAGGCGTGGGCCTGGATGCCGCTGCGGCCGACCCGGCCGCGCAATTGATAGAGCTGGGCCAGGCCAAATTTGTGGGCGTCCTCGATCAAAATGGTGTTCACCCGGGGAATATCGAGGCCGCTCTCCACGATCGTGGTGCAGAGCATCAGGTCGGCTTCGCCGGCATTGAAGGCCACCATGGCGCTTTCCAGTTCGCCCTCGGCCATCTGGCCATGGGCCACCAGTAGGCGCATGCCTGGCAGCATCTGGCGCAGCTGGGCGGCCACCTCCTCGATGCCCTCCACCCGCGGCACCACATAGAAAATCTGGCCGCCGCGATCGAGTTCCTGGCGGATGGCGCTGCGCACCGCCTCCTCATCGAGGGCGGCCAGGTGGGTTTTGATCGGCCGCCGCAGCGGCGGTGGCGTGGTAATCAGGCTCATTTCGCGCACGCCTGAGAGGCTCATGTAGAGGGTGCGGGGGATTGGTGTGGCCGAAAGGGTCAGCACATCGACGTCCTTACGCAAGGCCTTGATCTTTTCCTTCTGATTAACACCAAAGCGCTGTTCTTCATCCACCACTAGTAATCCAAGTTGCTTGAAGTTGGTGCCCTTGCTCAGCAGCTGGTGGGTGCCCACAACCACATCGACGTTGCCTTCGCCCAGGCCCGCCAGGATCGTTTTACGTTCCAGCGTGGTGCGGAAGCGGTTGAGCAGGGCCACCTTGAGGGGATAGGGGGCGAAACGTTCGCTGAGGGTGCGCCAATGTTGTTGGGCCAGCACCGTGGTGGGGGCCAGTAGGGCCACCTGTTTGCCAGCGGTTACTGCCTTGAAGATGGCCCGGATCGCGACCTCCGTTTTGCCGAAGCCCACATCGCCGCACACCAGGCGGTCCATGGGCTGGGGGCGCTCCATGTCCCGCTTGACATCGCTGATCGCCTTGAGCTGGTCGGGGGTGGGTTCGTAGGGAAAGGAGTCTTCGAGTTCGTTTTGCCAGGGACCATCGGCGGGGAAGGCAAAGCCCGGCGCCTGGTGCCGCTCGGCGTAGAGCTTGACCAGGTCGAGGGCCACCTTGCGCACGGTCTTTAGGGCCCGTTCCTTGGCCTTGGCCCAGGCCGTGCCGCCCATGCGGTTGAGTTCGGGGGGCGCATCGGTGCTGGCCCGATAGCGTCCCAGGCTGCCGAGCTGGTCGGCGGCCACCCGTAGCAGGCCATCGGCGTATTGCACCACCAGGTAATCGCGGGATTCGCCGCTGATGACTAGTTTTTCCAGCTTGAGGAAGCGGCCGATGCCGTGGTTCCGGTGCACGACAAAATCGCCGGGCTGCATCTTGCCGGGATCCACCGTGCGGCTGGCCGCCTTGCGACGCCGGCGCACATAGCCCGTGGCTGTTAACGACTGCTGGCCAAAGAATTCCCGATCCGTGATTAAAACCAGCTTCCAGGCCGGTAGTTGCAAGCCTTCGAGTTCGGCCGTGCCCCGGGTTTTAAGGGCAACCGGAGTGTTCTGTTCAATCAGCCGGTTGATTGAGGCGAAATCGCCGGGATTGGGCACAAAGCGACTGATGCAGTCGTGTTCCTCCAGCAGGGCCACCGCCCTAGAGGGCTGGGCCGAGAGCAGCCACACCCGTGCTTTGTCCGCCTGGAAGCCGCGCACCAGGGCTGCCAACTTGCCAAAGGCATTGGGATAGGCCGGTACCGAACGGCTGGCCAGGTCAAAGCTGTTGGCGTGCTGATCGGTTTCGCTCAGTTCGGCCAGGTCGAAGCCGGCAAAGCTTTCGACCTGCTCCAGGGCCTCGCGGGGACTGATGTGCAGACAGGCCGACAGCAGGCTGACCCCTGGCAGGCTGCCAGGGGTTTCGGCGCCTTGGCCAGCGCTATCGAGCTCGGCAATGACATCGCCGTAGTGGGAGCTGGCATGGTCAAACCACTGCTGGCCATGGGCCAGGCAATGGCGGCGTTCATCGATCGCGACCAGGGTGCTGGCTGGCAGGTAATCGAGCAGGGAGGCCGGCTGGCTGTAGGCCAGTCCCAGTAGGCGCCGCATGCCTTCGGGGGTGCCGCCCTCCAGCAACTGGTCGAGGGCCTCGGGGCTGAGCAGCTGCTCGAGCCCTGCCGGCATCGAGTCTCGCAGGGCATCGGCGATCAAGGGGCCATGGCCGGTGGGGGTGAGGCGCACCACCTCAATCGCATCCAGCGAGCGTTGGCTGGCGGGGTCAAATTCCCGCAGTTTTTCGAGCTCTTCGCCGAAGAACTCCAGCCGCACCGGCAGTTCGGCACTGACCGGAAAGACATCCACAATGTCGCCGCGGCGGCTCCAGCTGCCCTCCTGCTCGATCGAGGCGACCCGTTCATAGCCGAGGCGGCTGAGGGTCTGGCCGAGGGCCTCCAGGTTGACGCTGTCGCCCTTGCGCAGGCTGTGGCAGTGGGCCTTGAGGGCCGCTGGCGGCGGCAGGTGGGGTTGCAGGGCCCGCTCGGTGGCGACGATCGCCAGGCGGTTGGAGCCGCCATCCAGCAGCTCGCTGAGCACCTGTAATTGGCCCCAGGTGATCTCGCTGGTGGGATCGAAGGGTTCGTAGGGGGAGCCCTCGCTGGTGGGGTAAAGCAGGCTGCTGCTCCAGCCCATCAGCTCCAGTAGGGATGCCCAGCGGCCTGCCTCCTCCAGGGTTGGCACCACCACCAGCAGGGGGGCTTCGGCGGCCGAGGCCAGGGCACTGCTGATTAGGCCCCGGGCCGCCCGGCCGGCACCGCTGAGCCGCAGCCGCTCGGGCCGCTTGCTGCGCTCCAGCACTTCACCGGTGAGGGTCACCTGCTGGAGCTGGCGAACCAGGGCGGTGAGTGGCATCGGCGGCTGAGGGGCAGGAATCAGCCAATGATTCTGGCAAGCCGGCGAGCGGGATCAGCGGGGCTTGTCACCCAATCAGGTTCATTGAATGGTGCTGCCTTGAGAAAGTGAAAAATACACCAAAGTGCCCCAGAGGCGATCCTGCTGGAACTTGTGAAGTACCTATCAGGATGCAGCGGTTTGGTCACTCAAGTGCAATCTCTGGATTTCAGGGCATCTCCATCGATGAGTAAGCGCCGCACCCACAGTCCCGAGTTCAAGGCCAGGGTCTCCATGGAGGCGATCAGTGGCCGCAAGACGATCCAGGAGATCGCCGCCGACCATGCCATCCATCCAATCCAGGTGAGCCATTGGAAGCGGCAGCTGCTTGATGGAGCCAGCGAGCTGTTCATCAGGGGCAAGCAGACCAAGGACAAGGAGGACGGGCAGGCCAAGGAAGCAGGGCTGTTCCAGCAGATCGGCCGGCTGCAGATGGAGCTGGAGTGGCTCAAAAAAAAGTCTCAGCTGCTCTGATGCCCGTGAACTACGCAAGCTGGTCGATTCAGGCCACCCCGATCTCAGCGTCAGCCGCCAATGCGTGCTGCTGGGTCTGGCTCGATCCACGCTGTACTACCAGCCCATACCGGTGCGGGAATCGACGCTGCGGATCATGGCCAGAATTGATGTTCTCTACCTGGAAGATCCCTGCAGCGGCAGCCGCAGGATGGTGGACTACCTGGCCAGAGATGGGATCCCGATCAGCCGTGACCGAGTACGAAACCTCATGCAGCGCATGGGTTTACGGGCGATCTACCAGAAACCGCGCACCACGGTCCCTGGTCATCCATCCGTGCGATTCACCTGCCTGGTGGATCTCAGCATGGTCACGGCAGTGGATCAGGTGTGGGCCACC
>CAMCMT010000002.1 GCA_945875915.1 Synechococcus sp. UW140 | reverse complement strand
CCATCGGCATCGGTGATGGCTGCAGGTTCAGCGTCGTCTTTAAGGAAGTTGCGGTTGAGATCAAGCCAGACATCGGCATTCATCAGCGGTGAGCTGGTGGTGGAGCCGCTGGAAATGAGGTAGCCGGACTTGACCAGTTCGCGGATCAGGTCGGTTTGCACCAGCTCCACATAGCCGCTGGGGATGGCAATGGAGGTGCCGGCAATGACCGGGTTAGCGGGGTTTGAGGCGACTTCACTCACTGCATCAGCCACGGGGGTGCCACTGGTAGACGCTGGGATCACCGTGACACCTGCAGGGGCGGCACTGAACACGGGCGCAATGGTGGAGAACACCACCTGGGAGGCGGTGATGCCGGAGGGCAGGGTGGCGCTGCTGAGGTTGGCGGCGGTGAGTTGGTAGTTGCTGGAGGCAATCGTGATCGGAGTATTCAAGAGGAGCCCGGCACTTGTAGTGCTCAGCGCCGTGTAGACATACTGACCTGCCGTTACATCAAAATGGGTTTGGAGGGTTTGGTTAGAGGTATAACCATAGAAACGACTGTCGCTACCGAGGAGGAGCTGGGAATCGTTGAGGTAGGGATGGCGGAGGGAGACCTGATCGTTGGCGTTCTCCTTGCGAATAAAAGTGATCGTATCGAGGGGCTTATTCTTTTGACTTTCGGTGAATGAATCAGTAAACAACCGCAAACCGGAAGAGCTTTGGAAAATGAGATTAATCGTATCAATCAGGGGTAATTTGACGGCATCGGCGGAGGTGTAGCCGTTGAAGTCGAGCCAGGTTTTGCCGCCGGCCAGATTGGTCTTAAGGGTGAGGTTGGCCAGATTGGCGTCGAGATTATTAGCCGATAGCTTGAGACTATTGGCCGCTGCCAGGGTGACCGGGCTGGTGCTGGTGATCTGGAGGGCGTCCTGGGCGGTGAGGGACAGGCCAGAAGCGGAAATCCCGGCAGGGTTTGTGACCTGCAGGGCCCCTTGGCTGTTGCTGATGGTGATCTGGTCTGGGGCCGAAAGAGCGGCTAGGGAGATGGAGCCAGGGATGGCAGCGCTCAACAGGATGTCGCTGCCAGCAGTGGTAGTGGAACCGGAGAAGGACCGCAGCTGGCCGGCGGAGAGGTCGATGCCATCCCGGGCCACCACGGAGAGGGCGCCGATGGCCCGATTGCTGCCGCTGGCACCGGTGACCTTGCCGCTGGTGGCGGTGAGGCTGAGGGAGCCGGCCAGGGCCTGGGTGATGGAGCCCAGGGTGATGTCACCACTGTTGGCGGTGAGGGCAACGGTGCCGCTGCCGCTGCTGAGATTGGTAACGGAGAGGGCACCGAGGCTGGTGAAGGCAAAGTTGCCGGCGCTGCTGTTCAGCGAAAGGGTTGTGGCACCGGTGCCGGCCTGGGTGACGGCAAGGGAATTGCGGGAGGCCAGACTCACGGTGGGGGTATCCACCTTGAAGATGCCACCGGCCTGGCTGTCGAGGTTGATGCTGGGAGCCTTAAGGGTGAGGGCACCAAAGTTGCTGCTGGTGCCACCGGTGACACGAACGTTAAGGGGGCCCGTGGCATTGAGGGTGGCTGTGCTGGCAGCACTAAGGGACCCGGCGGTGAGGTCGAGGGCGGCGGTGCTGGCGGCGCTATTGAGGGCGACGCTGCCGCCGGCGTTGATCACCAGGGGGAGGTTGGTCGAGAGGGCCGAGATGGTTAGGCTGCCGGGATCAAGGAAGCGGAAATTATCAATGGCGTAGGCCTCATCGCTGGCGCCTGAATCAAGGTTGCTGCCAACACCAAGCTTGAGGCTGGTGACACCGGCGGGCACATCAAGAATCACCCGGAAACTTTGGTCTGGCCACCAGACGCTGACGTTATAGAAGTTGGTTGCGCTGGCCAGGGGGGTGATGGAGTAGCTGTAGCCACTGCTGGTGGTGCCAGTGATGGGCGCGGTGACATTGGCGTCACAAATAAAATTCGTGCTGGCTATTATGGCGTCATTGGCGTAGAGATTGAAGGTTTCATTGTCCCAGGAATCGAGGCGATGAAGGTCAAACATGACCCGGCCACCATCGCCACTGAGGGCGAGGGTGCGCCAGGCATCTTGGCCACTGGTTTTATCACCATTGGCAAAGATGCCAAGCACGTTGCCAATAGCGCCATTGGCCGTGCTGTTGAGGCTGATTGGGGAACTGGTGACTGTGCTGGGCAACTGCCAGGCGCCAAGGGCCGATTCAAAGGTTTCATTGAGCAGCTGCTGGTTGAGACTTGTGGTTGCAACGACATTGTCGATGGCATAGGACTCATTGTCGATGCCGTCAGTAAGGGTGCTGCCGAAGCCCAATTTGAGCAGACCGACGCCTGCCGGAACCTTGATCGTCACCTTGAAGGTTTGGTCGGTATCGACACTGCTGCCACCGAGGGAGCCGAAGTTGGCCACTGGAGTGATTGTCCAGCTGTAGCCGTTCGTGGTTCTAGCGCTGGTGCTGGTGACGTTAGTGGTGCCATTAAAGGTGCTGGAAAGGATCTGGGTGTCATTGGCGTAGACGCGGAAGTCTTCGTTATCCCATGTGTCAAGACGCAACAGATCAAAGCTGATACTGCCACCGGCGTTGTTGAAGTTCAGGTTGCTCCAGACATCCTGGTTGGAGGATTTTGCACCGTTGGCAAATTGCCCCAGGGCGGTGGTGATTCTGCCGCTGGTGATGATCGGCGCAGAACTGAGGGTGGCGGCGGTGGTCCAGGCCGGCAGGGGATTATCAAAGGTCTGGGTGCTGAGCACATCACCGGCGGATAGGTTGAGGCTGGTGGGGGCACCGTTGCTGCTATTGATCAATAGCAACAGCTGGCCATTGGCCTCCGCCTGGTTGACGTTGAGGGTGGTACCAGCTGCAAGGTTGATGGAATTGGCCCAGAAGGAGGAGCGGCCGGTGGTTGCGGCTGCCGGTCCCAAAGCGGCTCCGTTGAGCAAGCTTGCCCCTTCTGCAGTTCCCGAGAAGGGATACCAAGCAGCCAAGGCGTTGTCACTCCCACTCGGTGCCAGACTCATATCGTTTATGACTTCAGCAGGGGTGCGGGCATCATTCCAGATCTTGAGGTCACGGATCGAACCATTGAAGTAAGGATCTACAGAAGTGTTACTACGGCCAACCCAAGTATTTGTCCGCACTATATGGTCGGGTAAAGCCGAAGTAATTCCAGATTTCTTCAAGACACCATCGACGTAGAGATTGGCAGACTTATCTTGATTCAGTACGGCAGCTACATGTACCCAGCGGTTTGTTGGGATGGCTTCATCAGCCACGACACCACCGTTGCTAGTTCCATTGGTGAAAGTTTCAAACCACAGACCGCCATTTGCCCCATGACTACCTAAAAGTATGCTATTTGCCTGCCCATTGCCGATATCGACAATTCTCGACCAGGCCTGGGCTTGGTTCACATACACCCAAGCCTCAACTGTTAAATCACCACCAAGGCTGAGATCAGGGAGATCAGCATAATCATTAACCCCGTCGAGGCTGAGGGCTTGTGTTGTGGGCAGGACCAGGCTGCTGCCCTTGAGCGTGAGTGCACCAACGGGGGCCAGGCTGCTCTGGAGACTGAGGGCCGAGGTGCCAGCATCGAGGCTGACGGCCTGGGGTTGGCTGCTGTTAACGCCAGCGATTAGCACATCGTTAGCCGCAGTGAGACCAGCCCCCTTGAGGTTGAAGCTGTTGGCCACCAGGGTGCTATTAACGACGCTGCTGGAGCCGTTGCCGAGGTTGAGGGCACCAGTGGAGATGAAGCCCAAATTGACGGAATTAGGGGCTGTGGTTGCTGCGGTGGCCTTGATGTTGCCGGAGACGTTGGTGACGCCAGTGCCGCTGGTATTGATCGTGACGCGGCTGCCCTTGATGCTGTCGAAGGGCACGGCCGCCGAAAGGCGGAAGTCGGTGGTGTAGCTGGTGGCCACACCGGTGGTAACCGACTGGGTGGAATACACCGTCTGGTTGACCAGGCGCGGCGTCAGCTTGGAAACGGTGCTAACGGTGGTGACATCCTCCTGGTGATAAAGGGGCTGGGTTTCATAGATCGGCGTAACGGTAGAGGTTGTATTGTAGCGGTAGTTAAAGCGGGGATCGGTGACATCAAGGGGGACAGACGTCCAGTCGTACTTGTAGTCGTAGAAGGCTTCTTTGATATCACGGCTGGGGCCCCAAACGGGGTTGGCTTGTGAGAGATACCAGGACGCGGTGTTTGGGCTGTCATTAAATGTACCCAGGGACCCATACATGCCGAGATAGTTTTCATCATTGCGACCGGTGCCGCCGCCGTCATTGGGCTCCCCAGCGTTCCAATTAATGTTGGGAACAGTCAACTCTACAACTCCAGGGAGAGACCCGTCGTCAGACCAGTCATTCCACTGACCGCCATCAAGAATATGTACATAAGGCTCACCAGAGCTCGACTTAAGACTAAAGTTGTCCATACCCCAGGCCTCGTTAGTATTTCCTTCATTCAATCCGGCATCCCACCACATGTCACAATAGGTAACACCAAGGGGAAGTGTTAGGGTGACTTTGAAAGCTTGATCTTTTGCCTCGTTGTACATGAAGTTACCAAAACGAGTCGACACAAAACTCATCTTAAAACCATTCTGGTTGAGCAAATCGAAGGATCCCTCATCACGATCTTGCCGGAAGGACTTGTTAAGATCCCATGAGCCAAGATTCGTCGAAATTTTAAAGCGCATACTTTCATCGTCCCAGCTATCAATCCTCAGAAAATCATAGCTAATCTGGTGGTATAGATTCTCATTCAAAATCATGGCAAGCGAGGTTTCCCAGGCAGGTTCAATACCCCAACGGCCATGGAACCTTCCGTAGCCGCTATCCTTTCTATTGCTACCCCAAGCGACATTGTTATCAATTTCAAAGTTATCACTAAATTGAGTCAAACCCGACCCAAAAGCATTATCGGGTTGACCCGAGGACCAATTTGTATAACTTAAAGAATTATTATCCGTCCAT
The DNA here is from genome assembly GCA_945875915.1 of Synechococcus sp. UW140. Lineage (GTDB taxonomy): Bacteria > Cyanobacteriota > Cyanobacteriia > PCC-6307 > Cyanobiaceae > BAIKAL-G1. Next base: position 101,030 of record CAMCMT010000002.1, on the reverse strand, counting down.
TTAAAGCTTTGCCCGGGACTGGAGCGGGAGGCGCCAATCCAGGCCGAGCCAAACTGAGAATCAATCGTGGCATTTTCTGCAGCAGTATCGATTTTGGCTAGATTACCCTCCATTCCCTCGGCAAGTGACTTGGCAGTAGACCAGTCAGTAGAAGAAGTTTGCAGATAAAGTTGCTTGTTGCCCCACAGATCACCGATGGCTTGACCATCATAATAGCGCCAGGTAAAATCATTCGTGGTCTGGATTCCATCGACGGCGAAGAGATGCGGAACATCACGGCCTTTGGCCTTGGCGGCAGCCACTGTTACCTCAGACGAGTTGGTGAGTCGGGCCAGCCTGGAATACCCATTAAAGCTTTGGTTTTGATCCAAAGCATCTCTAGTACTAATGCTTAGGCCATCTGATTTCGCTTTTGCGTCGGTATTACTAGTAGATCCACTTGAAGCAAGATAGGCAATAGATGTGGAAGGAATGGTGCCAACTGACCTTGATGTGCCTCCAGCGCTCACAACCGTTCGATTGGCAAGCGAAGCCGTGCTATTGATGTAGTCCAGATTCAGACTACCGCTGCTAGGTGCATAAAGGCCAGGGTTTTGATTCGCATTAACAACCGCCACGTTGTCGATACCATAGGATTCATCAGACGTGCCTCCATCCAAACTACTGCCAAATCCTAATTTCAGACTGGTTACGCCAGCAGGGATGGTAATCGAGATATCAAAACTCTGCTCGTTGTAGCCAGTAGCAGCATAGTGCGGGGAATAGTCATTGCGTGCAATACTTGTTCCCGTGTACCCAGAAACTCTGGGGGTATCGGTAAAGACAGAATTGTAGTAATCTGTGTGCCAAACGAGATTTTGATCAAACACCACCTGATCATTGGCATAAACCCGGAATGACTCACCATCCCAAGTGTCCATTTTGTGCATGGTGAAGCTAATCTGGCCCCCATTGCCATCGAGGGTGTAGGTTTTCCAGGTATCCTGGCCACTGGTCTTGCTGCCATTGGCAAATACGCCGAGGAAGGAGCCGTAATAGCTGTTGTTGGTGGTAATCGGAGCGGGGCCTGAGGGCACGTTCCAACCTGAACTATTTTCAAAGGTTTCTAGATTGGGCCTTGGTGTATAGCCCAGGATGAAGGGGGCGTTGCCTTTGTGGGTACCTAAGGCAACCGTGGGAGCGGTGGATGGAGAAAATGTAGAGTTGTCTTTCCAGTCCGGCTCGCGGGTAACGGATGCGGTCGTGGACTGGGGAGTGCCACTGAGTCCGGTTCTTAAGCCATTGATCCTGTAGCTACGAGCTCCGTTGCTGTCATAGCTGACCCGCCATTCGCTTGCACCAGGAGTAGTGCCCGGAATAGGCTCCGCATCCGAAATCTGGCCTGTAATCGTCGTGGTGCCAGCACCAGAGTCCGAGGGATTGGAGACTGTTTGCGTTAGGGTTGATGCTGTTAGCGCTGATCGAGTTTGTCTATAGAGAACCTTGGCTGTGTCTACAAAAGTTCCCACCCATTCGCGACTGGTTCCATCGGATGCCGCTGACCCTGAACCGTCGACAACGTTGATATTTGCGCCATTAACAAGGGTGGCAATAGTAAAATCATTAGAGGCAATAGGTAGGCCACTCTTGGATGCGGTGGGGTTATTGGCTTGATAGCCGATGAAATTATCCCTATTAATGTCAACTCCAAACTGGGATTCAAGATCATATGTTTCGGTGGAATTCATGGCATAGTTGCCACTATGACTCACACGGTTCCAATTGCTGTCTAGATTCCAGTAGTGAGATTGATTGGAAGGCTGGTGATACCAAAGAAGCCTATTGGTACCGTCTACTTTTGTTGCGCCAAGGGTTTGCCAACCGTCGTAGATGCCTTCGTAGAGGCTACCACCATTGATTGGCCTGTTAATTCCATTCTCGTTTACTGAGAAGTAGGTCCTTCCGTCCGACGGATTGGGCGTACGCTGCAAGGAAACCGAGAGATTAGCGTTATTAGCACTGGGATTGCCAATGATCCCATCAAGATTAATGTCAACTGCAAACTGAGATTCAAGTTTATAGGAGTCAGCTGAGGAGACTGCGTATGTACCACCAACGCCAACACGACTCCAGTTTGAATCTAGGTTCCAATAGTGAGATTGATTGCTTGGCTGATGATACCAAAGCACCCTATTTACACCGTCAACTTTTGCCGCACCAAGGGTTTGCCAGCCTTCATATATGCCTGCGTAGAGCTGGTCTGCACCAAAGAGAATTGGTTTGTTGACTCCATTCTCGTTGACAGAGAAGTAGGTTCTTCCGTTTGCTGGATTAGGTGTGCGCTGGAAGGAAACTGGACGATTGTCGGCGAAGGGATACCAGGCAGCCAAGGCATTGTCACTCCCACTCGGTGCCAGACTCATATCACTTCTGACTTCAGCAGAGGTGCGGGCATCATTCCAAATCTTCAGGTCCCGGATGGAGCCATTGAAATAGGCATCGCCAGCCCAGTTGCTGCGGCCAACCCAAGTATTAGTTCGTACCATATCAGCAGGTAGGGCTGAAAGGGCACCACTCTTCTTTAGTTGACCATCCCAGTAAATCTGAACAGACTTGTCGTTGTTGAGGACGGCGGCAACGTGAACCCAGCGATTGATCGGCAGGGCATCATCGGTAATCACCTGACCATTGCTGGAGCCGTTAGCATAGGCTTCAAAAGCAAGCCGACCTGTATCTGCGTAGGTAGCCAAAAGAATGTTGTTACTTGCGGCTCCATTGCCAATATCAACGATGCGAGCCCAGGTCTGGCCGCTATTGATGTACACCCAGGCCTCAACTGTTAAATCACCACCAAGGCTGATATCAGGGAGGTCGGCATAATCATTGGCACCATCAAGGCGGAGCGCCTGAGTTGCCGTTGGGGTAGCTGATGTGGTGCTATAGATAGCGGGTGCGTTGACAACCGAAAGTGCATCGATTCCATAGGATTCATCACCTGCATTAGGGCCGTTAAGATTGCTGCCAAAGCCAAGTTTAATTTCAGTTTTATCCTTGGGCACCGTAATGGTCACGTGGAAAGCCTGATCCAAAACAAAATGACCATCCAAGTCAGTAAGGCTGGTCGCGGGAGTGATGGTATATGTGTAGCCATTAACAAGTGTATTCGTCTTGGCAGTACCAGCAACATCGTATTTAAACGGTTCATTTAGAATTAACTGATCGCCATTAAAAACTTTAAAATATTCATTGTCGTCCCAGCTATTCATTCGATAAAAGTCGAAACTAATGGTTCCGCCATTACCGTCTAAGGTGAAAGATTTCTTTGCGTCTCTGCCCAGGCTATCCCAACTACCTGACGAAAAAGACATGTATTGAGAGAGTCTCGGGCTAGATACCACAGTGCCTGAATTTGAAGTAATGGACCAACCCTGGGTAGCAGCAGCAATAGTGCCCTCGAAGGTCTCATTGCTCACCACCTTGGCTAAGGCATCGGTGGTGCCCTCAATGGCCATGCCGGCTAAATCACCACTGGTGGGCAGCCAAATTTTGTTCGAACCGCCGGCCCAAGGATTGGCAATGGATTTAGTGGTGAGAACACCGTTGCGACTTTCGTTGCGAACAATGTTGGAGAAATTAGCAGCGTAGAGAGGCTTGTAGCCCAAGTAATCGAGAACGGCGTTGCGTTGGGCGCTGGAATACTGATCCCAGCTCGTCGCCTGGCTGCCACTGGTGGCTGGCACGGGGACCCCTGAAGGCCAGGGAATGGAGGCCACGATGAAATCAACACCCGGCACAAAGTATTCACGGATCTCCCCCGTGGCGGGACGATAGAAGGCGTCTTGGTTTAGGGATAGGTCATAGGTGGTCCACTGGTTGCCCACCTGGATCTGCTGGGTGCCGATCTGGGTGAGTTTGGTGGTGCTGCTCTCCACCTGGGTGTCTACCGTATCCAAGCCCGACAGGGCGTCGCTGCCCGTGCCAGCGGTGGTGTTGAGATCAACGGTGGCGTTATTGCGTTTCAGTTGGAAGCTGTTGGCATCAATCACCTGCACCGTGTAGGCGGTGGCGTTCTCATAGGTTGTATTGGTGTTGACTAGGCCAGCGCGCCCAGCGGCCTGATTAGGCCCACCATTCTGGTAATAGAGCAAGTCGCCCGTGCTCAGACCATGGGGCAGCGGTGAGCCATCAACGCCTACGTAGCTGAGCAGATCAGCGACCGCATCAACGCTGAGCTTGACATCACCATTGAAGGGCAAAGTAAGGGCCGCCAGGGTGGAACCTGTGGGCACGCTCTGATTCACCGTGACCGGAGTAACAGAGGAGGGAACGGAGGTGAGTTCCCAGCCGGGCCGGGTGGCATCGGCATCGAGATTGAAGGTGGCGGCATTCAGGGTCACGTCACCGGAAGCTTCAATGCTGCCCGCCTCGCTGACACTCAACGTTGCGGAGGTGGAGAGGTTGAGGTTGGCGGTGCTGGTGAGTTCGCCCGTGATCGCCACATTGCCTGAGAAAGACAGGGCGGGGGTGGCGGTGGCGGAAGTGGGCTTGAGATCAAGGAAACCCTTGAGCGTGAGGCTGCCAGAGGAGGGCAGGCTGAGGCTGGAGGTGGTGAGGATCGCGCGGCGCAGATCGGTGCGGGTGCGATCGATCAGCAGCTGCTTGTTCGCTGGGTTGGAGAGGGTGGCAGATCCTGTGGAGAGCCAGGCTTCTTCCAGGAGGCTGAGGTCGCCGGTCGTGGCGGTGGCCGTCAGGGTTTGGGTTTGGATGTTGCCGCTAATCGACACCGTGCCGGCAGAGAGGGAGACGGCAGAAGTACCGAGATCCACCTGGGGGGAGAAGGTGGCCAGGGTGCCTTGGGTGATCGTGGAGGCCAGGTTGAGAGCCAGGGCCGTACCGGCGGTGGCTTCTGCAGCCGTGCCCGCCAACTTGAAGCTATTGGCTCCGGTATTAATGACGTAGTAGAGACCGCCATCCACCAGCGGTAAGAGGGCGCCGTTTTGGACGCCGTAGAAGCGAACAGCGGTGCCGGAGGTGAGGCCATGCCCGTTGATCGTGAACTGGTCGCTTGCGTCAGAGAAGGCCGAAACCGTGGCGGTGAGGCTGGTAACGGCCGGGGTGCCGGCAGGGAAGACGGAACCGGCCAGGGTGATCGAGCCGTTGGCGGCGGTGGCCGCGAGGCTGCTGGCCCGGATGGCGCCGCCACTGCTGGGGGTGGTGGGCAGGCCTTCATAGACGGGCTTATCGGTTGTCGATAGCAGGTTGCCGGCGGCGCTCACAAAGGCGCCGGAACTATTGACGCGGTAGCCAAGTTTGTCGACCAGAACGCCAGCGGAGGTGGTGTAGATCTCCTCGGCGGTGGTGATGGAGCCGCCCGTGGCCGTGAGGCTCACAGTCCCAGTGGTGGTGATGGGGGCGGTGGAGCTGATGCTGCGGCCAGCGGAGAGGCTGATGGCAGCGGCAAGGTTGGCGTTGCCGAGGGCCGTGGCCTGGATCAGATCAGAGCTGCTGCCGGCGGCAGAGAAGGATTGGCTGCCCTTGAGGCCCGTGAGACGGGCGGTGCTGGCCAAGGTGAGATTGCCGGCGGTGGCGGCAATGGTGGCGCTGTTGATGTTGGTGGTGGAGAGGCCACCGGCGATCGACACGGTGCCGCCACTGATGCTGAAGCCGCCGCTGCCGCTGGCAGCAGTGGTGATCAGATCGGCGCCGGAGCCGATGGAAATCGCACCGCTAGTGCTGAGGCTGAGAGAGGGCACCCGCAGCACCAACTTGTTGGCGTTTTGGCCAATCGTGATGGCGCCGGTGGCCGAGAGGCCAAGGGCAGCGTTTGTGGCGTAGGTGGGAATGGCGTTGCTATCGCTGCTGCCGCTGAGGGTGAGGGAGCCGGAGGTGGAGCGATAGGTGAGGGAGGAGAGGTTGGGTGCGGCCGAGACATCGGCGAGGGAGGAGAGGGTGAGATCGCCGGCTTGGCTGATTTGGAAGGTCTTAGTGCGGCCTAGCAGGTTGAAATTGGCGAGCAAGTTGCTCACCGCTCCATTGCCACCATCGGGTGTGAAGGCAACGACCGGTGCATCCACCGGTGCGTTGAGGTTCAAGGTGCTGGTGGCACTGGCGGGCCGCAGGTTCCAGGTGACGCTGCTATTGGCATCGCTGTTGGTGCTGCGCACACCGCCATCCCATTGCAGGGTTGTGAACTTCTGGGTGGCAGAGCCGAGGTTCAAGGTGGTGTCCTTGGCGCGGCTGAGGAAGGTGGCGGGGGTCACCGCCTGCAGGGCGGCTGCAGCGGAGAAGCTTCCGAGCTGGCTGAGGCCCGAGGAGGTGTTGCTATTGAGCGCCAGGCCGAGGGAGGCGTTGAGGCGGGTGGAACCCGTGGGGGGCTTCAAGGTGAGGCGAACATTGGCGCCACGTAGATCGAGCACCGGAATTTCGCCATTGGCGGCTACCAAGCCGGCGGTTGTTGCAGCGGTGGTGATGGCGGTGTTGATGGCCGTGACCAGGGCCGCGAGGCTGGCGAACTGCTGGGCGCCAACACTGGCGCTGAAGGATTTGGTTTCCACCCCCGTGGCACTACCGCTCGCCTGGCGGGTGACCGCCAGGTTGAGGCTGAGGGCGGTGCTGAGTTTGCCGTTGAGGAAATCCTGGGGAGCGGAGCTAAGGGCTTCTATGGCCAGGCCGGCGGTATCGCCAGGCAGGTTGATGCTGGTGGCATTGAGGGCCACCGTGCTGCTGCCAGTGTTGGTGGTATCGCTGCTACCAAGCAGGATCTGGGAAAGGGGCGAGAGGCGGATGCTGTTATTGGCCGCGGTGGCGGTAGTGGCCGTGATCGTGAGGCCGTCGCGGGCGATCAGGTCGTGGAGGAGCCGGGGTGATTGGGGCGCGGTGATCGCCACGGTGGGGGCGGCCATCCAGGCACCGGCTACGACCAGATCGGTTTGAGCACTACCGGTGCCGGAGGTGCTACCGCCGAGCACTAGGGCATCGGCGGCGTCGCGGCTCACCGAGAGGGTGAGGCTGGCGGTGGAGGCGGCATCGAGAACGATGTTGACGGCCTGCAGGGTGGAGCCCCGCACGCTGGTGCTGCTGGCACCAGCGCGTTCCACTGAACCTGCGGCGGCCGCCGTGCCGGTGGGGGTCAGGGCCGTGACATCCGTCGTGAGGTCCATATTGACCGTGCCGCCAGCTACTAAAAGGCCTGAGGAGAAAAGCCCCTGGCCGGCAGCAGTGCCGTTGGCGGTGATGGAGAGGTTGCCGCGGCTGATCACGCCGCCAGAGGCGGCAATGGTGATGTTGGGAGCCGTGATGGTGGTGGCGCCAGCTACCGCGGTAGCACCGGCAAGGGTGAGGCTGCCGGAGCTGGTGATGCTGAGGTTGGCCGGAGTGGCGGAGGCCGCCAGCCAGGCCGGACCGGTGCTGGTGGAGTCAGACCCGGCCAGGATTGAGCCGTAGAGGGCAACGCCAGTGCTGCCGCTCACGGTGGTGGTACCACCGGTTGTCGCTGTGGTCTTGAGTTTGGCGGGCACCGTGGTGCGCACCTGTCCCGCCGTGGCGGAGAGGGAGAGGTTGGAGAAGGCTGAAAGGGTACCTAGCACCAGCAAGCCATCGCTACTGCTTGTTGAGAGGGTGAGGGGGCCTGCGGTGGCATTGATGTTGCCGAGCAGGGCGAGGGGGCGGCTGCTCGTGAGGGAGATCCCGCTGCTGTTGGTGCTGGTGACCGTGCCACCCAGGATCAAGTTGGTGGTGATTTCGCCGTTGGTGCTGGTGAGGTTGCCATCGAGGCTGGCGGCTGGCACACCGGTCGTGACCAGGGCCTGTTTCTGGCCATCGCTGAGGTAGCTAACGAGGTTGAGATTGGCGTTGGCTGTGGGCGTGAAGGAAAGATTGCCGGCGGTGGTGATCACGCCCTGGAGCACCAGGGTGCTGCCGGTGAAGGTGGCGGCACCGGTGCTGTTGAGGATGAGCTGGGAGCCACTGGCGGCGTTCACTTTGCCGCTGGTGGTGTTGGCATTGAGGGCCAGGGTGCCTGTGCCAGCGGTGGTGATCGAGCCGGTGGCATTGATCAGCAGATCACTAAAGCCAGTGAGGCTGAGGTTGCCAGCGGTGGAAGCGATGGCCCCGTTGATCGTGAGGTTGCCGCTGCTGGTGGTGATGGTGGAGCTGCCGGCGGTGGCCAGGCCCGGATAGGTGCGGGTGCCGGTGCGATCACTCACCGAATCAATGGTGAGGGCCCGATTGTTGGTGAGGACAACGCCGCCTGTTCCCACCGATCCCGCTAGGGAGCTGATCGCCGTGCGCAGGGGGGCAGCAGTGGTGCCCATACCGGTGAGGCCATCGAGCACCAGGGTTCCCGTGCTGATCACAGGGGTGGCGCCGGTGATCGAGGCGAAGCCATCACCACCCAGCCAGATGCTGCCAGCAGGGGTGTTGGAAGTTGTACTGGTGTTGATTTTGAGGGAACTGAGCAGTACGGGCGTGCTGCCCTTGGAGGCGAAGGCCATCAGACCATTGGCTCCGGCGTTGCTGGTGGCGGTGAGGGTCGTTTGCTGGCTGCTGCTGCCACCGCCGATGATCAAGGGCGACACGGCCGTGCCGAAGCTGGTGGCCGCCAGGGTGAGCGTGGGCGCCTGGAGATTGACACTGGCCTGGGCGATCGGGCTGGCATTACGGCCGCCATCACGCAGGGCACCGGAGGTGCTGATGTCCAAGGTGCCAGCGGTGACGAGGGAACCAAGGGCGAGATCTGCGCTGCTGGAGAGGTAGGCCGAACCACCGCCTTCTGCGCTGGCAAACAGGCTGGCCACATCATTGGTGGTGACCTTGAAGCGGCTGGTGGCGGAGCCGATGCTGCCGCTGGTGCTGCGCAACTCAATCGGGCCGCGGTTGTTGGTCACGCCCGTGCCGGTGGAATCCTGGGCTAGGGAGGTGGCCGTGAGGTTGAGCAGGCCGGAGGCGGACACCGATTTCACGGTGAGCGCGCCGGCGGAGGAGAGGCGAATGCCGGTAGCCGCCGTGGCCGATACCGAACCGTTCGACGCAATGCTCAGGGGTGTATTCGGCCGCAGGGTCACTCCCGTCAGCGAGAACGGATCAGTCAGCAGGGATCCATTGGTGACGCTGAGGGGATGGCTGGTGGTCGTAGAAGTGGCGCGTTGGGAACCGATGGTGAGGGCGGTCCAGCGATTGGTGTTGCCGTAGTCCTCCTGGAGCAGTTCGCGGCGGGCCGACGATCCGATGTACTGGTAGTAGCCGTAGAAGGCAGGCGTGCGAACAAGCACCACATTGCCGTTGGCAAGTGTTGCCCTGGTGTCCATCACCAAGGCCGGGTCGTTAACGGCAAGGGAAACAGAGGTGGACGTTGTGTTGTATTTAGCAGAACCAGTAGTTACAACTTGCCAGAGATTGCTATTGGTGGATAAATCCTTAGCGGCAAAATCAGCGGTGGACAGGTTGAAGTTGGCCAGGGCAGTGGTGCCGACGTACTTGTAGAGAGTGCCAGTGCCAGCGGTATAGCTCGGGGTAAAGCTTCTAAACAAGCTGGGATTGGCTAGATCAAGAGTGGCGGACGCGCTTGTGGTAACTAGAGGTGAGCTGCCAATGTATTCATACACCCGATAGCTGCGGCCAGCCACATCCGAGCTGGAAGCGGAACTGAGCAGCTGGGCGTTGGCGCTAGAGAGTTGTTCGTAATCGCCATTAGGAATGTCGATCTGAATCAGATCGGAACTACGGCCAATGGCGCCGGTGCTGATCGTGAGACTGAGGTTGCCGCTGCTGATGGCTGCAGTTCCAGTGCCACTGCCGCCACCGGACGCGGTGGGCAAACCTCGCTGCTCAGCCTGCTTGGGGAAGAGCATGCCGTAGAGGTCAGATGACAGGGGCGAGTAGTAGGCATTGGTGCCGACCACGCGCTGGTTCAGGTAAGCCTGCTGATCTGCGGCGGAACGTCTATAGACAAAGGCAGGATCGTAGGTACTATTACGATACTGCTGGTGAATGGCATTGAGTTGGGCTTGGTAGGCCGTCACAGCAGAGTCGTTAAATCCTTTGCTTGTCTTAAGAGTATCGATTTCGGCAGTGCTAAAGGTAAAGGAAGTTTCCGTATGATGTTTTGGCCATCTAGGAGCGATCCATGTCTTTGTCAACGGGCCACTACGGTTGACGCCAGTGGGGAGGCTTAAAGTATTGGTTTTGCCGCTAAGGTCGCAAAGAGCGCCACTGGCCTCATCTAGAGGGTAATAACCAACGAGAAAAGGCAGGTCATTGCTGGTGCCAATGTCAACATTGACAGATCCAATAGCTTTCTTGGAATTAGAAAAAATTTGCCATGGAGAACGCACTCTATTCCAGATGCGAACCTCGTCGATAGAACCTGTAAAAGCGGAAGCAATCGGTTGACCAGCCGATTCTCCCCCAATCAGTAAATCGCTAGCCGTAGGTCTATCAACTGTAAATGTAAAGTCACTGGAGACTGAATTGCTTACATTGACTACTTGACCATCAACATAAAGCTTAGAGCCATTGGCGACACCGGATTGGAAGCTAAAGGCAACATGATGCCAACTATTATCATTGAGAGCTACTGCCGCAGTGGTTGTGGTACTCGTCTTCCAGTCATAGACAGAAAGCTTGTTGTCTTTAAGATAAATCCCATAAGCATTAGGCTTGACAAGAATTGCACGATTTTCTGTGCCAGCATCGGATGTCTTGATCCAGGCTTCGATTGTGCCCGTGGTAATTTGATATTGCAAATCATTACCCACCTTGACAACGTTGGAGCCGTTAAAAACAAGGGAATTACCATTGGCAAATGGCTCTTGGCTCAAGCTCCAACCACGGTACGTAGTCCAATAATCGTTGTAGTTGCTTGTGTCCTGTTTAGCCATTTCAGCTGTGGCGGCAGCGGTGGCGGCAGCACCCGTGATCTTGAAGAGCGCATCCTGCTCAGTGAGCACGGCAGTGTTTACCAGGTTGATGGCGGTGCCAGTGGCATTCAGCAAGTCGCCGCTGCTGACAGTCAGATTCAGATTTCCCGGGATCGATAGAGCCGAGGAGGACGTAAAGGCAGTGGGCATCACCAAACGCAGGTCGCCGCTCGTTTCCTGCAGCGAAGCACTGCTGCCGGTGGCCGCAAGCTTGAGTGCAAGGCCGCTGGTGGAGCTGGGGCCATAGATGCCGGTGTTGAGCCGCAGGGGGATGGCGGCACTGCCGACACTGCCACTGCCGACTTGAATCTCCATTCGGTCGGCCTTGAAGAATTCCACTGTTGACGTGGAACCACTACTGGCTTGGCCAGTGATATTGAGACCACCGCCGAGCAGCAGGGTAATGGTTTTGCCGGCGTTAAGGCCAACACCGGTTATGGCATCGGCGCGGGGTTTAAGGGCCGCAATCGAGCCACCATTTCTGATGGTTTGGATGGTGAGATTTCCACCAGCACTTGCCTTGAGGTTGATGGCATCAGAAGTGGCAGTAGCACCACCTACGTGGAGGTCCACATCACCAGTGGCAGTGAGGTTAAGGGGCACGTTTGCGTCTTTAACAAGCAAGCCCTTGATAACGATGTTCTTGGTGGTACTGATCTCTACCGCTGTTGCGTTTTTAACACCATTAAGAATCGAGACATCACCTTTGCTGTTGATGGTAAGGGCACCTGCAGCTTCTGAACCAGTCGTCCCAGGGGTGGGGGTGATGAAGCCAACAGTGATCGGATGATCAGCCTTAAGGAAATGGGTGTAGTAATCCTTGACGCCTTGAATCACAGTTTGTTGGACGTGGTAAGTCTTCTTACGCAGGAAACCACCGCCGGTAGTCCATTTGCGGGTAGTGATCTGGGCTGTATCCTGGCTGACTTGCTTGTAATTAATCTGGTAGGCAGCGGCGCCCGAACTAATGTTGGTCGGTGCGGAGGCCTGGAGAACCTGACCCTCCAACAAAGGTTGGCCATCCGTGGTTTCGGTGTTGCTTGAAGTCCAATTATTTCTCTCACCAACAGGAATATCATAGAATAAGTTAAAGGACTTTTTCGAGAAGTAATTCACCGTGGTTGTGGTGGCTTCTTGCCCCTCGGTCCAATTATAGGTTAGGCCATCAGCAGGATCGTAGGTCGTACTAAGGATCCTGCCACCACTGCCGGAAGTCGTAGTGGGCGAGGCGATCGTGGTGTTAGATGGCGTTGTATAGCTGGAAGCGGAACCAATCAGGGATGACTCAGACTTTCTAAATTGGTTGGCTGAATACTGATACTCAGTTTTCTTGACCGAAGCGAGTACAAATGACGACTCTCGCCCAGATACCCAATTAGTAATATTTACATGAGTGGCCGCCGAACCAGCACTCGCCTTGAGCTTAATCGTTTTGCTATCAATACGATCAACGTAGTAGACGGTGTTTCTAGTAAGACCCGCAATTGGGGACCCCGTAACGGTTACTCCAGCCGAATTAATACTATTATTATATTGATAAAAAATCCTAGATCCATCGATTAGATTGTGGGGATTAGTAAATTTGATGGAATTGGCAGAAAGGTCGATGGACTCGGGTACCAGGGATAGTCTGGGTGTATCAACAATCGTGATCTTGCCGTTGATCGGAGCCAGGTCGATGGTGCCTGTCGCCAGTTTCCAGTTGCTGTTATTGGTCAGGTTAAGTGATGGTTGACCATTGAAGGCCAACACCTTGCCCGCGCCGGTGCTAAAGATCTGGCCGGTGAGGGTGATGTTGCCGCCGCGGCTCTTGACGTCGTAGAGATTGATCGTGCGGGTGGCCGCATCGGCGTAGCCAGCTAAAGGCACGGACCTGCCATTGACAGCGGCGTAGGTGATACCACTAATGCCATTGCCGTTGTTATCGATTAGGGAACTGGACTGGCCTAGGTTAAAGCCCGCATCCACCGTCATGCTCAGGGATGGGGTGCCACTTTGGATCACGCCATCAATATTGAGGTAGAGGGCGGAAATCGAAATGTCTCCCCGGGAAAAGATCAAGCCGGCCTTGGCTTGGGCAGCGGTGCTGATGGCCGATTGGCCGACAGTGGCAGTCGTCATGGAGCCTTTGTAGGTTCCATCCGAATTGGTACCTGCATTGAAGGCTTGGGCCCGATAGATGTCGTAGTTCAGATACTGGCGAGGGTCGCCACCAGTGTGGAACCAGGTGTCACTGTTGAGGGAGAAGTTGCCAACAGAAGTGATAGATAAAGTATCCCCGCGCAGCTCGCCAGAAACAATGACGCTATCGCTGGTATTGGTGATCGAAATCGAGCCCGATTCGTTGATCACCGAACCGGTGAGATAGAGGTCTGGCGGAGGGGTATTGGTTGGGTAACCCGATGGCAATGTGATGCCACTCTGAATGACGTTTTGGCTAATGGTGATATTGGAGTTGATCGTGGCGCCGCTGCCTGATGATCCCCCTTGGCGATTGATATAGAGCGAGCCAGGATCAAAAACTGTATAGACGCCACCAACGCTATCAACAACCTTGGAGTCGTCGATCACCATGTCGTTGCCAAACAACATCACCGGTGCCCTATTGGTAACGGTGATCGAGGCGTCGTTATAGGCCTTGATCTGGCTTGGAGTATTGGCTTGGGATGGGGTGGAGGTGAGGATTTGGTTGTTGACCCTGATGGTGCCTCCCTTGGCATCGAGGAACACCGAGCCAGGGGCGGCGTAGAGATTAGGCAACCGCAAACCAAGGCCTTCAAGGCTGCCCTGGATGCTTCCGGTCACTGGGTCTATCAAGCCCAACTTGTCGGCTTGGCGGCGGATGTCCTCCCGTTGGGAGATATAAAGAGCCCGATCACTCGTTGAGGTGTCATTGGCGGCAATCAGGGCGGAAAGGCTAGCATCTGCGCTGGCTAGATCATTGCCGAGATCAACGATGTCGAGGTAGGGCTGCTGGTTGGGATCCCGCCACAGGTCGTCGGGCAGCACGACACCAATGAAATTGCTGACATCAACGGTGGAGTTGGTTGGGGATGCTAGAACCCGGAAGCTGTAGTCCATGGAGCCATCAAGCCCGAGCTTGGTGAGCTGGTCCGTTGTGAGCTTGGTGTCCTTGACAAGGGCAGTCGTCAGCTTTGTTGCAGTAGTAGTGAGGTTGAGATAGGTGTTCTGGTCTGCGAGAGTGGTGGTATTACTATTGGGAATGCTGATCACTTTCAGCTGGTGCTGGGATCCGGCCACGACCTTGGAGCTGTTGTCGACCGTGATTTCGTTTCTGGTGGAGTCGGTCGTAGTCTTGGTGCCAGGGATCGGCACTGCCAGCAGGATGTAGGCGGTGGCATCGGCGTAGCTGCGTTGGTTGGAGGTTGATCCCCAATCCTTACCTTGGGCCTTGAGCTCGACGTTGCCGCGGGCTAGCAGCTGGGCGCTATTAGTGATCGAGATAGTGTTGCTATCGGTGGTAGTGGCCGTGGCCACCGGAACCGGGATGCCAATCACACCCGCATTCATCTGGCTATCGGCAAAGCTGCCGAGCACATTGGGAATGCCTACCGCATCCAAACCAGACCACATTTTGATGGTTTGGCCCTTAATGGTGGCCCCATCGATACTGATCGTGTTCGTAGGGGTATTGATGGCGCTGGCATTGGAATTGCCAAAGCCAAGAGCGCCAGAGAGTACGGAATTCGAGCTACTAATGGTGCCATCACCTTTGGCGGTAATCATGACATCGCCGCTGTCATTGGCAATTAGGGCGCCGGTGGCCACACTGACCATGGCCTTGGCCTTGTTTGTCACATTCGAGGTTCCCGATACCGCCGCTACGGCTGATACCGCATCCAGAACGGCGTCATCGGTTGCGACCACATGGCTGTCAGCGTGGATGTGGAGGGAACCGGGGGACGCATTGTTGCCATTGGCGCTAACAGTGGCACCAGAGGCAATGGTGATTGTCGAACCAAAATCAACCGTGTCGCTGCCGATGTTGGTGATCGAGCTACTGCCGGCACCACCGGCCAAACCAGCAACCACCACCTTGACGTTGGAGTTGGTCGAAATTCCACCGCCATTGGCTTGGCTGTATTTTCTCTTTTCCAGACTATTGCCAGCAGCCAAATCAATCGAATTGGCGCTCAGGGTACTGTTGGCGCCCACATCGAGACTGGCTTTGCTGTAGATCTCATTGGTGAGGGACGCACCGCCGCCTGCATAGGAGCCCGCCACGGCGATGCCTTCTCCGCGGCTGTCGATGCCGCCGGCATTGCCATCCTCGCCGGATTGATCGACGAGACTGGACAATTTCAAGGTCCCGCTGGCTTTGATCGAGGCACCGCTACCGATCGTGGTCTGAACGGTTTGGTTTGTGGTGGCCTTGGATTGGGCACCAGCACCGGCGCCGACATAGCCGCCGGCAGCACTAATGCTGTCGGTGTAGACGCTATCGCGAGAGAAGGAGGTGATCTCCACATTCTTGGCAACAATGCTGGTGCCAGAACCGACAAGGGCCTGCACCTCGGGATCTGCCGCCGTGCTGCCCAGGGTGGATTCGGCGAACATTAAACCAAGGCCAGCAATTCCACCGAGCGCTCCGCCATAGCTGGCGCTGTTGAGGGTGTTGAGGGAGCTGGACTGCACGGAGGTGGTGCCTAGTGGGGAATAGAACGAGCCGGCTTGCACCAGGGAGCGACTGGTGGTGCTATCAATCGCTTTGGCACTATTGACGGCAGCGCCAACCAATCCGGAGGCCGAAACGCTAATTACCTTGGCTTGTTCAATGCTGTCTGCACTGGAACTTGAGATCGTGACATTGTTAGAGGCTGCGAAGGAAGGAGCATTGGTGCCGCCGGTCTTGGCCGAACTCTGGGTGAGTGTGGAGACGGAATTACCGACGCGGTTTTCGACCACGCCGACGCCAAGCGCCATGCCCAGGCCGGCAGCTACCGAGGTGGCGATGATTTCAGAATTGAGTTTGGCGGCCGTGGAAGCAGCACTAATCGTTAATGAGCCAGAGCCGAACACACTGGAGGTGGTAGTGGTTTGGCTGAGGAACGCCTGGTTGACGGTTTTGGCCGTAATATTGATACTGTTGGGATCTCTGCTATCCGTTGTACCTGTGTAACGGGTGCCTGCCTGGGCGTTGATGGCGGCAATCAGGCCGCTGCGGATGGTGGCAGGGGTGAGATCAGTAACGGTATAGTTAACAGTGTCATTGAAGGAGCCATAGCTGAGCTTGATGGTGATGACATCGCCATAGTTGTAATGGCCCGCAAGGGTGACTTGATCAATCTGGGCAATCGTGGTGTCGGCCGGCTCAATCGTTGCAGATTCAATGGACCCATCACCGATGACGCCGGAATTGATGTCGATGGCACCGGTGATCGTGGTGGCGATTGTATTGGCTACGGTGTTGTAAACACCGGCGCCACCACCGGAAACCGCAATAATTCCCCCGGAGACCGTCGTGGTCGTGGCATTCGACTGGGCAACGTTGCTACGTTTATCGTTGGCACTGATCGCCAGATCACCCTTGGATTGGATGGTGTAGCGGGTGCCGGCAGCATTGTTATCGCCATCGCTGATATTGACATTTTCGATGTTATCAATACGGTTTTTGTTTTCAGCCGCCCCAATCGCCAAGCCGCCGCCTGATACTGGATTAAAACTGGCTGCAACACTGCCAGCATGGGCGTTGACACGGCTGATTTCGTTATCGCTCGTGGCGGTGATCGCCAGGTTGCCGGCAGAGATGAGATTGGAGCGGCTTACGGTTGTTTGAACGTCGTAGGCGATGCGGGAGTCGTTGAAGGCACCGGAGAAGGCACCGGCGAACTGGCCGGTGGTGAGGGCGACGCTGACTGGAACCGCCAGGGCGCTATAGCTTGCTGTTGAACTACTGCTGGCGTTGAGATTGGGATTGGTAGCGCCGATTCCAGTAGTGATGAGGCTTGAATCGAGAATTGTAGTTTGAACCTTGGCGCGGGAGGTGTTGGTGGCGTCAGCGCTGTCGATACCCAGCAGGTTTTGCACCTTGACAGCACCAACGGCGATCGCAAAGCCCAGCCCCGTCGCCGATCCAGCGCCGACCCCTGCGCCTACCCCCGCATCGACGTTTTGACTATTGCTGCTGCCCAGGGCAATGGTACCGGCGACCGTGAGGTTGGCGGCCTTGATGCTGGTGGTGGCATCACCGAGCAGTTTGTTGATGGCATCAGCGCCACCGCCAGCGAGGGCACCACCGCTTGAGCCACCACTGATGGCGACAGCCACCGCCGCCGATTTAGCGGAGATGGAAGCACTGCGATCGGCCGCTTTTGTTTTATTGGCCGTCACCGAGAGGGCCGCAACCTTAGAACCGGCGGCGATGTTCTCGATAGTGGTGGCGGCGGTGTTGTTGAGGGTGTTGCGGGACAGGGATTCGCCAATGGACGCAGCAACGGAGGAACCGCCGCCCCAGCTGAACCCAACGGCGGAACCCCAGGCGGTGGTATCGGCGGAGGTGGTGTCGCTGGTGGTGACGCTGAGGGAGCCGGTATTGAGGGTGATGGTCTTCCCAGATGTGGCGCCAAGGAAGGCCTGAATCGAGACCAGGGATCTGTTGGTGGCCTCGGATCCTGCACCGACTAGGGCAAGACTGCCGCCACCTGTGATCGAAATAGCAGCCGCGAAGCTATCGACGTAACTGGTGATCGTGGCCGCGTTGCTGGCCGTAACAGAGACAGCGCCCTTGGCATACAGGTCGGAATTGGTGACGGCAGCGCGAACCAGATTGCCCTGGGTTTCACCGATGAAGTTGCGGGCCAGGGCCACACCGATCGCAGCGGCGCCGCCATTGGCCCCGCCCGCGCCGGCGGCGCTGATCGTGTCCACCTCGGCATTGATCGAAGAGGTATCGGTGGCACTCACCGTGACCGTGCCATTCCAAGTGGTGGCCGCCGATCCGAGGTTGGCGTCTGTGACAAGGCCTTGGTTATTGCCGGTGATCGTGTTGAAACTATGTGCTCCCCCGCCTGCTAAGCCGGCAGTGAAGCCACTACCTATGGAGACAGCAATAGCGGCAGCAATCGATTTGGAGTTGATCGAGCCGCTGTTGCTAGATATAATTAAGACATTGCCGGTAGGTAGAACTGAGGCAAAGTTTGCCAGTTCGGCTTTGGTGTTGCGGCGAATGGTGTTGGAGGCAAGCGAGACACTGATTGATGGCGCCCCGGCGACACCACCTGTGAAGCTGGCGGCGAGGGAGGCGCCGACAGCGGTGGCATCAATGCTGGCCGCATCGGAGGCGCGGAGGGTGAGATCGCTGCCCGCCAGGCTCGAGCTGCTGCCCGTGGCCGAATTGCCATTGATGGTGGCGGTGGTGCTGGTGGCGATGACATTGGTGGCCTCACTGCCGGCGCCACTGAGGGCGACGGCCCCTCCACCGCCGGCGGCAGCAACAGCGGCTGAAACGGCGACCACCTCAGCCTTAATGGTGGCGTTATGGCTGGCCTCAACCCGGATGGCGCCACTTGCCGTCAAGCTGCCAAGGGGATTGGCGCTGGTTCCCGCGATGGTGGCCGAGATGCGGTTGCCGTTGCCACCATTGGCAAGGGTTGGACTGCCGCCGGAGAGAGCAGGGTTGCCCTGGGTGGCGCCAATGAAGTTGCGGGCGATGCTGACGCCAACGCTGGCAGCGGCACTGGGACTGCCCCCAATGGCGACGGCCGCAGAGACAGCGATGATCTTGGCGTTGATCGTGCCTGGAGCGCTGGTTAGAACGCTGAGCTTGCCGGCGCTGATGATCGAAGGGCTGGCAATCGAAGCGGTGGTATCACCCAGGATGGTGTTGTAGGAGGAGGCCCCGCCGCCGGCAACGCCAAGGGAGTTTTTGCCGATGGCCACGGAGACCGCGGCGGCGGCAGCGGTGCTGTCGATGCGGCGGCTGGAGAGGCTGGCGCCGTTGGCATCGAGCAGTTCGCGGCTTGTGCGGAGGCTGACATCACCACTGCTGCTGCGGATGCCAGTAAAGCCGGAGATGGAGGCATCACTGTTGCCTGCAAGGGTATTGGTGGAGGTGGCGGCGCCAATGGAAGGCGCTACGGAGAGCCCACTGCCGGCGAAGGAGGTGGCTACGCTGCCAGCTCCAGCATTGGATGTGATTTGGCCAATATCCAAGGTGGTGAGGTTGATCGAGCCCGCCTTGAGTTCACCGGCGCCGCTGCTGCGAGCGACAATCTGGGCGGTAGAGGCAGTGCCAATGCTGTTGGTGGCGCCAGCTCCAGCGGCTGAAATTGCTAGGGAGGACCCTTCCGCACCGTAGGCGAAGCCAACAGCAACGGAAGCGACCGTGGCCTCGATCGCATCGGCATTGATGGAGGAGAGCTCAAGGGCACCGGCAATGTCGGTGGAGGCAACATCCAACTTGGCGGAGACCCCAGCGCCGGATGAGGTTTTGTTGGTGCTATCCCAGCTGATCTTGTTTTCGACGGTGCTCACCCCGATGGCGGCACCGCCACCAGCACCGGCGCCAATGGAAGCCTTGATCTGGCGGTTATCGCCCGTGGCTGTGGTGCTGCCCTTGGTGGTGGTAGCGCGAACGCGGTGACGGCCCGTCCCCGTGCCCCGCAAGGACGAAGCGGAGGCGACCGATTGGACGCTGGAGCTGATCGTGTTGGTGGCGCCGGCACCACCACCGCTGAGGCTGATTGCTTGGCTGGCGCCTTGCGCCATGGAAATGGCCGCTGCGACGCTGAACACCTCGATCATCGAGGTGTCGGAAGCGAGGAAATCGAGGCTGGAGAGAACGCCACCGAGGTTGATGCCATTGCCGCTGGTTTCCAGCTGGGTGCCGCCAAGATCGACACCGGCGTAAATATCGCCACTGATGATGTTCTGACCGTCGACGGCAGCAATGGCAATCGAGACACTTGTGCCAGCACTCTGACTAAGGGTGAGGGCACCGCCGGCCGCATCCGTTTTGATCTGGCGATCGTTATTGGCGTTGATCGTCAGGGTGCCGACCTTGACTTTGTTATCGGATCCGCCTTTCACATTCTTGATCTTGGCCGTAAGCGGATCGGTAATCGTGTTACGGGCCACCACTAATCCCATGCTTCCTCCGCCACCACTGCCTGTGGCGGACTGGTTGACGGATACAGCAAACCCCCCAGCGAAAGTATCAATATTGCTTCCGCCCCTGCCCCTGGCCGCTAAGGCCTCAATCGTAATATTGCCCGTGGAATTAAAATCGGTGATGTTGTAGACACCAGCCGTGACTCCCCCGGAGATGGTGTTAAAGCTGAAGGCACCGGCGATGGCAGCGCCCATGGCCGAACCAGTAGAGCTACGGGCAGCCGCGATAGCGGCGCCGGCCGCATCGGCAACGATGCGTGAGTCGTCACTACGGCGGGCACGGATCGTGGCATCCACGACGTTGACCACACCGGATGCTGCCGTGCTGGCCGCAGGATCACCGATGCGCGCATCGACGCTACGGCTGATTGAGTTACCAGTACCGGCACCCACCAGGGCTCCACTGAAGGCAGACCCGAGGTTGCCCGAGGCAACGCTGGCTGAACCGGCAATGGCATAGGCACCGATGGAGCTGCCATCGGTGCCTGTGATAGTGAGCGACTCCGCAGTGATCGTGCTATCGCCACTGCCTAGGGCTGCAATCCCTCCAGAGAGGGTGTTATGGGACGCGGAAGCACCCACCGAGAGGGCGGCAGAAGTGCCACTGCCCGTGCCTTGGGCAATGGCGATGTCGACACCCCCGGTTACGGCAAGCACCTGCTCATCACTGGAGGCATCAATCGTGACCTGGGCGCCGCTATCGCTGCTGGGTGATTTGATGGTGCTTCCAGAAATCCTGGCGGTGATCGGGCTGGAGTATTTGTTTTCAGCACCAGCGCCAGCTCCAGATACGGCATAGGAGCCCATGGCAGAACCAGCTGTGGAATTGCTGGCGGAGCCCGCAGCAGAGATGCTTACCGTCTGGAGGTCGACATCACTTGTATTGGCCCGAATGGTGATGGGAGCGGCGGCGGTGGTAGTCAGGGTGCTGCCGCTGAGTTCTGCCAAAGATCCAGCCTGAAGGTCATTAATGGCAACGGAGAACCCCAAGGTGGCTGCAACTTGGGGTCCTGTCGCCGGTGAGGTGGAGGGTTGCAAGGGGTTGGCGGCTAGGCCGAGGCTGCCGGCGTAGGCACCAGCATCGGCAGCTTCAATGGCGGTTGCATTCAAGCTCTTAATCGCTGTGCCGCGAATATTGCTGATCGATGCTTTGGTTGCTGGCGACGGGTTGTTTGCAGCGTTCTTGTTGACGGCGAGGGAGCCGGGGATCGACAGTGACGTGCCCGGTGAAACAGCTACGGAGAGACTGATCGCACCGGCAGTTGCCATGGCGCCTTCTGTGCTGCTGTTGAGATTGAGGGTGGTCTGTTGGGCGCCAAAATCAACGTTACTGAGAGTGCTATTGACGTCGCGGCTGATGTAGTTGAAGTTAGCACTACCAGCGATGCTTGCCTGACCACGATTAGCCTGGTCTGAGGAGGCTGTAGGGGTTACCGCACCCCGCTTACCAAAGGCTACGGCCCCACCCAAGTTCCGCACTTCGGTTGAATCTTTTGCCGTGAGTGTGACCGCTGGTGCTGTAATTGCAACAGGAGTCGTGTTGCTACCTGTGAGCGTGCTGCTGGACTCATTGCCAGCTAGCTGATTGACAACCACGCTGCCAGCCCCGGAAATCCCAAAGCTACTGATTTGTGGCATCCACTTACTTGTTGAGTCGTCATTTTTCGGTTCCTTACTTTTTGAGCTGGTACTAATCGCCCCTGCTACAGCAATCGTCAATAGATCACCGGTGTTTGTTGCAGACGCTTGCAGACCTGACGGGTCCGTGAGGTTGATTCCACTGGCATCAAGGCGATTTCTGGTTTTACGCTGGAGATCATTGAGGATTAGGGAGAGCCCCATACCAATGGACTTGCTAAATTGAACAGCGCCAGAAAAATCTGCTTGCGCCAACTCATCTGTTGCCGTAAAACTTGCCGAGGCAGCTTGAAGCTTGGCGCCGAAATCACGAACATTTTCTGTCGTATTACTAGCGCCAGTCTGAATTAGAATGCCGCCATTCAAACCAAGATTGGACGATGACCCAGATCCAACTGCAACCCCCACACTTTTACCACTTTGACTTGCCGTTGCCGAAAGAGCGCCTCCCAAGGTGACAACTGATGTACCGGTGAAGATATTTTGTGTGATATTGATTGGAGTAATAATTGAGATTGAAGCACCAAGGCCATTTTTTGCAACATTGCCAGCGGTTAGAACGTCCTTACGATGGGCGGCTCTCTCGCTCACTGGCTCCCCAGCAATGCCCGTCAGTGTTTCCGGGCTAAAATCGATATGGATTGAGCCAGCACCACGGATGAAATCGATCTGATTGGACGCAATAAGGGTTAAATCGCCAGCAGATATGGTGCCGGCTAATGTATTGGTATTAACAGAGGAGATTTTACTAATATTAATGCCAATGCCGATGCTTATCTCGGATCGCATCGGAGTTGCTTCTTCTTGGCCGGCGATTTTTACATCCTTACCGGCGATTTTTACTTGTGAAAAACTGTTAAAAGATTCGCCCACAAAAACCCCGGTCGTATCGGAGATTGAATCAATAATGTTTGTGGGCGATTGAAACCATTTGGCGATTTTTTTGGAATCACCAAATGTTTCCTTGAAGAGGCTGGGGTATTCCGTTGTTGCTTCTAGGGTCACTTCGCCAGAGGTTTGTATTGATCCTTTTAGGTTGTTTTTGGCAGTGTTACTAAGGTTATTAACGCCTAGTGAAACATTAATGGCGGCAGAAGAGCCCTGCTCTGTTTCAGACTTATTGATGTTTTTAAAGGTGGCTTCAATTGAGGAGGCAATGTTAATAGACTTGCTTGCCCCAGCCGCAACCTGGCCAGTGCTTCCCTGTTCCACGCTAGCAATGTGTTCTCCCAAATTTAGGGCAATGGCCCCACTGATTGAGCTGCCTTGTTCCACTTCTGCACGGGTGGGATTGATATCAATCTGAAAAAGTTGATTCATCACACCCTTTGTTCCTTTCGCCATTAAGTTGCTTATGCCTGCATTGCTAAACGTGTCACCCAATGCCGGCGCTCCACCCAGGGCAGTTTCGGCTCCTACTATATTTTCAGCCACGATTACTGATTTAATCTCTACACCGGCAACTTCATCGTCTACAACTTTACTTAGTCGAGTTGTGGCACTGATTTGGCTGCCAAGCAGGTTGCGTGGCAAGGCACTTTCGAAGGAAGCACTATCCTCTACGAGTTGATAGCGATCACCACCTAAGGCTATCAGCAATAACTCTTTGTCTGGGCTGATGCCTCCGACGGCTTGCGATGGCTGTAGAACATTGGCATTAAGCCTGAAATAGTGAGTCGCATTTTCGCTAAGGTCACTTGTGTTGAGAATGACGGCTTGCGTCGCTGCGGAATTTTGGAACAGCTTGATCGTGCCTTCGGTTGTTCCTTTCACTGCATAAAGATCTTGGCCCTCTAGCAGGCCGCCAAGGGGATCAGAGGCAGGGGCCCGACCTGTAGCAGCAAACAATGGATTGGACGAATAGTAGGTGAGTTTATAGATGCCACTATTGGCGCTTGTGGGAACAGCTGTGCTAGGCAGGGTGATCTCAGACCAGGTATTGGTCCCATTGGTCATGCCATCGGCGGTGACCGGCAGGAAGGCGGATTGAGCAACGGTGCTCGTATAGGTTGGATCAGCGCTGTAATGGATGAGGTCGCCGGTGCTAGCACCGAAGCCCGTAAGAGTTAGGGTGTTATTGATATTATCCACCGAGGTACTAGGATCAAATACAACGGCGGCTGTTTGCACTTGAAAGGCCAGACCTGCGCTAGATTGCGTCGACAGAATGCTATTTTTAAGGATAGGTGCCCCAAGGGTAGTGCTTTGCAGTCGATAGTCGTTGCTGTCTGCTCCTGGGCAGATCAACTGCAGTAACGGGCCTGCGTTGGTTAGCCAGTTTGTGCTTTGACTTGTCAGTGCAGTTCTCAGCTGACTTGCCGTTCCCGACCAGGCTGACGATCCTGCATAGCGACGATAGGAGCCTGTCGTTGTAACGCTAGTTGTTGTCTCTACATAGAGCACCTCTCCTGGTTGTAAGGTGAGGTTGGCAGTGTTGCCCAGGCTGGTGCCGGCACTATTGATCAACACACTAGATGCCGTGAGAAAGGCTTGGGCACCGATTAGGGCACTGGTTGATGTTTGTAGTAAGCCAGAGCTAAGTTGAACAGTGCTCAAATCAGCTAACCCAGTTGGGACACTAGTGAGGGACAGCTTCTTATTGAGCTGATTGGGGGGGGTGACATTTTGGGTGACACTTTCAACGCTAATGGCTTGCGTTCGATCTGGGTTGGTGGCAATCGGCCCATTGCTAGCACCAGCGATCACGAGAAAGGGACTGCCTGCGGTTTTAGCGGTAATAGTGATTGCAGTTACTCCGCTGGTTGTTGCTGCTGCGGCTTGGAGATAGGCCCCCATACCGGCACCAATCCCGCTGCTAGTGTTAATGAGATTAATAATCCCATCTCGGATGACGGTTAGATTGGAGCTAGTTGCTTTATAGGTGAGATCTTGGGAAGTCGCATTTGCGACACCTTGATTCCGGACTGTGATGGTGATTACATCATTAACCTCATAGCTACCACTCAAGGTGAGGCTCGTAACTTGAGCAACCGGAACGGATGGGGGCACGTAGTCATTGGTGCCAATGGTACCCACTGTGGCCTTAACGGTTGTATTTGCACCGAGGTCGTAGAGGAGTATGTGCTGACTGCCCGTGCCAAGCTGGGTGAAATCGATAGCTCGGTTTGCTAGGGCATCATCGGGGGTTGAGGCTAGGGCAAATCGATCTCCACCGCGCGGGATTAGATAATATGAAGTGTCACCAGCTAGGCCTCCGATCGGATAGCTATCCTGGCCTGAGTCCTCATCTGACATAACATAATAGCGGACTGGTTGGCCCGGCCCATAGGCATCCCGGGTACCGGTTGCTGGCGTTAAAATAATTTCGTTATTCGTCAAGTCGACGCTTGTTGATTTGCTGGCATCGAATAATGTATCCTTGACCTTGAAAATACCGTGCCTAGTGCCAGTAGACTGCTCTTTGATGAGGTCCAATGGTTGATCGGTTGCCAGGATATAGTCTTTTCGTGAATCTGTGCTGTTTAGAATGGCGGTGATTTGCATGGCATCACCTGACTCCAGCAAGGGCGCAATCGCCCAATCTGCTCCACTGGGATCGAGCTTATCGAGCGTTGTGATTAGGGCTGTGCTGCCGCGGTAGAGATAATGCCTGCCGTCATCGCCAAGGATGCGATCCCCTGGGTTGACAGTGAAGGTATTGGTGGAGCCGGTGCGCGTTAGTTCAAGACCATCGCGGCCATCTAGAACTTTTTTCCCATCCGCTAGGGTACGAACTTTAAAGGCGTAACCAGTCTTCGCATTCTCTACTTTGACTTCGTCGCCAACTTTTAGGCCGGCGTTGGCCGCGAATGTAGATGACCCGATTGCCGTGAAACGGGGATCGGTTGTGACATTAAGAGTTTGCAGGTCAAGAGATGTTGCACTGCTACCGATGAACTTGTACAGATTTCCATCGGTCGCTCTGACGACCTGTCCGATGCTTAGGCTGACAGCGGCTGTGATGGGAGCGTTGGCTGATGTTGTAACCGTGTATTTGGGTAAGGACCCTGCTTGAATGTAATTCCAAAATGAGCTGAAGAGGCTAGAGGTTCCTTGTGGATTCGCGTAGCTCTGTCCTTCACTTTGGATTAGGCCGTCAATTTGGACAGTTGCTTTTGTTTTGTCATAGCCGATCGTTGCAGATGCGGCACCCATTCCCCCATAGAAAAGTACAGCTGCAGAATTGGTCTCTGCTGTGGGATCCGCTTTATTCTCGATGCTAATCGAGCCAGAAGCTTTGATTTGAGAGGTTGCATCCAGAAAAATATTGCTCTTTGTGTTGCCAACTGTGACCCCAAAACTTGATACTATTTTGTTATTGTTCTCTTTGCTATCTTCTTTTTTACCGGTTATTGCATCTTTCTTTTTTGGAAGGTCAACCTTGAGGGTAGAGTCTGCCGATAACTCATTGCTGCTGGCTGTCTTGATAGTGATGTCACCACCTGTCGTATTGAGCGTGCTCGATTTGAACGATAAATCTGTGGTTGATGAGCCAACTGCCACGCCAGCAGACCAGAGTATCGGAGAGTTTTGCCACCAAGCACTGCCATAGGCAGGCGCCTTGAGGGCTAGTGAAGAGCTTAAATCAAGGTTGATTGAACCGCTTGATTGTAGTTCGGCATTGCTAAAGGCAACCTTTGCCGATGTGTTGCCAGTTTTTATGGTCGCGGGAAGGGGCGATAGGGATGTGGTTATGCCATACACGACAGTGTCTAATAACTCATTAGCAACGACCAAGCCTTGGTTGGAAGTGCTATTGTTGATTAGGTCTGAGGCAATTGACGCAGAGCCGGTAATCGTTACGTCTTTTGCGAATAGTTGTGTTTTGCCTGTGCCTGTTGTATGGCCAACCTCAAGGTTAACGTCAACCTGGGGCATCCACAGCAGCAAGGGTAGGTCGCGGCCCTCGCTCTCAAAATTAATCGTTAAATTTCCTGCGGTTGTTGTGGCAGTGCTGCCCGACCAAGTGCGCGCATCAATGAGGGCAGCGATGGAGTTGATATCTGAGGGGCGAATCGTAATCTTGCCGGGACTACTCAGGCTGACATTGCCACCAAACGAGCGAATGGCACCTGATACTTTGAGGTCGCCACTGTTTGCTGTGCTGTCGGCATCGTAGGAACCAGTGGCATTGAGCTCCACGTCATACCCGGGGGTAGGGTATGTGGTGTCTGTGCTATTCCAATCGAGGTTGATACCACTGATTTCAAAATTATTGCCAGTGACTGACACCTTGCTGAAGACCTTTGTGCTGGCGGCGGTGAGGCTAGTTTGGGTGGTGCCCGTCAGCACAATGCCGGTTGCATTGCGGCTAATGCCGATAGTGCCAGAGGCATTAGTGATGTTGAGTTCGGATCCAGAGATGCTTGCCGTACCCCCGAGCTGGCCCTGCCAGTTCAAACCGGTGAGCACATCCTGATTGGCTTCAATGGCACCGAATTTTTCCTCTAATACCCAATCGGATGACTGGGTTAGCAGGTTTGAATAGGTGACATCATTGGAGGCCGCCACATCGGCTCCTGTGTAGTTCGCTAGAGCATCGATGAAGCGTTGCCCGGCCGTTCCCTTGCCAGATTCACAGCCATAAACCAACAAATCGCCATTTTCATGGAGCAATTTGCCCAATTGCCTGAGTT
Organism: Synechococcus sp. UW140; assembly: GCA_945875915.1. Taxonomy (GTDB): domain Bacteria; phylum Cyanobacteriota; class Cyanobacteriia; order PCC-6307; family Cyanobiaceae; genus BAIKAL-G1. The sequence continues at coordinate 73,732 of CAMCMT010000002.1, read as the reverse complement.
CGTCCTTATGGCGCCAGACATTCCGACTGGAGAGAGTTTCCCTACCAATTGCAAATTGACCTGAAGCGCCATGGCCAAGCAGGTGAATGGCATCAAAACCGCCTGTGGGAGCAAATGTTTTTAAATGGCCAACCAGATCGGCTAGGGTTTCATTGGCCTTGAGTTGTATGGTGGAAGCACCTCGACTTTGTAAGGCAGTCGCAAGTTGGTTAAGATTATCACTGGTTGATGTAACAATATAAATCGCTTTGTCATTTTGCAGCTGACTGCCTAGGGCTGACAGGGGTGCCCAGCGTTGGGCCTCGAAATCTGATTCAGGGCTAGTCCACAGTGGTGCATAGGGATTGGGTGGCCACGGACCTGGGGCTGGAAAAGGTTCCAGCAGGGATGGAGGAGTTAGGGGCGATTGTAGGCCTGGGAGAGTATCGGACTGAACCGACAAGCCACCGATGGCTAAATTGCCAAAGTTGGGGGCTGTGTTATCAATGCCAAGTCCTTGCATGGGTTGAGACTCTGTGAGTTAATTAATGGGTGAACGTTGACGTTCAATAATTACAATTAAAAGCTAATTTAAGTCTGTCAATTGAAGGTCTTGAGCTCCTTAGTGCGGCATTCAATGCCTATGCAATGGGGTATCTAGGGGGACCCTTACCAAGGCCAACGCCTGGCTCAGTGTGTCCAGGATGCCCAGTCAGGAAAGGGCGTAAAATTTTTGTGTGCCCTGTCAATCGAGCTTGAGAGCACTGACTCGTTCCAAATGAACTTTTGGAAGCTGCGATTAGTTTGAACAATTTTCAATTAATTAATTACTTAAATTTTAAGCTTTACGCTCAACTTCGCCTATCCCCAGCGGGGGATAGGATTTGATCCCGTTGGACCACCGGGGACCGATATCGGAGCCAGCCGCCTGCGGCGGCTCAGGTCAGATCCCTGGGATTGAAGGGCTTGGGTGAAGACCTCTAGGGTTGGTAAATGGCTTGCGGTAGGATCTTTAGGGGCTAAGGCCTCCTAAGTAGGGATCGAACTGGAAGCGGATTAGGTTGCTTTGGGCCCCAAGAGCTGGCCCCCGCCTTATCTGTACGGTCCGCTGACCAGGACGCCATCAGGGATCGCTATTCCTCTGCGACTTCCGGGTCGGTCCATGGCGCATCCATGGCAACGGTCCAGCCAGCCACCCCAACGGTGCTACGCCTTGGCAGGATTCCGCCATGGTCACCTCCCTTCGACGTCTCCCCCCCCTGGTCCTGCTACTGCTGGCGGGGCTGCTGGTGCGCGGTCTACTCGCCCTGGTCCTGCCACCGGGCTACGACGAGGCCTATTACCTCTTCTATGGACGCCATCCCAACCTCAGCTACCTGGATCACCCGGTGGGGGTGGGGATCTGGTCCCTAATCGGTAACGCTCTGGGGGGGTCAATTTTTGCCCTTCGTGTGCCCTCGCTGCTCTCCTATACGGCCGCCCTAGCCCTGCTGGCTGCGGCGACAGGCCGCTGGTTTGGGCCGAAGGCGGGCTTGTGGTCTGTGGCCGTGGGCAGTGCGTCCCCCCTGCTGTTTGCCTGTGGTGGCCTGTTACTGCTGCCGGATAGTCCGCTGCTGTTGGTGTTGGCGGCCCTGATGTGGTGGCTATCGCGCCATCCCCTAGTCGTACCAAGCAACGCCAGGGAGGCCGCAGGCCTGGGATTCTTGCTGGGGCTAATGAGCCTGTGCAAATACCACTCCCTGCTGGTGTTGCTGGCACTGCTGGGCTGGTGCCTAGGCACGGCAGAGCGCCGGGCAGCCCTGCTTAGGCCCTGGCCCTGGTTAGGCCTGGTGGTGTGGGCGGGCGTCTCCAGCCCCCTCTGGATCTGGAATCTCCAGCACCACTGGGCCTCCTTCCTGTTCCATGGCGGCCGAACCCTGGCCGAGCACACCTACAACTTCTCCGGTCCGCCCCTGTTCCTGCTGACCCAGCTGCTGCTGTTGTTTCCGACGATCGGGCTGCTGCTGTGGGCGTCCCTAGGGCCCCAGGAGCGATCGGCGGCCAACCCACTGGCACGCCAGCTGCTGCGAACCTTGGCCCTGCCGATCCTGGTCACCTTTACTTTGTTATCCGGGCGCATGCAGGTGCTCTCCAGCTGGCTCGTGCCCGCCTGGTGGTTCCTGCTGCCCCTTGCTGGCGACTGGCTAGCCCGCAGGCCCACCCCCTGGCCCCAGGGCCTGGTCTGGGGCCGGAATCTCACCTTGGCGCTACTGGCTCCCCTGCTCTCGGTAGCGGCGTTGCAAGTGCGCTTTGGCGTGCTGGATCAAGTCCTGCCGGCGGGGGTCGATACCTCCAATCAATTGATGCCAGCGGCCAGCCTGAGGGAGGCCCTAAAAAGCAATCCCCGCGTTTGGGCGGCCCTGGGAGCTGCCGATCTGATCGCCAGCCGCCGCTACGAACTCCCCGGCTTTTTGGCCCTGGCCCTGAAGGACCACAGCCGAGCGAGCTACACCAGCTTCAGCGGCGATCCGCGCGGGTTCACCTATTGGTTACCAGCCAATGGATACCAGGGCTCTAGCGGTGTGATTTTTGCCCTGGAAGATCCCCAGCATCCCGAAGATCGGATCGAATGGCCGAAGGAGGTGGGTTCGTTAGTCCCCCTTGGCTCCGTTCAGCTGCGGCGTGGCGGGCTGCCCTCGGTGCGGCTGCAGTTCGTTGGTTTTGGCCCCCTGGCCCAGCCCCTGCCAGGTGCTGGCAGCCCCTAGGCGCCCCAGCCCTGGCTGCATCGGGTGCGCTGGCTAACACTCGAGCGGTCTTAACCGAGACAACTGTGGCAAGAGCTTTGGCCCCATGGTGGGGTCCGCTGGGCCGATTCCATGGGGAGAGTATTATCACTCTGGTCTGGCGCAGTGGGATCTTGCCTGGCCATCCAGGCATCGATCTTGATGGTGGGGTCTTTGCTGGGGCCTAGCCAACGCTTCGAGGCCAGGGGAAGGGTTACCACAACCAGCCAGCAGCCAACACTCCAGCGCTCCCTAAGGAATGAAGGGGTCCGAACGATGGCAGCCAGGCTTGCGCCATCCTTAACCGGACATTAATCCCACGATTTGATCCGGGGCCCAGAGTGACGGATGGGCTGGCTGTGATGGGTCAGGCTCTACCAAACCCTTGAGGTGAGCGACATGGCAGGCGGTTCCAGTGCCGGCGCCTACGCGACGGGCCTGCTTGCAGAGCACCTCAAGGCGATCGTCTCCCTTCAGGCCGGGGTCCTGAAGGACCAGGACCAGGAACCCTTGCACCAACTACGGGTGCGCTTCCGGCGCTTGGGCACCCTGCTGCTGCAATTTGGACCTGCCCTGCAGTTACCCGATCGGGTGACAGAACAAACCTTGGCCAAAACCGGCCGCCGCCTGGGCTTGGTTCGCGATCTAGACGTGCTCAGCGGGCAGCTTCAGCACCAGCTGGGGCTCCCCCTGCCTGCAGAGGAGCTCAGTCGCTTGAAACCGGTGCTGAAAACCCTGGTTCGAAGCCGCAAGCAGGCCTTTGCGGAGCTGGTGGAAGAGCTGCGGAGCCGCCGTTACCTGCGCCTACTGTCCGAGCTACAGGCCTGGTTGCGCCAGCCGGCCTGGACGGCCCTTGGCGAAGAGGACGCCAGGGACTGGCTGGTCGAATGGAAGACCCCCGTTCTGGCTGGTTTGCTGAGTCAACCCGGCTGGCGCGCCAGCGATCCGGATCGCGATAGGGCCTGCTTGCACGACCTGCGCAAAAAAATCAAGCGGGCCCGCTATGGCCTGGCCAATCTCAAGGAGCTAGCCGGGGACTCCCTAGGGACCTGGATGGAGCGCTTTAAAGCCCAGCAAGAGATCCTTGGTGGCCTCGACGACCTGCAGGTGCTGGAGCAGGCGGTGGCCGAGCAGCTGGCAGGCGATCTCGCCGTGGTGTTGCCGGAGCTCAACTTGAGGCTGCAGGAGAAAAAGCAGCTGCTTTGGCAGCAGTGGCAATTGCAGGCCCGCTCGATGGTGAGTGAACCGGGGCGCCAAGCCCTGCACGGCCTGCTTTGCAGTGGTTGGCCTTGCCCGAAGCCGCCATCCAACGCCGGCGACACCTGAGTCCGAAACCAAGAAAAATCGCGGGCCCTCAACCCTTTCAAAACGGCCTGGCTGCCAAGCCGGCCTAGGCGTTGCAACCAACCTGATCCGGCAAAAGACGGCTTAGGAGCAGATTTGAAGCAATCTTAAGCAGCCCATAACGACAGATGCGGGGAAGTAAGGGTAAACATGTGGGGCTCACAAAAGGCCGATCCCATGACCTTCGCGAAGAAGGCCCTGACCCTGACAGCTCTGGCTGCCGTCGCCGGCGGCGGTGTCGCTACTGCTCAATCCGTCAACCTCAATGGCGCGGGAGCCACCTTCCCGGCCCCCATCTATCAGCGTTGGTTTGCTGATTTGGCCGCAGGTGGTGGCCCCAAAACCAATTATCAAAGCGTGGGCTCCGGCGCTGGCATCCGTCAATTCGTTGCTGGAACCGTTGATTTCGCCGCCACCGACGAACCGATCACTGCGGCCCAAGCCGCCAAGGTGAAGCGCGGTGTGGTGCAGTTCCCCGCCGTGGGCGGCACGATCGCCATCGCCTACAACAAGCCTGGCTGTGACCTCAAGCTGACCCAGCAGCAGGCGGCCGATGTGTTCCTCGGCACCATCAATGACTGGAAACAACTGAAGTGCGGCAGCGGCAAAATCACGGTGGCCCACCGCTCTGACGGTTCCGGCACCACCTTTGCCTTCACCAATTCCCTCGCCGCCTTCTCCCCCACCTTCAAAACAAAGGTGGGAGTTGGCAAATCGGTGAATTGGCCCACGGGCGTGGGTGGCAAAGGTAACGAAGGCGTTTCCGGTGTGTTGAGCACCACCCCTGGTTCGATCGGTTACGTCAACCAGTCGTTTGTCAGGGGTGTGCTCAAGGCAGCTGCCGTCCAGAACAAAGCTGGTAACTTCGTGAAGCCTAGCTTCAAAAGTGGTAGCGCTGCCCTGAACGGCATCACCCTTGATAGTGACCTGGCAGGAGAAGAGCCCAATCCCCCCGGCGCCCAGAGCTACCCGATCAGCACCCTCACCTGGGTCCTAGCCTACAAAACTGGCAACGGCATGAAAGCTGCAGATCTGCGCGAAGCTTTCACGTACATGCTAAGCAACAAGTCCCAGGGTCTGGCTGATAACCTCGGCTACGTGCCTCTCCGCGGAGACATTCTCAAGAAGGCCAAGGCTGCGATTGGCAAAGTTAGTGATTGATCAGTAAGCGGCCAGATCCGAGCCAGCTGCTTAATCAGCTGGCTCGCCAAGGCCTCTCCCCCCTTCTAGGGACGCTTGATCAAATCCATCCTTCAAGCAGGAGCCCCTAAGGGCTCCTTTTTTATGGAACACCCAGCCGTTGCATTCAAGCGCTAACCAGAACTTAACCAGGCGCCTACCAGAGCTTTGCTCAGATGGAAGTGTTGCTCCATACAGTATTGCTATCCCACTGCAAGGATGCGCCATGGTGTTCACGCCACCCCGTGACTCCAGCCGCCAAGACCAGCTCCGTGTCCTCCTGGAAGACACCTATCACAAGCGCAATCTGGTCCATCTCTCGGCTGGAAGTGCGGTGCCCCTGCTGCGCAACAGCATCTGGCTAGTGGTGCGGGGGATGGTGAAACTGGGCGCCATTTCCATCCATGGCGACGAACTGCTCCTGGGCCTCGCCGGACCGAATGAACCCTTCGGTGAACCGATGAGCAACGTGGAGGCCTATGGGGCCACCACCCTGGCCGATAGCGATTTGCTCTGCTTCAGCCTCGATGAGATCGAGCAAACCCCCTACCTGGCCATGGCCCTGCTTCGGGCTACCACCAGTCGCATGCGTCAATCGGAAGCCCTAATCGGCCTCCTGGGATTACGCCGCGTCGAAGAGCGCCTGCGCGGCTTTCTCGAACTCCTGGCAGCAGATTATGGCCAGCCCTGCGATGAAGGCTTAAAACTGAATCTACGCCTGACCCACCAGGATCTGGCCAGCGCCCTGAGCACAACTCGGGTGACCGTGACCCGGGTGCTCGGCCAGCTGCGCGAGGAAGGCTGGTTACAAATTGATAGCCAGCGCCATCTGGTGGTGACCAACTTGCCGAAACGATGGGTGGGCTGATCCACGCCCCAGCATCATCAAGATGGGGATCCGCAGGGTAGCGATACCCTGCTTTTTTTTGGATTGAACGAGGGCAAGCTCAGTTCTCGCGGATCCGTCTATGGATTGCGCTAACCAATTGCAGGGCGATCAGCTTGGTTGGTCCAAGCCCTGCTCCTGGCTCTTGCGAAGCCCCAGACTCCGCGCCAACCGCTCGGCCAGCACATAGGAGACGGGGGTAACATAGAGGGTGACCAGCTGAGAGATGAGCAAGCCCCCCACCACCACAAGGCCAAGGGAGCGGCGGGTTTCAGCTCCAGCTCCCCAGCCGATCGCGATCGGTAGGGTGCCCACAATCGCCGCCAGGGTGGTCATCGTAATCGGACGAAAGCGCAGCATTGAGGCGCTGTGAATCGCCGTTTTCAGACCAGCCCCCTGGCGGCGTTGCCCAATGGCGGCATCGACCATCATGATGCCATTCTTTTTAACGATACCGATCAACAAGACCAGACCAATGGTGCTGTAGAGATTTAATTCTGAGCCAAACACGATCAACGTTGCCAGGCCGCCCACCGCCGCCGAAGGCAGGCTGGTGAGAATGGTGAGGGGATGGATTAGGTCTTCATAGAGAATGCCCAACACCAGATAGATCACCAGCACGGCAGCCAGCAGCAACCAGCCCAGGCCAGAGACCGACTGTTCAAACACTTTGGCCGACCCCACAAAGGCGCCGGTGGTTCCAGCTGGCAACAACTGCTCGGCAAGGGCTCGAATCTCGGTAGTCACGGTATCGAGGGAGACTCCAGGATTGATGTTGAAGGAGAACGTGACCGATGGCAGCTGGTCCGTGTGATTGACCGTGAGGGCCGTGGCCGTGCGGCGACTACTGGCCAGGGTGGAGAAGGGAATCAGGCGGCCCTGGGAATTGCGCACCGTCAACAGATCCAGGTCGGCTGGACTGTTCTGGGCATCCAGTTCAACCCCCAAAATCACCGGATATTGGCCATCGGAGCGGTAGATGGTGGACACCTGCTGGTCGCCGTAGGCACTGCGCAGGGCCGTCTGTACGGCGCTGGCATCAACCCCCAGGCTGGCAGCCCGGTCGCGATCAACCGTGATCTCGAGCTGGGGGTTATGGGATTGCAGGTCGCTGTTCACATCAGTGAGGCCTGGGAGGCTGCGAAGGCGTTGCTCAAACTCGGGAGAGGCTTCTAGCAAGGCATCTTGATCGATTCCCAAGAGGCTGTACTGGTATTGGGCACGACTTTGGACGGCCCCCACATTCACCGCCGCCGGCACTTTGATGAAGCCGCGCAGGCCAGGAATGCTATTTACTTGCCGGCGCAGGCTGCGGGCCAGGGCTGCTGCTGACTCGTTGCGCTCGGAACGGGGCTTCAATTTAAGGAAAAGGCGACCATTATTAGCCGTGGAATTGGGTCCGCCCGAACCCACAGTGTTGTTGACCCCAGCGACAGCTGGATTGGCCTGGAGCTTGCGACTAAGCCTGGTCTGCATCTCAGCCATCTCCTCAAAGGAGGTGCCCTCGGCCGCCTGGGTGTTGACCGTGAGCTGGCCGGTGTCGGCGTCGGGTATGAACCCCTTGGGCACTAGGAGGAACAGCACGATTGTGAGCAACAGAAGGCCGGCCGAGACCATCTGCACAAGCCGGGGCCGGCGCAGGGCGGTCGCCAGGCTGAGGCCATAGGCGCGGCTGAGCTGGTCGAATAGGCGATCGAACTTTTGCAACAGGGGGTTGCCGCGCAAAGCAACACCGGGTTCGGGTAGCAGCCGGGCCGCCAGCATTGGCGTGAGGCTGAGGGCAACAACGCCAGAGAGCAGGATCGCCAGGCTGAGGGTGACGGCAAATTCCCGGAACAGGCGGCCCAGCAAGCCACCGAGAAACAGGATCGGAATAAAGACCGCCACCAAGGACAGGGTCATCGACAGGATTGTGGGGCCGATCTCCCGGGCGCCCTGGAGGGCCGCCTGCCAACGGGTCTCGCCCTCCTCCTGGCGCCGCACAATCGCCTCCACCATCACGATCGCGTCATCCACCACAAAGCCAACGCTGAGGGTGAGGGCCATCAGGGACAGGTTGTCGAGGGAGTAGCCCAAAAGGGCCATCCCCCCAAAGGTGCCGATCAGGGACACCGCAATCGCCAGGGCCGGTAAGGCGGTGGTGATGCCTGTGCCAAGGAAAAGGGCGACGACGCCCACCACCAGGGCGACCGTCACCACCAGGGTGAGTTCCACATCGTGGATCGCCTCGCGGATCCCTTCAGATCGGTCAAACAACACCTGTAGTTCAATCGCGCCAGGTAATTGGGCCCGCAAGCTGGGCAGCAGGGCGTGCACGGCATCGGCAATCGCCACGGTGTTACTGCCGCTCTGACGTTGCACCGCCACCACAATCGAGCGGCTACCGTTATACCAACTGGCGCTGCGATCACTGTTGACGCTATCGAGAACCTCGGCCACCTCGCCCAGCTGCACCGGCGAACCATTGCGGTAGGCCACCACCAGCTGGCGGTAGGCGGCTGCATCATTGAGCTGGCCGTTGTCCTGGACGCTGACAGTCTGGCGCTTGCCGTAGAGGTTGCCGGTGGGTTGGTTGGAATTTCCGGCCCGCACAGCCGCGTTGACCTGGTCGAGGCCAATGCCTTTAGCGCCCAAGGCCTGGGGATCAACACGAATGCGAACGGCATATTTCTGGGCGCCAAAGAGCTGCACCTGGGAGACCCCATCGAGGGTCGAGAGCCGTTGGGCGATCCGCACCTGGGCCACCTGGGTGACCTCGGAGAGGGGCAAGAGGTCGGAGGTGAGCACCAAATAAAGGATCGGTTGCTCAGCCGGATTCACCTTGCGGATCGAGGGGGGCGAGGGCAAATCTGCCGGCAACTGGCGCGCTGCCTGGCTGATGGCCGTTTGCACATCCTGGGCGGCCGCATCGATATCCCGATTCAGGTTGAACTGGAGAGTGATCTGGCTACTGCCTTGGCCGCTACTGGAACTCATCTCGGCAATGCCGGCGATGCTGGAAAATTGCTGCTCCAGGGGGGTGGCCACCGAGGTGGCCATGGTGGTGGGACTGGCCCCTGGCAGGGAGACATTCACCTGCAGGGTGGGGAAATCGATGCTGGGTAGGTCGCTGATCGGCAGGCGGGCATAGCCAACCACCCCAAAGATCACCAGGGCGACCATCAACAGAATCGTGGTGATCGGACGGCGAATAAAGCGCTCACTGAACGAGCCCATCACTTCGAGCCGTTTCCAGGCTGTTGTTTGGGCAGGCGAATCACTGCCCCTGGGCTGAGGGCGAACTGGCCCTTCACGACAACCAGCTCCCCCGGGCGCAGGCCAGCGCTGACCACCACCTGGTCACCACTGGCGGGACCGAGCTGGAGCTGGCGGGGCTTGGCGACCATGCCTTTGGCCTCGTTGCCTTTGGGCCCGTTGCCGTTGGCCTTGGTGCTTTGGGCCACATAGATAAACGGACCCTTTTGGCCGGTCTGAATAGCGGTCTGGGGAATCAAAACCACCTGAAGGAGGCGCTCCAACTGAAGGGATCCCTTCACATAGGAACCGGGCACCAGGTGCTGGGAGCGGTTGGCAAAGGTGGCCTTGACGGCCGTGGTGCCCGTGCTCGGGTCAACGGCGTTATCAATCGAGCTCAGCTGGCCCCAATCACCAGCGGCCAATTTCACCTTGAGCCCCAGCTTCAGGCGCGGAATCAGCCGTTGGGGCACGGCAAATTGCACCGTGATCGGCCGAAACTGGTTGACCACCAGGAGGGGACGGTCCTCGGCCTCGCGCACCAGGTTGCCGGCGGTCAACCGCAACTGGCCGGCCCGGCCCCGGATGGGTGAGCGGATCGTGGTGCGCTCCAGGTTGAGCCGGGCGTTGGCTTCGGCGGCGCGGCCAGCCGCCAGGTCGGCCCGGGTACTTTCGACCTCGCTTTCGCGGCTGGTGACCGTGGCTTCCAGGGAGAGGGCCTGGCTACGAAACTGCTCAGCCAGGTCGACACTGACAGCCCCCTGGGTGCCAAGGGAGCCATAGCGGTTGGCCCGTTGGCGGGCGAGGCGGGCTTCCGAGCGGCTGCGCCTCACTTCGGCATTGGCTTCCCGAACCTTTGCGATGGCCTTATTGCGGTTGGCAATCGCCTGGTTGAGGGCCGCCTGCCAGGGGCTGGGGTCAATGCCAATTAGGGGCTGGCCGGCTTCCACTTCCTGGCCCTCGCGGAAATAGACCCTCTGCACCACCCCCGAGACTTGGGAGCGGATCGCTGCAGATGCCAGCGGTTTGACCTCGCCCGTAATCGGGAACGTTTCATCGAAGTTGCCCAGGCTCGCCGGCGCCAGGGACACCAAGACCGCCGGTTTGCGCTTGGACTCCTCCCCCTGGGGCCAGCAGCCGCGGGTAAGCAGCAAGAACACCACAACCCCCCCACCAAGGAGAGCCAGGCTGCGGGGTCGGATCGGAACATTCACACACCAACCTTAGGGAGCGAAAGGGCTTGCTCCGGGTATGGCCTGACACGCTTTTGTTCGCAGAAAAAAGGCCAACCGGGTCAGGACCCAGCTAGCCCGAGGAGGGACTGGCCCTTCGTTGAGCAGCCCGGCAGAGATGGTTCTGTTCTTAGGACCGCTGGGTAGGGTCAGATGCCGGTACAACCCTGCACGGAAATGCGATAGCTAAAGCCCAGGGAGCCGGGATCATCACTGTTACCCACCTTGAAGTTCATTTGGCTGGCCTGCTTGCCTGGGATAGCTGGGAAGGGGCCAAACATGCGGCCCGTGCCGATCGGCGGATTCATCGTTTCGTTGATGACCTGGAGGTTGCTGCCATCGCTGAACTTCATGAAGCCAGAAACGGGATATTGGGCGCCAGGATCAGCTGAATTGGCTGTGAAGAAGAATTTGAAGCTGCTGTAGGGCTGGTTAACGATGAAATCGGTGTTCCAGTTGGGCCGGCCAATTAGCTTGCCGCGGCTCACCGATTTGGCCACAATTGGGGTGACGCCGTTGCCGCCAATCGGCTGCAAAAATTGGCACTGCGGGGCCGCTTGGGCAGCCGCGCCAAAAGTAAGCATCAAGGGGGTGGCAGCCAGCAGCAGGGAGCGGGTCAGCATGGGCCGAAACAACGGTTCCGGCCAAGGGTACGTCCCGCAATCCAGGCTGGCTACAGCCAACGGCGCCAATCCAGCGGAGACAGCTCGCCGTCGTAGCCCCATTAAAGGGTGGTTCTGGCGGGACTGGGATCGGACCAGGTACCGGGGCCGAGGGTCCGGGGGATGGGACCGGGCGATGGGGCTGGGACCTTGGGGCAAGCCGGATCGTCGTCATCATTGCGACCCCCCACTGTTGCGGAGCAAACGGCCAGGGCCGCTTGGCTTTGCCAGCATGGAAAAAATCCTGGCCTTTGGCCCGATGCCTCCCCTGTTTTCAGCCCCTGAAGTCAGGCGTGTTTATCGGTTTGTCGACCGAAGCGGCCAGCCCCACCCGATCCTCGATGACCAGTTCGAGAGCCTGGATGCGGCTTGGGAAGCGGCCCAGGCCTGGCTCGAGGACCGGGGCCTCTGCGCCGACGCGATGCCGGCAGCCCTGGCCGAGGAGTTCGGCATCGAGGTAACCACCGCCAACGGCCACTGGCGCACCCTGCGGCACCCGGGGCAACGGTTCCTACTGGCCCCCAGCGGACCTCTGCCCCACCCACCTCTGGCCTAGGAATAGGGACCATCAGTCCAGTAAAGGCTCCAGTTGCAGGGTGCTGTGGGCGATACCCAGCTCGGCCAGACGCTGTTTGGCCTGGTGCAGCAGCTGCATGTCATCGGTGCTGCCAAGACGGCGGCTGAGGTGGGCTGTTAGGGCGTTCTGGGACGTGCTCATGGCCCACACATGCAGGTGATGCACCTCCACCACTCCCTGCAACCCGTTGAGGGCCAGGCTGACCTCCTCGAGGTCCACCCCCGGCGGCACGGCATCGAGGGCCACGAGCAGGGCTTCACGCAGGAGTTGCCAGCTGCTCCAGGCCACGGCCAAACCGACGGCCATGGCCATGAGGCCATCGAGCCGGTTCCAACCCGTGAGCCCTACAACCAGGGCACTGAGCAACACAGTGGCCGACACCGCCGCATCGGTGAGCAGGTGCACCACCGCCGCGCGGCGATTGAGATCATGCTGGTGGAGATCGCCAAACAGGCGGGCCGAGAGCAGGTTCACAACCACTCCCGCCGCCGCCGCCCAGGCCACGGGGCCGCTCTGGACGGGCACCGGATCATGCAGGCGCTGCAGCCCTTCGACAAACACCACACTGGCTGCCATCAGGATCAGAACCGCATTCAGCAGCGAGGCCAGCTGGGTACTGCGACCAAAGCCATAGGTGAAACGCTTGTTGGGCGGGCGACTGCTGAGCCTTTCGGCCCCCCAGCCCAGCAGCAGGCCTGCCACATCGCCCAAATTATGAACCGCATCTCCGACAAGGGCCATCGAACCAAAGCCAAAGCCGATCACTAACTGCAGCCCGGAGAGACCACTATTGAGAACCACACTCCAGCGGAAGGCAGCAGCCGAACCAAAGGAATGGACATGCTGAACCTGATGGGGCAGCCGCTGGATGATCACGGCGGGGTGGCAGAGCGGGTCGCCGCTTGTGGGGTGGTGGGCTCCCATGGAGATTGGGTCGCGTCAGGCCGCTGGTGGGGTAGACGAAGAGCGTGGGAGAGACGAGGGGAACGGAGCTCCGGCAAGGGAATGGCCTCGACCTAACCATGGCAATTTTGACCGACCTTGGCCAGCAGAACCGGCCTTGATCGTGATCTCCGCTGAGATCCGCAGAAAGGTATCGGCCCCAGCCCTGAAGACCACGAACAACGGGGCTAAGCCACAGCTAGCCGGCCGAGCGGTGAAGGCCCGCAAGGTTGTGTATGAGCTAGTGCTTGGCTGCAGCCAGGGCCAAGGCCTGATGCCCCTACCCACCACCTACTTCGGCTCGCTTGGGCTAATTAACCCATGGGGCTCTTGCCTGCTCGCCCAGCAGGTCAAAACCAGGTTCATCCGGCGCTACGACTACCACAGGCCATCAACGCCTAGGGCTCCACGGAAGCAGGTTTCTCTTAACCAGACCTGGGCTCGAACCAATTGGCAGCCTCCCGTTGCTGACCGTCCCTCGCAGCGCCATATCGCTAGGTCTGGCCGACCTCCTGCTGCTCGAGGGCATCCCCTGCCCGGAAACGATCCTGCTCACGGCTATAGCGGAACAGCCCGCAGGCCCGGATCCAACTCACCAGGGTTTCAAACATGGCCTCGGCCTCGGGCTGGGTGAACTGCTCACTCAGTAGGTCGAGCACGAAGTCGCCCTCCACTTCCGCCTTGGCACTGGCCCCTAGGGCCTCCTGCAGGCGCCGCACCAGGGGCACATGCAGCAGCAACTGGCTACGCAACAGGCGCTGTTGCTCCTCCTCACTGGCCTCAGCCAGGGCCCGGCCCACGGAGCTCAGGCCCAGGCGGGCCCCATCCACCGCCATCAACTCCAGCAATTCGCCGGCATCGAGGATCGGCAGCAGGTCATCGAGCTCGAGCACCAGCTCATCGGCCAGCTCGGCCACGCTGATGCCCTCCTGCTCCGGCACCAGGCTGAGGAGGTCCACCACGGCGCCCAGGGAAACGGGCGGCAGGGCTAGGGCGTCCTGGCTGGTGGTCTGCTCCACCGCCAGGGGGCTGGTGCCCACAGGCTTGTCGGGATCGGTCATATAGCTGTAGAGGGTGTCCACTAGGGCCCGGAAGTCCGGCGCCGTGTCGTCGCGGGGACGGGGGAGGGGATTGGGCACAACCCCCCGAATGCGGCCCGGATTGGCACTGAGCAACACGACCCGATCACTGAGCAACACGGCCTCCTCAATGCTGTGGGTGACGATCACGATCGAGCCGGCCGGGAAGGTTCCGCCAGCCCAGAGTTCATCAATATCGCGGCGCAGGTTTTCGGCCGTGAGGACATCGAGGGCGCTGAACGGTTCATCCATCAACAGCAAGGCAGGCTCCATCACAAAGGCGCGGGCAAAGCCCACCCGCTGGCGCATGCCACCGGAGAGCTCACGGGGATAGGCCTCGGCGCTCCCTTCCAAGCCCACCATCGCCAGGGCCCGCAGGGCCCGGCGCCGCACCTCCTTCTCGCCCAGGCCGCGGGCCTCTAGGCCCACGGCAGTGTTGTCCAGCACCGTGAGCCAGGGCAACAGGGCAAAGCTCTGGAACACAATCGCCACATCCCGATTGACGCCCCGCAGCGGCTGGCCATCGCGCTCAATCAGGCCTTCGCTCGGGGCGATCAGGCCGGCCATCAGTCGTAGCAACGTGCTCTTACCGCTGCCGCTGCGGCCGAGCAGCGCCACCACTTCGCCCGCCTGGATATCGAGGTCGATGTCGTCGAGAACCGCCACCCGGCTGCTGCCATCGGCGCTGCGAAACAGCTTGGCGACGTGACGCACCTTGAGCAGGGGCTGGGAGGTCACGGGTTGGGACGCCAGCGAAGCATCAATTTCCATAGCGTTCCTCGGCAAAGCGATAAAGGGGCCGCCACACCAGCCGGTTTGTGCCCACCACAAATAGGGCCATCACCACGAGACCCAAGAACAACCGCGGCTGGTCACCGTCGGCGGTGGCTTCAGCGATATAGGAGCCAATGCCGGGGGTCTGCAGGGTGTGGCTTCCCCAGGTCACCAGCTCGGCCACGATCGAAGCATTCCAAGCGGCACCACTGGCAGTGACCGCGCCGGTGATCCAGGCGCTGAACATGGCAGGCAGCAGGAAGCGCCGCCAGCGCTGGCGGCCCTTGAGCTGGAACACCTGGCTCATCTCGCGCAGGTCATTGGGGATGGCGCTAGCTCCGGCGGTGACATTGAACAGCACATACCACTGGGCCCCCATGGCCATCAACACAACGCAGCCATAAAAGAGCGGCAGTCCGCAGAACAGGAACACCACCGTAAAAAAGGGAAAGAGCAGGTTGGCGGGGATGCTGGCGAGCATCAACATCACCGGCTGCAGCAGGGCGGCCCAACGGGGCCGCAGGCCAATCAGCACGGCCAAAGGCAGGAAAATCAAGGTGCTGCCTCCCACCACGGCCAGCACCCGGCCGAAGGTGAGCAGGCCCTGGCCGAAAGCGTTGAGGGTCTCTCCCAGACCCACCTGCTCGAGGCTGTGGTGACAGGCCAGCACCGTGGCCGCGGCACCGGCAAGTACCACCAAATTATCGACCCAGCGGGGCTCTTGCTTCTGCAGGGGCGCCGGGCCATCGCGGCCGCGGCTGCGGGTCCAGCGATTCAAGGAGGCCCCCAGGGGCAGCAAGTAGGACGCAAGCCATTGGCCGAGCTGACGCAACAACTCCGATTGCTGCAGGGTTTCGAGGAACCAGGAGTGGCTTGGGGTGGCTGCCGAATTGGTATCCAGGCGGAATTGCTCGCTCCAGGTCACAATGGGTCGCCAGAAAAGCTGGTCGGTAACACCAATCAACAGCAGCATCATCAGCAGGGCCCAAAGCACACAGTCGAGCCGTTGTTGCGCAATGGCGGCTGCCACATAGGAGCCGATACCTGGCAAAATATAATTTGAATTATTAACGCTTATCGCCTCACTTTGGGTGGCAAAAAACCAGCCCCCCGCAAAACTCATCATCGCATTCCAAACCATCGGGATGGCACTGGCTGGCAGCTCCAATCGCACCATCTGCTGCCAACCGGTGAAGCCATAGACCCGTGAAGCCTCACGGAGTTCGGCTGGAATCGTGCGCAGAGATTGGTGATAGCAAAAGATCAGGTTCCAAACTTGACCAGTGACGATTGCAAACAGGGCCGCCGATTCAAGTCCCAGCAAACTCCCGGGAAACAGGCCAATGAAAAAGGGCACAATAACAGCCAGAAATCCGAGCACAGGCACCGACTGGAGCACATCCACCAAGGGCAGAACCAGCCGTTCGGCCACGGGCGAGCGGGCCGTGAGGGAGCCCATGGCCACCGCAATCGTGAGCGAAATCACCAACGCGATGAACATCCGCAGGGAGGAGCGGGCCGCGTAGTACGGCAACAACAGGGGGTTGAGGTCCACCCCCGGAAGCTGGGCCTGGGGATGGAAACTGACGGCCATCTGGCTGCTGAGGCTGCCGATGCCCACCACCACGGTGAGTCCCAGCAGAAGCAGGGCGAAATCAAGCAGCAAGGTGCGGCTCCGATCTGGCCGTTCGGCCGATGGGGACGCAGGCCTGGTAGCTGATCTGGCCCGTTCGAAGCGGGGAACCCTGCCGGCCTCTAATGCCATTGGCCCCCATGCCATCTGGACTCACTCTGTCACTGCAAGGGCACCGGACAGCTGTGCTGTAGGGCACCGAGCCGGGCCTTCTCCTTGGCGTTTCCCCAACGGTGCCTGGGAATAAGGGTCAAATGCTGTCCAACCAGTGCCGATGCGGGCATGGGCCTGGACCCTGAGCCCCTACCCAGGGAGGTTGAACGCCCCTGCTAGGCCACCCCGGACCGCTGCTAGGGAGCGCCGGACTTGCTCTGGCGATTGATAGCTCCAGCGGCCTCACCAATGGCGACTCGATTCGGGTGACTAGCCAGCCGGGTCAGGGCAATTATTGATTGGTGGGCTTGACAGCTTTGCCCCTGACAAGGGCCCGTTCTAAATTAACCAGACCCCTTTAAAATGAAACCTAGGAAGTGGGAATAGGTCATACCGCTTAAACCAAGGAATACTCGGCAGCAACTCCAACTGAAGCCATATAAAATCATGGCCTAGTCAATCTATCAAACCAAGCCAATCTAGTTACCTAAAAGTCTTCAATCCCAAGGGCCCGCCAAATTGCGGTAGGGCACCCAAAACCAGGCAACCGGGTCGACCTTCGGCTCCAGCTTCTGCCAACAAACTTGAACCGGCGCAACAAATTCTGGCCAGGGGGCAAGGGCTTTCCTAAGGTAACCCCAGCTTCCGCACCCCTGGCATCCGTTGCATGGCCGCGATTTTCAGCGATAACAGCCTCACGATTGGCTGCACACCATTAGTGCAACTCAACCGAGTTGTCCCCCCAGGGGGCGCCCGGGTGCTGGCCAAAATCGAGGGACGCAATCCGGCCTATTCAGTGAAATGCCGCATCGGCGCCGCCATGATCGCCCAGGCGGAAAAGGACGGCCTACTGGGCCCCGGGAAGGAACTGATCGAGCCCACCAGCGGCAACACAGGCATTGCCCTGGCCTTTGTGGCGGCGTCCAAGGGGATCCCCCTCACCTTGACCATGCCAGAAACCATGAGCCTGGAGCGGCGCAAGTTGCTTACCGCCTACGGCGCCAAACTCGAGCTCACCGAAGGGCGCTTGGGCATGACCGGCGCCGTCAACCGGGCCAAGGAGATCGCCGCCTCGGCGCCTGATCGCTATGTGTTGCTGCAGCAATTCGTCAATCCGGCCAATCCCCAGATCCACCACGACACCACTGGACCGGAAATCTGGGCCGATACCGATGGCGAAGTGGATGTACTCGTAGCTGGCGTCGGCACCGGCGGCACAATCACGGGGGTTAGCCGCTATATCAAGCAGACCCTGGGCAAGCCCCTGGTGTCCGTGGCGGTGGAACCAAGAACTAGTCCCGTGATTAGCCAACTGATCGCAGGTGAGGCCATCCAGCCCGGACCCCACAAGATTCAGGGCATTGGCGCCGGCTTTGTGCCAGGCAACCTGGAGGTGTCCCTCGTGGATCGGGTCGAACAGGTCAGTGATGAAGAAGCGGTGACGATGGCCCGGCGTTTGATGCGGGAGGAAGGAATCCTGGCAGGCATTAGCTGTGGTGCCGCCACCGTGGCGGCCCTGCGGTTGGCCCGGGAACCGGCGTTTGCCGGCTGCACGATCGTGGTGGTCTTACCCGATTCCGGCGAGCGTTACCTCAGCTCGGTGCTATTTGAAGGGGTGTTCAACGAAAAGGGCCTGGCGCCAGAGCGCTAGGCCTGACCATCGACTGGGCTGCCTGCGGGAGCACCGGGTCCGGTTGCATCCAGCAAGATGGCCCGGGTTCGGTCCAATCGTGGCGATCAGTCCGGCAAGGCTTCCACTGACTGGAGCCGTTCATTCAGCTGCATGGCCATGGTCTGGCGACCGACGGCAAGCACCTTGAGGGTGTCTTCGTGCAGGCGAAGTTGGGCATCGGCCACCTGCATGCCCCGAACCAGTTCCTTCAACTCTTCAGGCAGGGTATTGAGGTCGTAGCGCTTGCCCTCAAAGGTGAGTAGCGGCTGTTGGTTCTCTTCGGTCACGCTTAGTCAGAAGTAGGCGGCCCCAGATTAGGGATTAATTGGCCCTTTTGGCGGGGAGGGTTGTCCAGATTCCTGGGCGGATTCCCGGATAGGCCGTTTGAAGAAAAACATCAACAGGGGTCCCACCTGACCGGTCTCTACCAACTCCCAACCGTCCTTGCCGAGCAGATTGAGGAAAAATTGAAGCTGTTCTGCCGGATGGCGGGGCAAGGGAGCGGCCTTGTATTGCTCGGGAAACTCCCGGGCAATGAATTCGGGGCTCAACAATCCCCCAAGGCGTTCGCTGGCCACCTGGGGATCGGGGGCCTGGGGGGGTTGGCCACTTTCTAGGTTGATATGAATGACGCGGTAATCCCACTGGGTCATGGATCCAGCTGCTCAGATAAGGAGCCAGGGTAATTGGACGCGGCAGACGGGAGACCCTGGCGGGGGAGTAGTTTATCGCCAAAAAGCGATCGAATACCCCAGGAATTCCAAGCCAGAACTCAGTCGCCGCCGCCGCGGATCAACTGGCGTTCGCACAGGTCCCGGTAGCGGCCAGGGCGACTGATCAGCTGGTCGTGGCTGCCCTGGTCGACCAGTCGGCCGCCATCAAGCACCAGGATCCGGTCGGCCTCCTGCACCGTGGCCAGGCGATGGGCGATCACCAGGACCGTGCGGCCAGCCATGGCCTGCTCCAGGCCCTGCTGCACCGCCGCTTCGGACTCGGCATCGAGGGCGCTGGTGGCCTCATCGAGCAGCAGCACGGCCGGATCCCCCAGCACGGCCCGGGCAATGGCGAGCCGCTGCAGCTGGCCGCCAGAAAAGTTGCTGCCCCGCTCCTCAACCCGGGCCTGGTAGGCCCCCGGCAGGGCCTCGATGAAGCCATCGGCATTCGCCAGCCGGGCCGCCCGACGGATCTGATCGAGGCTCACCTCCCGGCCAAAAGCAATCGCCTCCATCACCGTGCCAGAGAAAACATTGCTCTGCTGGGGCACCAGGGCAATCGCCCGCCGCAGGTCGGCGGCCCGCAGGTCAACCAGGTCCTGGCCATCGAGCAACACCCGGCCCTGCTGGGCGATGTTGAAGCGCAGGAGCAGCGAAAAGAGGGTGCTTTTTCCAGCTCCCGAGGGCCCCACCAGGGCCACCACCTGACCCGGCTCAATCCGCAAGCTGAGGCCGTGGAGCACTGCTTTCTGGGGGTCGTAGCCGTAGACCACCTGATCGAGCACCAGCTCCCCTTGGACGGCCCCCAGGGCCTGGGCATCGGCACGATCAGGAGGCTCGATTGGCTCGGCCTCAATCGCCCGAAGACGGCGCAGGGACGCCTGGCCCTGCTGAAACTCGTTGAAGTTGGTGGTGAGGTGGGAAATCGGATCGATCAACATCAAAAGGGCCGCCACGTAGCTGCTGAAGCCCGCCGAGGTGAGCTCGTTGCTTTGGATGCGCGCTGCACCCATCAGCAACACCGCCAGGATCCCGGCTGCCTCCAGGAAGCCCACCACCGGGTATTGAAGGGCCAGCAGGCGCTGGGTGCGGAAGCGGGCCTGGCGATGCAGGTCGATTTCGGTTTCAAATCGGGCCTGCAGCCAGGGTTCGGCCGCAAAGGCCCGCACCAGGGGCAGGCCCCCGATTGCCTCGCCCAGCAGGGCTGCCAACTCGCTCACCTGCTTCTGGCTGCGTTCGGCGGCGCCCATCACCCGGGCCCCGAACACACTCACCAGCACCGCCACCAGGGGCGCCAGCACCATGGTGCCAAGGGACAGGCGCCAATCGAGCCACACCATGTAGGCGAACACCGCCACTAGCTGCAGAACGCAAGGGGTGCTGTCCTGAATCGTTTTGTAGATCACCTCGCCAACCCGATCGGCGTCTTCAGTGAGGCGGTAGGTGAGGTCTCCGGCGGAGAGTTTTTCCAGGGCGCCAAATTCAAGCCGCTGCAGGCGGGCAAACAGCTGGCGGCGCAGGTCCTGACTCACCTGCAGGGCCGGGCCGGCCAGCAGGGTGTCCTGGCCAAATTGGGCAATTTTCTGGAGCATGAAGACCCCCAGGGCCAGGGCCACCACCTCGAACACCTTGGCGACATCGCCCGAGCCGATCGCCGGCACCAACTGACCCGCTAGCCAAGCCAAAACAGGCCAACAGCCCACAAAAACAAGCATGCAAAGACCACCACCCCAGAGCTGGCGGTGATAGGGCTGCAGCAGGGGCAGAAGACGCCGGAAACCGGCCGGTGAAGGTGCGAGCATCAGGGCAAGCTATCAGCGTTGTTTTGTCCTTCCCACCAGCCCCAAACCCGAACGGGGCAAGCCGTGGGGAGACCGACATGGCCGCAGACGGTCCGCTGGACCAACTGAGCGAGCTGCGCCTCGATCAATTCTTGAAATGGCAGGGCCTGGTGGGCACCGGAGGCGAGGCCAAATTCCGGATCCAGCAGGGCGACGTGCGCGTCAATGGCGAGCTCGAGCAACGGCGTGGGCGCAAATTACAGCCCGGCGATCGGGTCAAGTTGGCCGACCAGGAGCATGTGGTACCTCCCTTTGAGGCCCGCCGCTGAACCCCTATCGGGGCCCTTGGTTGGTAGGGCTGGGGGCTAGAGGAGTTAGGCGTTATTCAACGGTAGGAAGGCACTGCCGATGGCCCCTTAGGTTGGGAATTCAGCACTCGGGAAGGCAGTGGGCAAGTCGGTGATCGCGGGCAACTGGAAAATGCACATGACCTGCGCTGAGGCCCAGGCCTTTGCTAGCGCTTTCCTGCCCCTGGTCGCCAGTTTGCCAAGCGATCGGGAGGTGCTGCTGGCGCCCCCGTTCACGGCGATCGCCACCCTGGCCCAGGCCCTGGCGGGCAGTGGCATCCAGATCGGCGGTCAGAACGTCCATTGGGACCGCTCCGGCGCCTATACCGGCATGATCTCGGCAGCCATGCTTCAGGAGCACGGCGTGACCCACGCGATCGTGGGCCACAGCGAGCCACGCAAGTACTACAGCGAAACCGACGAACAGATCAACCTGCGGGCCCGTACCGCCCAAAAAGCTGGGTTGATCCCGATCCTGTGTGTGGGCGAAAGCGACTCCCAACGGGAAGGGGGCGAGGCCGAACGGGTGATCCGCCGCCAAGTGGAGCAGGGCATCGACGGTCTGGATCCAGCCCTACTGGTGGTTGCCTATGAGCCGATCTGGGCGATCGGCACCGGCAAAACCTGCGGCGCCGCGGAAGCCAACCGCATCTGCGGCCTAATCCGCAGCTGGGTTGGCTATGCCGATGTGGTGGTCCAATACGGCGGCTCGGTCAAGGCCGACAACATCGACCTGTTGATGGCCCAATCCGATATCAATGGCGTGTTGGTGGGGGGCGCCTCCCTTGATCCAGTGGGCTTCGCCCGGATCGCCAATTACCAGGTGCCCGAGTCGGCCTAGGAGCACGGCTCTGACATCCCTAGCGATGGTCCCAAACCGCCCAGCCCTGGCCTTTGGCGAGCGAACCCATGTGATGGGGGTGATTAACCTCACCCCCGATTCCTTTAGCGACGGCGGCCGGATTAAATGCGCGGTCCAGGCCCTTGCGCAGGCCCGGCTAATGGTCGCCCAGGGGGCAACGCTGCTGGATCTGGGTGCCCAAAGCACCCGACCCGGTGCCGAGGACATTGGGGTAGGGACCGAACTGGCCAGGCTGCTGCCGGCCTTGGAGCTGATCCGTTCGGCCCTGCCCCAGGTGTTGCTGTCAATCGACACCTACCGGGCCCCCGTGGCGGCTGCCGCCCTGGAGGCTGGAGCGGATTGGCTCAACGATGTCAGTGCCGGTCGCATGGACCCGAAACTTCTAAGAGTGGCGGGGGCATGGGGCTGTCCTTTGGTGCTGATGCACAGCCGCGGCGATAGCCGCAGCATGGACAGCCTCACGGCCTATGGCGATTTGGTCGATGACGTGATTGGGGAGCTTCAGGAGGCGAGCAGCCGGGCCCAGGCAGCCGGCGTAGCCGCCAGCCAACTGATTTGGGATCCAGGCCTGGGCTTTGCCAAAAGCGAAGCCCAATGCCTACACCTATTGGACGGCCTGGGACGGCTGAGGGACCAGGGCTATCCCCTGCTGGTGGGGCCCTCGCGCAAGCGCTTCATCGGAGCGGTGCTCAAGGAGCCCCGGCCCAGGGCCCGGCTTTGGGGTACGGCGGCGGTGGTCTGCAAGGCGATTGCCGGCGGGGCCGACATCGTGCGGGTCCACGATGTCGGCCCGATCGTGCAGACCGCCCGCATGGCCGATGCCCTCTGGCGCAAGCCAACGGGTCCCCCAGGCTGGTAGTGGCGCAAGGGGAATGGACAAGTCTGCTTAAAGCTCGGCTGTCGCTACCCGCCTATTTGGAGCCTGAACAACCCCGTAGCCCAGGCGTCCCAGTAAGGGCCCGGTCATCACCGTGGTAGCCAAGGCCATCAAGACGCCAATCGTGAACAGTTCGGTGCTGATCACCCCCTGGGCCAGGCCCACGTTCAGCACCACCAACTCGGTGAGGCCCCTGGTGTTCATCAACCAGCCCAGGGCCTGGGCTTCGCGGCTCTCGACCCCACTGAGGCGGGCGATAGCCCAGGTGCCGAGAAACTTGCCACAGACGGCCACGACAAGAACGGCAAGCAAGGCCAGCCACAGGGACGGGCTATTGAGACTGCCGATACGGGTACTCAAGCCACTTATCGCAAAAAACAGGGGCAACAACAAGCGCAACACAACCGATTCCAGTTGCTGCTCCAACTTGCGCCGTAATGGGGCGTAACGGGGCATGGCCAGCCCCCAAAGGAAGGCCCCAAAGATCAGGTGGACCCCCAGCCATTCGGTCACCACCCCACTGAATAGGGCGCCACTAAACAGCACCGATTGCAAGAGGGGGCCAAGGTCCCGGCCCTGTTTGTAGTGCTCCTCCAACCAGCGCCGCAACGGCCGAGTTCCGACCAGCACCACCAGGGCCCAGGCAGCCGTGCCGATAAAGGAGCCCAACGCCCCCCAAATTGAAGAGGAACGGGACAGGGCTACGACGGCCGCCAACAGAATCCAGGCGAGGGCGTCATCGATGGCGGCTGTGGTGATGGCCAGGGCTCCCACGGGCTGGTGTTGTAGGCCGCGGTCCCGCAGGATCCGGGCCAAAACCGGAAAGGCGGTAATCGCCATGGCCGTGCCCATAAACAGGGCGCCTGAGAGCAGGTGATGGCCGGGCAACAGATCCGGAAGCCAGGTTTCAAACACTCCTGCCAGGCCCACCCCCAAGGTCAGGGGGAGGAGTACGCCAGCGGCGGTGATGCGACTGGCTAGTGGGAGCCGACCGACCAACAGGTTGGGGTTGAGCTCAAGCCCCACTAAAAACATGAACAACACCAGGCCCAACTGACCGAGCAAGTTGAGTTGGTCGCGCACAGCGCTGCTGAACAGATGGGTTTCTAAGCCCGGCGCCAAGGCCCCTAGCAGGCTGGGGCCCAGCACAATGCCACCCACAATTTCGCCAACGACCCGTGGTTGGTGGCAGCGTTGGGCTAGGGCACCAAACAGCTGGGCGGTGACCGTAATCACCGCAACCGCCAGCATCGGCGTTGCCAGATCAGCAGGGGCTGCCATGGTGCGGACTAGATGTGGCTAGGGGCTTGGGTAATTATGCCTGGGGGTTGCTGACGCCTTCGATCCTGTCTTCGATCTCCTGATAGATCTCCTGGAGTTGGGCAATATTGTCATCACTGGTTTCCCAGTAGCCGCGACCATTCACCTCTAGAAGGGTGCCCACAATGCGGCGGAAGCTATGGGGATTGAGCTCAAGCAAGCGCTTGCGCATCTCCGGATCATTGATGAAGGTTTCATTGGCTTCTTCGTAGACGAAATTATCAACAGCACCGCTGGTAGCGCTCCAACCCAGGGTGAAGTTGAGCCTTTTTGCCACTTCCCGCACACCTTCATAGCCAGAATCGAGCATGCCCTCATACCACTTTGGATTGAGCAACTTGGTGCGCGAATCGAGGCGGATCGTTTCACTAAGGGAGCGCACTTGAGCGTTAGCCGTGGTGGTGTCGGCGATATAACTAGCTGGGGCCTTGCCATCGTCGCGCAAGCCTGCAATCAGCTTGGTGGGATCGGAGTCGAAGTAGTGGCTCACATCGGTGAGCGAGATTTCGGCGGAATCAAGATTCTGGAAGGTAACATCTGCCGTTTTCATCGCCGACTCAAACACCGCACGGTTTTGATTCATCTCACCGGGATTATCGGCGTTAAAGGCAAAAGTTTTGCGGGATAGGTACATTTCCTGCAATTCGTTTTCCTCTTCCCAGGTGCTGTTCTCGACCGCCAGATTGACATTAGAGGAATAACTGCCGCTGGCATTGGAGAACACCCGCGTAGCGGCATCCCGCAGGGAGATGCCCTGGGCTGTGGCCTGCTCCTGGGCGTGGCGGCGCACAAAATTCATCTCCAGGGGCTCATCGGCCTCCGCCGCCATCTTGACGCCCTGGTCGATCAGGGCCATCTGGTTAATGAATAGGTCGCGGAACACCCCAGAGCAATTGACCACCACATCTATACGGGGCCGGCCCAGCTCTTCAAGGGAAATCAACTCCAATTTGTTGACGCGGCCAAGGGAATCGGCTACTGGGCGGACACCGATGAACCAGAGGATCTGGGCGAGGGATTCTCCGTAGGTCTTGATGTTGTCGGTACCCCAAAGCACGCAGGCGATCGTTTCTGGCCAGGCTCCCTGTTCGGCCTTCTGGCGTTCAATTAGCCGGTCCACCACCACCTTCGCCGCCGCGATCGCGGCCCGGGTGGGAATCGACTGGGGATCGAGGGCATGAATGTTCTTACCACTGGGCAGCACGCCTGGATTGCGAATCGGATCGCCGCCTGGACCAGGCAGCACGTACTCGCCATCGAGGGCCCGCAGCAGGCTCTCCATCTCCATATCGGCGCAGATCTGTTGCAGGCAGAAGCTCAGGTAGGTGAAGAGCTTGTCCAGTTCAGCCTGATCAACTGTGGCAAAACCGGATGATTGACAGGCCGAAAGCCAGGGGCTGGGGAACTGGAGGCCAAAGCGTTCAAGCAGGGCAAAGAACCAGCCAAAGTTCTGGCGCATGCTGACGCGGCCATCGGCGCCGGTGACCTGGCGGACCATGGCCCCAACGGCGGTCCTGCAGGTTTCGGTGATCGTGCGGTTGAGCTCCACATCGGCCAGCACACCCTGGTCGTTGCCGAGGTAAATCCCATCGATCGTGCGACCCAGGCTCTCAGCCAGGAGCGCAGGCAAGGCGCGAAGACCGTCATCGGTGCGCTCGAGGGCGGCGATGCTCACCAAGGTGGCGATCGCTTCCTCGGCCGTGGGCGGCTTGCCAATCGTGTGAAGGCCGCAGGGCAACAGGCGGCTCTCGATCTCCATTAACGAGCGATAGACAGCCCCAACCACGCCATCGCGTCCATCGAGATCCAGCTCCGAGGCGTCGGCATCGGAAAATTGGATGTCCTTGTCGAGGTTGCACTGGCGAGCCGTTTCCACGATCGCATTCACGATCTGCACTCCCCGGGAACTCTCGCGCAGCTGTTGATAGGAGCCCACCAGTTCCCCCAGCTCCTTAAGACCCTTATAAAGGCCTGCATTTTCCGCTGGAGGTGTGAGATAGCTGATCGTGGAGGCATAACCACGGCGCTTGGCGATCGTGGCTTCTGAGGGATTATTGGCAGCGTAGTAGTAAAGATTGGGCAGGGCTCCAATCAGGGAATCGGGGTAGCAGGTTTCGCTCATGCCCATTTGCTTGCCAGGCATGAATTCCAGGGAACCGTGGGTGCCGAAATGGAGCACCGCATCGGCATGCCACACCTTCTCCAGGTAGGTGTAGTAGGCGGCAAAGCCATGGTGGGGGCTGGCACTGCGCGAATAGAGCAGGCGCATCGGATCGCCCTCGTAGCCAAAGGTGGGCTGAACCCCCACAAACACATTGCCGAAATGGCGGCCGTAGATCAGTAAATTAGTTCCATCGGAATTGAGATTGCCGGGAGGTTTGCCCCAATTCTCTTCGAGCCGTTGGGAATAGGGGGTGAGCCGCTCATACTCCTCCACGCTCATTCGGTGGGCAATCGCCAGCTCGGGGGAACCAACCAGGGCCTCGGGATCACTTAATACCGCATCCATCAGGGCCTTGGGGCTGCGCGGCATCGCTTGCACGTCGTAGCCCTTGGCTTTCATTTCCTGGAGTACCCGATAGATCGAGCCGAAGACATCGAGGTATGCGGCGGTGCCAACGTTGCCCTTGTCGGGGGGAAAGCTGAACACCGTGATCGCCAGCTTCTTCTCGGCGCGGGGCTTCAATCGCAGCGATGCCCAGCGAATCGCCCGTTCAGCGATGGCCTCAACCCGGTCCTGGAGGGTGTGGGCCTTACCGGTGGCATCGTCCCGGCCCGAGAGCACGATCGGCTCAATGGCGCCATCGAGTTCGGGGATGGCGATCTGCAGGGCCACCTGGACCGGGTGCAGACCTAGGTCGCTCTCCTCCCATTCCTGGGTGGTCTGGAACACCAGGGGTAGGGCCACCATGTAGGGCCTATTGAGACTCTTGAGCACCTCGATCGCCTTGGGATGGTCCTGGCGGGCAGGGCCACCCACCAGGGCAAAGCCGGTCAGGCTGACCACCGCATCCACCAATGGAAAATCAGAGTTGAGCGGATCCTTGAAGAAGGCGTTCACCGGCTTGGTGAAATCAAGGCCGCCGCAGAACACAGGAATGACGGTGGCGCCGCGGTATTCCAGCTCCTGGATCACAGCCACATAATGGGCCTCGTCACCGGTGACGATGTGGCTGCGTTGTAGTACCAGACCGACCACAGGACCCTTCCGTGCCTTCTCGGAGAGGTCGCTACGGCTGGAAGTCCAATTGAGGTATTCCTTGAGATCCTCAAACATGCCTGGGGCTAGGGGATGCCAGATGCCGAGATCTGGGAACACAACCGGCTCGGCAACAATGAGTTCAGGGCGATCGGATTCGCCCCTGGGATACACATATTTATCGGCCAGCATCAACAGGAAGTTACGCAGGTTGTCGGGCGTGCCACCAAGCCAATACTGAAAACTGAGCATGAAGGAGCGGGCATCCTGGGCCTTCTCCACCGGCAGATACTTCAATACCGTGGGCAGGGTATTGAGCAGCTTGAGCATGGCGTCTTGGAAGCCAGCGCCGCCCGCCTCCTTGCGCTTTTTCATGAAGCTGGCAATGGCGCTCTTGCTTTGACCCAGCTGGGCCATCGAAAAACTGCCCAACTTGTTAAGCCGCATCACCTCCGGCATTGAGGGGAACACGACCACGGCTTTAAGCCGATCGCGGTGGGGGGCCACGGCCTCCACCACCTTCTGGGCCAGATCTTCAATGAAGATCAGGGAAGCAATGAAAACGTCGGCCTCGGCCACATCAGCGCAGAAGGAGGCGTAGTTCTCGCTCTGGCGCAGTTCCTCGATCAGGTAGCCGCTCAGCTCGATTGCCAAGGGACCGTTCTGGTCGTTGAGGGAGGTGGCAGCCTGGGTGAGGGCGTTCTGGTACTGGGGCTCTAGCACCACATACACGGCCTTCATGACGGCGCGACCATTCACGGCTTGGGGGCTGACCCGGCGGCTGGCGGAGCGGACCTGCGTGAACATCTGGCCAGATTGAGCAATGTGAAGCAGCCTACGGAGCACCATGGCTTTATGTGGTCCGATGCGTCAGAGCGTTACGGGCCTGCCCGGGGCGACTGGACTGAGCCATGCCATGGCGCAACCCCAGCCCTGAAGCAACGCCGATGGCCCGCCTAAACCTCGATTTCCTGGGTCACACGTTTCCTGGCGCCTGGGGTCTGCGCCGGCCCCGCTCCTTCCAGACCACCCTGGTGCTGCTGATCCTGCCCCTAATTCTGGGTAGCGGCTTCCTGCGCTCCCTAATCTTCGCCGACCACGCCAAACGGCTGATCACCCGCGCCAACGACCAGGTTCTGGAAGCCTTAGCAAGCGAATTGGCCGCAACCTTGACCTTGGCCCTCAACCCGGCCCTGACCAAGGCCCAGCTCGATCGGCTGGCCAGCCTGGCCCCCAGCGGCGATATCGAGGCCGCCACAGGCCAGCTGCCGGCCTTGATCAAAACCCTGGAGCAGGCCCCCAGTCTTTCTGCCCTGTTTGTTGCCAACGAACGCGGCGAACTGCTGCTGGTTTCCAGGAGTTCTGCTATAGCACCGGGCCAATCGATACCCCCTGGAGCCGCCTGGACCGTGGTGAGCCTCAGCCAGCAAGCCGGACGCCTCCAGGCCCGGCAGTGGCTTCTGGGCCGCGACCAACGGCCCCTAGCCGCCCCCCAGCTCAAGCCCCTACTGCCGGCGGGCTTTGATCCACGCCTGAGGCCCTGGTACCAATTGGCTCGTCATGGCGGTCAGCTGGTGCTGGCCCCGGTCAGCCGCCTGGCCCTGGGGGGACGGCTCGGCCTGACCCTTTCCCAACCCATCGCCCAAGGACAAGCGGTGGTGGGTGCCGCCATCGATCCGGGCAACCTGGCTGCCGCCCTGGCCCGCCACCGGCTACCGGCTGCCACGGGGCTAGCCATCGTGGATCGCCAGGGCCTGCTGCTGGTCACTAGCCCCAACCTCTCCAGCGCTGCGCTGGCTTCCCAGGGTCTTCCCAAGCTGGGTCAATTGGCCAACCCCGCCCTTGCCCAGTTGGCCGCTGACCTACCCAAAGAAGTCGGCCAAGGGTTTCACCAGGGACGTTTTGAGGGTCAAAACTGGTATCAGAAGGTGGTGCCGCTGCCAACGCCCCTGGCGAACCAATCCCTCTATCTGGCCGTGGCCGTGCCCGAGGCCGAACTGATGGCCGATGCCCGTCAACAGCGCTGGCAAATCTTCTTGGCCACCTTTTTGTTGGTGGCTGTAACCATTTGGCTCTTGGTGATGCTGGCCGGGCGCCTATCGCGGGACCTCAAACGCCTCGCCGAGGGGGCGGGCGCGATGCGCAGCTTCCAATTCGGCACGGGTCCCCGGCTGCGCTCCCTGGTGCGGGAAGTGGACGACCTGTCCCTAACCCTCGATGGCATGGGGCGCACGATTGGCCATTTTCTCAAGATTTCGGCCTCCCTGGGAGCTGAACAGGATGTGGATGCCCTGCTGGCCCTGCTACTCAAGGAATCGATCGGCGCTTCGGCCGCCAGCGCCGGTGCCATCTATTTGGCACCAGGCCCAACCCTGGCTCAAAACCCGGTCAAGCAGCAAAGGCCCAGCGCAGGAGAGCAGGATGGCAATTCCGATAGGGGTAGTGGCAGCGCTAGCGCTCAGGGAGCTGGGGAAACCGGCAGCTTTAAGGCAGCACTTGCCATAGTGGGCGACCAGCCCACCGATCCCAAGGCCCTCCCGCCCTTAACCGAAGCGGAACTGGCCTCGATGCTGCACCTGCAGCGCTGTGACCGGCTAGTGGCTGCCCTTGGCCCAGGGTCCCAGGCCTGCATGCCGCTGCCCCTGCGCCAACGGGATGGCTCGGTGTTGGGGGCGCTAGTGCTCTGGTTCGACGCAAGGCCCGATGCCAACCGGATCGCCTTCAGCCGGGCCCTCTCGGGTAGTGCGGCGGTAGCCCTGGAAACCCGCCAGTTAATTGCGGAGCAAAAGCGCCTATTTGAGGCCTTCATCCAGGTGATTGCCGATGCGATTGATGCCAAGAGTGCTTACACCGGTGGCCACTGCGCCCGGGTGCCGGAGATCGCCAAATTGCTAGCCGCCGCTGCCTGTGACTCCGAAGAAGGCCCCTTTGCCAGCTATCAACTTAATGAAAATCAATGGGAGGCCCTGCATGTGGCCGCCTGGCTGCACGATTGCGGCAAGGTCACAACTCCCGACCATGTGGTCGATAAGGCCACCAAATTGGAAACAGTGCAGGACCGGATCCATGAGATCCGCATGCGGTTTGAGCTGCTGAAAAGCGAAGCTGAAACCGAACACTGGCAGCGTCTCGCCAGCGGAACCAACCCAGGGACCAGCCAACACACCCTCAACGCCAGCTGGCGCAGCCTCGATGACGACTTTGCCTTTGTTGCCAGCTGCAACTTGGGAGGCGAACGGATGGCAGCGGAACGGATCGAGCGGCTCCAGGCCATCGCCACCCGCACCTGGCGCCGCAGCCTCGATGACCGGCTCGGGGTGGGGCCTGAAGAATTGCGGCGCCGCCAACGGCAGCCAGCACCCACCTTGCCCGTGCGGGAACCGTTGCTGGCCGACCGCCCCGATCAACTGATCGAGCGGCCAGAGCGGGATCGCATCCCCGCAGGCAACCCCTGGGGCTTTCAAATGGAGGTGCCGAAATACCTCTACAACCGGGGGGAACTGCACAACCTCACGGTGGAGCGGGGCACCCTCAGCCCAGAAGATCGCTTCAAGATCAACGAGCACATGGTCCAAACGATCCGGATGCTCTCGGCCCTGCCCTTTCCGCGCCACCTGGCCGCGGTGCCCGAGATCGCCGGCGCCCACCACGAAACCCTCGATGGCCGCGGCTACCCCCGTCGCCTGCGCGGCGAGCAGATGGGGGTTCTGGCCCGGGTGATGGCCATCGCCGACATTTTTGAGGCCCTCACCGCCGCCGACCGTCCCTACAAGCGGGGCCTGAAGCTCTCCGAAGCCCTGGCGATCATGGCCCGCATGGTCCCAGAGCAGCACATCGATACTGATTTGTTCGACCTGTTCCTGAGCTCCGAGGTGTATCTCAGCTACGCCCAACGTCACATGGACCCGGCCCAGATCGATGCTGTCGATCGGGAAGCGCTGCTGGCCATCGCCCAGGCAGCCGCCGCCTGAGCGGGCAGGCAGGCTGACCCCATAGGCTCGGGCCCAAAGCTGCGCGCTCCTTGCCATGACCAGCGCTTCAACCGAGTCGCCGTTATCCGGTTCCCAGCCAGGGCCGACCCCGGGTGCAACAACTGCGGCGCCGATTCCGGTGGTGGTGGCTGGTGCCCTAGGCCGCATGGGCGCCGAGGTGATCAAGGCCGTGCTGGCCGCAGCCGACACGACCCTGGTGGCGGCCATCGACACCACCCCCGGCAAGGAGGGCATGGACGTGGGCCTGGAGCTGGGCCTGGGGGAGCTCGAGGTGGCGATCACGGCCGACTTCGAGGGAGCCCTCTGCGCCAGCAGCCAGGCGGTGCGCCAGGCCGGCCCGGGCGCTGGGGCCGTACTGGTG
The DNA here is from genome assembly GCA_945875915.1 of Synechococcus sp. UW140. GTDB lineage: Bacteria > Cyanobacteriota > Cyanobacteriia > PCC-6307 > Cyanobiaceae > BAIKAL-G1. The sequence goes on along the minus strand of CAMCMT010000002.1, from coordinate 42,172 downwards.
GATTTCACCCATCCCAGCGTCGTTTACGAACACACCCGCGCCGCCATCGCCTACGGCGTACATCCGGTGATCGGCACCACGGGACTGTCGCCCCAGCAACTCGGCGACTTAGCCCTGTTTGCTGAGAAAGCCTCCATGGGGGGGGCCGTGATCCCCAATTTTTGCGTGGGCATGGTGTTGCTGCAACAGGCCGCCGCTGCGGCAGCCCGCTTCTACAACTTCGCCGAACTGACCGAACTGCACCACAACCGCAAGGCCGATGCCCCCAGCGGCACCTGCATCAAAACGGCCGAATTAATCGAAGAGCTGGGCAAGGACTTCAACGCCCTGCAGGTGGAGGAGCACGAAAGCCTGGCGGGTTGCCGCGGAGGCCAGCGCCCCAGCGGCCTAAGGCTCCACTCCATTCGCCTGCCGGGTCTGGTGGCCCACCAGGAGGTGATGTTCGGCTCCGAGGGGGAGACTTACACCCTGCGGCACGACACGATCGATCGTTCCGCCTACATGCCCGGGGTCATGCTGACCGTGCGACGGGTGCGCCAGCTCTGCGGTCTGGTCTACGGGCTGGAGCGTTTGCTGTGATCGGGTCCAGCATGGAGGCTTAAGAGACGAGCCATGCTGCTTCCCCTCAAGGACGGCGAACTGCAGCGCCTGATTCCGGCAATTGCCACCGGACCCCAGTTCAACGCCAGCAGCGGATCCCCCCAGCAGGTCCTGCAACGGGTGCTGATCGCCGTCATCGGCGGAGTTTTGGCGCTGCTGGTCAGCCAGAGCCAGTTCTCCACCCAGTGGGGCGGGGTGTTCATGGTGGTGGGCTTCATCTTTTTCTTCTACCTGCTCTGGGGGCCGATCCTGGCGGCGGGGCAACGTAACAACGTCCTGCGGCGCTACCCGGCAGCGGCGATCTTTGAAGGCCGCATCGCCGACCTCTTCACCCGCGAGCGGCTTGAGGGGCGCCAGGAGCAGACCGACCAGAGTGGTCGCCTGGAACTGGTGGAAAATCGCCGCACCTGGCTCTGCCTGGAACTGGAAGATCAGGACGGCTACCTGGGCCAGATTCGCTTCCCCTACGACAAAAAGCACAAGCCGATCCGGCCGGGCATGGTGATTCGCTGCCTGGTGCTGAGTGAGCGCAAAGACTTTTCCCGCGTTAGTGCCCTCAGCGATGGCTGGATTCCCCAGCTGAAACTCTGGGTGGGTGACTACCCCTACCTGCTGCGGCCCGCCTTTGAGGAGCTCTGCCTCAGGCGCCTGCGCTGAGGGTGGGCCCAAGCAGCAAACCCCTCCCAGGCCAAATCGGGGGCCATCGGCTTCAGGCTCGTTACAAGGCGCAATATTGCGTTACAATTCCGTCATCCACACCAAAGTCGTCCCATGACCCAATCAACCGCAGCTGCTTCCGCCGTCATCCGCGGCGCCACAGTGACCACCGAGGACGGCGGACGCCTCAACGCCTTCGCTACTGAGCCCCGCATGGAAGTGGTGAGCGTCGAAAGCAGCTGGGGCTTCCACGAGCGTGCCGAAGTGCTGAACGGCCGCATGGCGATGCTGGGCTTCATCGCCTTGCTGGCCACCGAATATGCCTTGGGTGGTGAGTCTTTCACCCGCGGTTTGCTCGGCATCGGCTAAACCAGACCAAGGTGAACTCCTGGTCTCGAGCAGCTCAGAACTCCACCACCTAGCTGTAACAGCCTGCCAAGAGCACCTATTCCAACGGGCCTATCATCCGTTACGACGGTCAACTTGATCAAAGCCGCGGTGCCTCACTGGCCTGCGGTTTTTTGTTTGGCCGTCCTTGGCCAGCTTCCGCGCCGGCAGCGATTTAGAACCTTTCCCACCGGCGATTGCATCGCCCCAGCTCTAATACCAGGCCAATGCCCATGAGCCAAGCGCACGTGCATGGGGCCGGTCCCACCGGTTGCCTGGCGGCCCTGGCCCTGGCCCAGGTGGGCTGGCAAGTACACCTCTATGACCCTTTGGATGCCCCGGCGCTCCTGGGGCGCCAACGGGCCTACGCCCTTACCCACTCCAGTGCATCCCTCCTTGAACGCCTGGGCCTATGGCAGGCCCTGGCGCCCCGGCTGGTGCCGTTCAGCAGCCTGGAACTCTGGGACCAGGGCACGGACCGCCAGTGCCACTTCAGTGCCACCGACTTAAGCCCGAGACGGCACATGGGCGGGCAAGACATCGGGGCCCCTGACCCCACTGGGTCGGCTCGCTCGGCGGGGCCCGGATCAGGACCAGACGGCGAAGCCGTCGGCTGGATCAGCCAGCACGGCCCCCTGATGTCTCTGTTGCTAGAGCAGCTCCGCGCCAGCCCGCAAGTTTCTCTACACCTGGGCCGCTCGGCCTCCCATCCCGAGGCCCCTGGAACGGCTCCTGTTGATCTGGTGGTTGCCGCAGATGGCAGCCAGTCCCCGAGTCGCCAGGCCGCTGGCCTGGGTTGGGTGCAGCGCAGTTACGACCAGGCCTGCTTGACAGTTCAGGTGCGTCTTAGGGGATCGCGGGCCGACCAGGCCTGGGAGCTGCTGCGCCCGGAGGGGCCCTTTGCGGTTTTGCCCCTGGGCGGCGATGCCTTCCAGCTCGTCTGGAGTGCGTCAGCGCGACGGCTTCGCCAGCTGGAAAGTCTCGATGGCGCCGCCTTCCTTGACCAGCTAGCCGGCGCCCTCCCCGACCAGCTGCAAGCGGAAGTCCTGCTGGACCAGCCACGGGCCTATCCGGTGGCCCTTGGCCTGGCCTGGCCCCTAGCCAAGGGCTCCTTGGTGCTGGTGGGGGACAGTGCCCACCGCTGCCATCCCGTCGGTGGCCAGGGCCTCAACCTGGGTTGGCGCGATGTGGCCTGCCTGCAGCAGTTAGCCGGCCGGGTTACTGCCGGGCGCCTAGCCCCAGGGCGGCTGGCGGCGGCCTACCGCTGGCGCCGTTGGCCCGACCTCGCAGCCACCTTGCTGGCGACCCACCTGCTAGTAGGGCTATTTTCCAATCGCTCCCGACTGCTCTTACCCCTGCGCCGCCTGGCCCTCGACCTGCTGAATGGGGCCCCCCTGCTGAGGCGCCTGAGCCTGGCCGCCATGACCCAGGGCCCTTGCCGCCTCTGGCAGCGATGAGCACCATGGCGCCATGGTGGTCCCAACTACGCCCCAGCCCGCCAGCGGCCTGGTCCGCTACCTCCGCCAAGAGCTGGGCTTAGGCGAAAACGCCCTCAACCTTGGTCTCAAGCAGGCCAAACTCGAACAGGCCCCCCTGCCGGTGGTGCTCTGGCGCTTTGGCCTAATCAGCCTGGATCAGCTCGATCAGGTGCTCGCCTGGCAGGACAGCCAACCTTGAAGGATGGCGGTCATGAATAGATGATCAGCGACTCAACCGGCACGGCATCCGGCAACTTGGCGCGGCCGCCCAGGTCTGCAAGCTCAACCACGAAGGCAAAGCCGCAGAGGGTGCCGCCCACCTGTTGCACCAACTGGGAACAGGCCCTGGCGGTGCCGCCAGTGGCCAGCAAATCATCAACGATGAGAACCCTGGGGCCGTTTTCAAAGCCATCGGCCAAGATTTCAAGCCGATCTGTTCCGTATTCAAGGCTGTAATCGATGCCATGGACAACACCTGGCAACTTGCCGGGTTTGCGCACCGGCGTGAAGCCCAGGCGCCGATCTGTGGCCAGGGCCGTGCCCACGATGAATCCCCGCGATTCAATGCCCACGATCAGATCGGGCTGGAGGCGATCGCAGATCACGGCCAATTGCCGCACGACCTCCTGCCAGGCACTGGCCTGGCGCATCAAGGGAGTGAGGTCGCGGAACAGGATCCCCGGCTTGGGAAAGTCAGGAACATCGCGCACCAGCAGGCGCAGATCTATGGCAGACATGGTGAAAAAAGATCGTCAAGGGCCCTGGGGCTGGTCGAGGCAGCGACCCCCCCAGATGACGGATTGGCTCAGGCACTGGCAGTATCGCAGCCATGGCTGACGTTTCTACCGCCTTGATCCGGCCCACCCCCCTTTCCAGGCGTGGACTGGAGCGCCTCGATCTGATGCTCCTTTGCGCGGAGGCCCTCGACCTCAACGGGGGCGAGGCCATGGTTTGGATGAGTGAGCAACTGGGCTACCAAACCCTGTTCCCCAACCGGGTTGAACTCTGGAAGCGCCGTTGCCACAACCCCCTGCGCCGCTCCACCCGCCGGGGCCAGCTCGAGGTTCAGGACACCGATGCCCTGATCAGGATCCTGACCGCTATGGCCGAACGGCTCTACCCGATGCTGCGCCAGCTGCTCTCGGCTGCCGAGCCGGCGGCGGTGAGCGACCAGCGCTGGACCCTGTTTCGCTCGCGCCTTCAGGAGCTGATTGAGGAACGGTTGAACCTGCGCCGGGTCGGCGTTCGCAACCTGTTAGATCCGATCGAAGGGCCCCAGCTCTGTCACCAGCTGATCTTGAGCCTGGCCCTCAGTGCCGGCAGCGGTGGGGTCGAGCGGCTCAAGGCCAGCCTGCTGGATCCCGAACCCTGAAGCCAGCGCCCGCGGTTGAACCGCCGTTGCGCCAAGCCCCGATCCGCCCAGACCCCTCCCCAAGCTGCCCGCCGTGATCAAGCTCAGCCTCCGCTACGAACAGATCAGCTGTCGCCTGACGGTGGAGGGCTACCCAGATGTGTCGACGGGCCAGGGCAGCCAGGCGATCGGCATCCTCACCGGCTGGAGTCTGGCCCTGGCCGGCCACACGGAACTGGAGGGCAAACGGGAGCACCTCGAAGCCCTGCTGCAGGTGGTGGCCCCCTACGCCCGCCACCTGATCAGCAGCGCCCCCAGGGCCTTCGGCGCCCCGGACTCCCCGGTAGCGATCCACCTTGAAGACTCTCGCCACCGGCTCGAGCTGCGCAGTAGCCAGCCCAACACGCCGCCGTTGGCCCTGCACCTGGACGACGCTGAACTGGCCGACCTTGTGCGCTGCCTGGACCAGGTCCTACTGGATGGGCGCCTGCAGCTGAACCTCCAGACGCCCACTCCGCAACCGTTGCGCCGCAACGAGCTGCGTAAGCGGGTGCCCCTGGGCCGCCGTATCGCGGCGCCCCTATGCGGCATGGCGGCCCTGGGGCTCGCCGGCGCCATCTCCTGGATGGTGCCGACCCCCAAACCGGGCAGCATCAACCCAGCCCAGGACAAGAGAACCACCAACCCAATGGCCGCCCCTGCCAAGACTGGAGCCCCCTCCGGAGCGAACCAGCCCCCCCGTTGACGCTGGCGCTGGGATCGCCACACTGGAGCGATCCAGCCCCTGGGAAGCTCCACCCAGCCCTTATCCATCTTGGGCCCATCGGCCCACCCATTCCCTGGCCCTAGTGCGATGTCAATCCAAATGAGCTGGCCTGAATATCGCCGACGGGTCACACGCCTAGGCGCCTCCCTCGATGTGGTGGTGCGCAGTGACCCAGAAGTTTGCGGCTTGAGCGGTGACACCTTTCGCCTCTCCCTGCACCATGGCGGCCATGGCGATTGCACCGTGGGTGACCTCTCCTTGGTCGATTGCCCCAACGAATTGGTGTTGATTGAGTTCGAGCGCTGGATGCGCGGCGCCGGCCACAGCATCAGCCCATGAGCCGAGCCTCGAAACGTCTCACCCTGATCCGGCCCGGTCGCCGCAGCCAGATCGGGCGTCAAGACTCCAAGCGCAAGCGTCCGCCTGGTCGAATTCGCCAACTGGCTGAAGCCCTCCTACTGCTGGCCGGCGGGATGGGCCTGCTCCTCGCCCTCATGCGATTGCCTGAGCGCCTCGACACCCTGCTGCTGGTCAGCAATGCGATTGCCAACTTGATCGGCGGGCTCTCGAAACTGGGATTGGGCCTGTTGCAGTTATTGGGTGTGTTGGTGCTAGTGGGGGTTGTGCTTCTCGCCCTGGCCTTTCTCGCTGGGGGGCTAGTTCGGCTAGCCCGGGCCCTCCTGAGGCCCAAACCAACCGCAACACCAAGCCCTAGGTAGGGCACTCACCAGAAGGCTGGTTCGACTCATGAAGCTCTGAAAAGGTTTTGCCCGCCGGCAGCGATTGCAGTTTAAAAAGAGCTAGCACTTTCAAGCCCATGGGGAAAGGAGCTGGGAATGGGAAAAAACCATCGCAAGCCCAAGGCAAGCCCCGGAGCGAAGCACGCCCAGGGGCCCGTGATCGGCGCTCGCCCCTTCCCCCCGTCCCAGCTCGATGATCTGGCGCCCCTGCAAGATCCCGACCGGGCCAGGACCGCTGATCTAAAGATCAATCCAGGTCGGCTTGACCGTGGATTTTACGAAAAGGAGTTGATGCATCTCCAGCAGGAACTGGTGAAAATGCAGTATTGGCTGAAGGCAGAAGGCTTGCGCCTGATTGTAGTGTTCGAAGGCCGCGATGCCGCCGGCAAAGGCGGCACAATCAAGCGCATCACCGAACCGATGAATCCCCGCGGCTGCAGGGTCGTAGCCCTGGGCAAGCCCTCGGACCAACAGCGCAGCCAATGGTATTTCCAACGCTATGTGGAACAGTTCCCGACGGCAGGGGAAATCGTGATCTTTGATCGCAGTTGGTATAATCGGGCCGGGGTGGAACGGGTGATGGGATTTTGCACAGCAGCAGAGCTGCAAGAATTTCAACAATCCTGCCCAGAATTTGAACGCATGCTGGTGCGCAGCGGCATCATGCTGTTGAAATACTGGTTTTCGGTTAGTGATGAAGAGCAAGAAGCCCGTTTCAAAGCCCGGATTGAAGATGGAACAAGACGCTGGAAATTGAGTGATATGGATCTTGAATCAAGGGATCGTTGGGAAGATTTCTCACGCGCCAAAGATGAGATGTTTGCCCATAGCAATATTCCCGAAGCGCCCTGGTTCACCGTGGATGCCGATGACAAGCGGCGCGCCCGCCTCAATTGCATCCTCCACCTACTCAGCAAAGTCCCCTACCACGACATGACGCCGCCTGCCCTAAAACTTTCGCCGCGAAAACCTGCCAAGGGCTACAAACGGCCCCCCTTGAATGAGCAGTTCTTCGTGCCCAATGCCTATCCATAGCAGAGTCATGCCACTTAAGGCTCGCCCCGTTAGTGGTGCAGTTGTTGAAACCAGTAACCAGCCAGCTGCCAGCTACTCAAAAGGAAGATTCCCAAGAAAAGCCAGTTCAGCCAGGGAGGCCGTTGATTGTTATCGACGTTCATAAGAGAAATTTAGGACCGCAGGGTGCCTGCCAGGGAGATCCGCAGGGAAAGGTTGATCATGGCGATGGTATCGCTGCATAGCCAGCTGAGTAGCGGCAGGGCCCAGGGGCGCACCTGGGGATGGTATGGCCACTGACGGGTCTGCACCAGGGAGGAGTGAAGATAGAGGTTGGGGGGATCACCTTGGCCCCGAGGATTCCAGCCGCCAAATCCGTGGCCCAGTCAGTCCATTGGGGCAGGGCTAGCACTGGCAAGAGAACCAACGACCTAGCCCTAGGGATCAACTCCTCCGACTGCTGGACTGGCCTGGGCGTCTGTTTTGGCCTCCGGTGGGGCTGGGTGTGCACTGTTAAGGGGCTCAACCTTACTGAGAAAGACAGGCCGGCCGAAGACCTTGACCTTCAACCAGGGGCGGAAGCCTTTAGGACAAGGAGGATTCAGACAAAGTGGAGGCCGGCCGATGGGTGCGCCGCAGGTCATGGAGGCCTTCGAGCTGGTTGTAGACAGCCACTAGCTGGCGCCGGATGTGGTCAGTATTCTCCAGCCGATCGAGGTTTAGCAGCACAGCCCCAATCTGGGCCTTGCTGTCAATCAGCAAACGGCACTCGCTAGATCCGGGTTCATAGCCCATGGGTGGGTGCACTAAGGCAAGCAACTCTGCCATCAAAGCCTGCCTGACCAAGGCCCGTGGTCAAAACGGATGCAGTTCTGCGGCACCGAGACAACGCAACGTAACCAGGCGGGTTGGTCTGGAACCGTATAAACCCCAATCCTGCATTGTTTCGTTGGGCGGGACCTCCTAGGGGATGGGCTGGGATCAACAGCGTTTCGGGGGCTCTGGCCCGATTGGGGCAACTAAGGTGCGGTTGGATCTTTGAGAGGCGCCGCTACCCGATTGCCGCCGGCCTGCACAAGCTTTTGCAAAGCATCCTTGAGGTTACGCTGCATCACAAAGGTATAACCATCAGTCACCACTACCCGCACCAACGTCGGCAGCTCACTGTTTTTTGATTGCAGATAAATCGGCTCAACATAGAGCAGGCCGTCGCCCACCGGTAGAACAAGCATGTTGCCATGCACGACCTTCGAGCCATCTCGATTCCAGAGACCGAATTGGTAACTGATAGCCGGATCCTGTTCGATCAGGGCAGACACCTGTTGGGGGCCGAGAACTAGGCGCTGCCTGGGGAAACGAACCAACAATTGTTGGCCATAATTGGGCGGATCGTTTCGCACCGCCAGCCAGCCAACTAAATTTGCGCGCTTCGAGGGGGTGAAAGGAACCAGCAAGACAAATTCGGGCTTGCTTTCGCCCGGCAGCTGCAAGGTTGCGTGATAGGGCTTTAGCTTGACAGTTGCAGATCCATAGATCTCAAGGGGGAGGGACCATGCATCATCACCGTCATAAAAACTCTTTATATTTTTAACGTGATACTGCAGCAGCTTTTCCGCCTGGATTTCAAACTGACGCTGGGGTACCTGGATGTGGCTTAGTAAGGATTTTGGCATGGCCGAAAGGGGCCGGAAAAGATTTGGAAAAATTCGTTGCCAGGTGCGTAGAATTGGATCATTAGGGTCACTTACATAGAGCCAAACTCTTCCGCTATAAGCATCGACGACAGCCTTAACTGGATTGCGCAGATAACGCAGTCCAGTAGAGCTTGGATCGGAATAAGGGTAGCTGCGACTACTTGTAAATCCATCCAAAAACCAATATTGATACTGATCTCGCCTATAGCCATCACCTTGCTCGACCTTGGCTGTCACAAGATAGGGCTGGCTTTCAAAGTCGAGAAAAGGTACAAGTGCCTTGAGCCGCTGGTTAACCTGCTGCCGAATCAATAGAACCGAATCGGGGCTAAGCGAGGAGAGAAACAACAACCTAGGCTCGCCCAAATAGATGGCGGCCATCAATCGTTCGAGGTAATTGTGCAGCTTGATACCACCCCGAGCCGTTAAGCTACTATTAATCGCCCCCAACCCTGCATCGGGGTAATCAAATTCCGCAACCTTGCTAGGGGCAATCATATAGGGTTTCCTCATCGTGCCAAAATAGATGCGGGGTTGGCCCACGGGCAACGCTTTCCTTACCAAAGCGGAATCGATTCCCAGCTTTGGAATCCCAAGAACCTTGGCGCTACTGCCAATATCTTTGATGAAATACATAGGCAAGCCATCATCACCAGCCGTATTAACAGGTGAGACCGTAAAGCCATAGCCATGGGTATAAACCATGTGGGTGTTGAGCCAGGATCGCGATTTTTTAGATAAGGCGCTGGTATCAAACTCCCGAGCCGCAATGATCACCTGTTGAGACCCCTTAGTGGCGGCATCAGCTGTTAGGGGATAGCGATCCACCGCTGCAGTTGGGAAGCGGTAGTAAAGGCGCAATTGCTGCAGTTCACGGTTGGTGCTAAGCAACGGTTTCGTATCCCAGAGGCGAATATTAGCCAGCGTGCCAGGACTTTTGGCCAGATCAGCAGCGGACAACCGCTCCTTTGGACGCATCGTCATATAGTTCATAACATCGATCGCAAAAGCTGATCTTGTTGCCTTAATGCTGCGGGCCAGATAGGGGGTTTCCACCGCCAATTCCCGCGGCTGCACCCACAAACGCTCCAGCAGCGGTGCCACAATTGCCTGCAAAATGGGCACACCCAAGGCGGCTGCACCCAAGGGAATCAACAGCTTGCGCCGCATCCAGCCCGCCGGCATGGGCAACAGCAGGCTGAAGCCCATGGCCACCAGGAGCAGGGCCAGCAGCAACCGCAAGGGCAAGCTGACATGCAGGTCGACAAAACCAGCTCCTGCAGCCACGCCAGTGCCCTCGACCATCAAATTGAAGGGAGTCAGGCATTGGCTAAACGCCGCCACAAAGGCCAACACCGCCAACTGGGGCTGCAGCATCTGCTGCTGGCTACGGGTCAGGCCAGGAAAGACCATGTCGGTGAGGCTGCTGCGTTCGGTGAAGGTCAACCAAAAGCAACTGGCCAGGCCCACCACCCCCTGGGCGAACACCACACTGAGCAGCAGGCGCAGGGCCGGCAATTGCAGGACACTGAAGGAGAGGTCTAGGCCAGTGACCGGATCACTCTCATTGAAGGGAACGGCCATGAGGGCCGGCAGCCAAAGACTCCAACCCCTGGCCAGGGCTGTAGCGGAACCGGCCAGGGCCACCGCCAGGGTGAGGCGCAGGGTGGTGAGGGGCCAAAGCAAGAGGGGCATTAGCAGGCCTACGACCAAGCCGACCAGCAAGCCGGCAGGGAGGTCGGCCAGCACCGGAATACCCGTAATCACCTCGCCGCTGAAGGGGGCGACAATCAGATCCTGGGCCTGGATCACCAGATAGCTGAGGGCCCCAGCCAACAAAAGTAAAAGGGCCCCGTACAACACCAGCAGGGTCCAGCCGCGTAGGGCGACAAGCGGTGATGGGGGCAGGTCCTTGGCATCGATCACCCGGCGAAGGCGCCAGGACCGCTGCAGCTGCTTCCATTGCAGATAGCCCCCCAGGCCCATCACCAGGCAAAAGGTGACGATCTGAATCGACCAGCGATTGAGGGCCACCCCCTGGGCATTGAACTGGCTGAACCACTGCCATTCGATCCCCAGGCGGCTAAGGGCGATGGCCAGGCCAACCACAAGGGCCACGGCGGCTGCGAAGCGCAGTAGGGCAATGGGGCGACGCAAGGGGACCGAACGCGAGGAGGCTGGTACCCCTGAGGCTAGGCAAGGCTTCCGCTACCAGCAGGTGACACCAGGGGGCAAGCCAGGCAAGCAACCTGATGCCATGGAGTAGCGGCAGCAACCCTTGGCACCAAAGGCCAGGGGTACGGTCCCGTCGCCGCCAAGGGCTGACATTCTAAATCCCGATATTTCAGATCGGGTATTTCGAGGCGGGCCAAAAGTCGCTGCTAACGTTGTCCCATATCTGCGCAAGCTCCGTGGCAGCCACCCTGTCCCGTTCCACCTTCACCGGCCTGCGCTGCAAGGAATGCGGCCATCCCTACGGCGCCGGAGCCAAGCACGTCTGTGAGGACGTCTGTTTTGGCCCCCTGGAAGTGGTCTACGACTACGACGTCATCAAATCCCGGGTCACCCGCGCCACGATTGAGGCCGGTCCGGTTTCAATATGGCGCTATCGAGAGTTTCTGCCGATTGAGGGTGACCCTATTGATGTGGGCACGGGCTTCACACCCCTGCTCAAAGCCAACCGTCTGGCCAAGCGCTTAGGCCTCAAGAATCTCTATATTAAAAACGATGGCGTCAACATGCCGACCCTGTCCTTCAAGGACCGGGTCGTGTCCGTCGCCCTGACCCGCGCCAAGGAACTGGGGTTTACGACGGTGAGCTGCGCCAGCACCGGCAACCTGGCCAATTCCACTGCAGCGATCGCAGCCTATGCCGGGCTGGACTGCTGCGTGTTCATCCCGTCGGATCTGGAGCTGGGCAAGGTGCTTGGCACCCTGATCTACAACCCAACCTTGATGGCGGTGAAGGGCAACTACGACCAGGTGAATCGGCTCTGCTCGGAAGTGGCCAATACCTATGGCTGGGGATTCGTCAACATCAACTTGCGTCCCTATTACTCGGAAGGCTCGAAAACCCTGGGTTATGAGGTGATCGAGCAGCTGGGTTGGCAATTGCCCGACCACATCGTGGCGCCCCTGGCCTCAGGCTCCCTATTCACCAAAATCCGCAAGGGCTTCGATGAGTTCATCAAAGTGGGCCTGGTGGATGAGAAGCCTGTTCGCTTTAGTGGTGCCCAGGCGGAGGGCTGCTCGCCCATCGCCCAGGCCTTCGCAGAAGGCCGCAATTTCATCACGCCGGTGAAGCCCAACACGATTGCTAAATCGATCGCCATCGGCAACCCGGCCGATGCCCCCTACGCCATCGACATCGCCAACCGCACCGGCGGCACGATTGCGGCCGTGAGTGATGAAGAGATCGTGGCTGGCATCCAGCTCCTCGCCGAAACCGAAGGCGTGTTCACCGAAACCGCCGGCGGAACCACGATTGCGGTGCTGAAGAAGCTGGTCGAACAGGGCAAGATTGATCCCAGCGAGACTACCGTTGCCTACATCACCGGCAATGGCCTCAAAACCCTGGAGGCCATCTCAAGTGCCGTGGGTGAGCCCCTAACGATCGAACCCCAACTGGCCAGCTTCAACGCAGCCTGGGAACAGGCCCAAGCCTTGCATCGGGCCAACCCTAAGCCCCTGGCCTAATCACACAGGCCATCAAACACCATTGGGCAAAACGCCTGCTCCCGATTAGCCCCCCGATTGCTGCAGGCAGAGCCCATCCCGCTACTCGCTAGGCCAGGGCCCACCCAACCCAAGGGCCGCCAATCCTGGGGTATCCCCCAAAACCTGCTCCTATTCAATTTTCCATCACCATTCCGCCATGGCTGTTCTGGTTCTAATCCCCACACCCCTACAGAAATTTACCGCCGATGAGTCCAGCGCCGAAGTGGACGCCAGCAGCGTTAATGGCCTATTGCAGGCATTAGAAGAACGTTATCCAGGCATCCTTGGCCGACTCTGTGATGAGGGTGGCAAACTACGGCGTTTCCTCAACGTGTATGTGAACAGTGAAGACATTCGTTTCCTTCAGAATCAGGAGACGCCGCTTAAAGATGGCGATGAAGTCTCGATTGTGCCGGCCGTGGCCGGTGGTTAACGCAAACCCCTCCGCTGCCCCTTTTGCGACGATGACTCAGGCAAACCGTCCGCTTGCCCCCCAGTCGCCGAATCCCAGCGACCCTTCCAATCGGGGCGTATCAGAGTCGACCATCGATTGGGCCAATCGCCAAGGCTCCCTAGAGGACAAGGCCCGCTTCTTCGACTACCGCGAAGCTGCCAATCCGGTGCGAAAGGGCCTTACCGAACCCATCGGCTATCGCCAATGGGGCCCGTCCCTGCACAGCTCAGGGCCGACGGCGTTGCTGCCGCTCGATACCAGTGCCGAACTGGGCTGCCCGGCCCCGGCCACCAGCCCGGGATTAGCTGCCAGCTTCCTGCGTCTACGGGCTGGCGATAGCCTGGCCGCCACCGCCCGGGCCAGCAGCTCCCTGTTCTTTGTGCTCCAGGGCCACGGCCAAATCGAGCGCGAGGGGTCGGACCTGGGGGATTCCATCCAGCGCACCTGGGGCCAGGGCGATCTTTTCGTGCTGCCGGCAGGAGCAGTGCCAACCTTGAGCGCAGATGTCACCAGCGTTCTCTATTGGGTCCATGACGGCCCCCTGCTCACCTATCTGGGGGTGCAGCCCTGTGAGCCCCGCTTCCAGGCCACCTTCTACGGCGGCGAGCGGCTCAAAGCAGAGCTGACCAACCTGATGGAAGACCCCAGCTCCCAGCGCAGTAATCGCCTCAGCATCTTGCTCGCCAACGCCGACCTGCCGGCCAGTCGCACGGTGAGCCACACCCTCTGGGCCATGTATGGCGCCGTGCGCGCCGGCTCCTGCCAACCGCCTCACCGCCACCAGTCCGTGGCGATCGACCTGATCATCGACTGCGATCCGGGCTGTTACACCCTGGTGGGCCCAGCCCTAGCTGACAATGGCTCGATTCTCAATCCAAAGCGGATCGAATGGGAACCGGGCGGAGTGTTTGTGACGCCCCCCGGCCACTGGCATGCCCACGTCAACGAGAGCGACCGGGTAGCCCATCTACTGCCGATCCAGGACGCCGGCCTACATACCTACCTGCGCAGCCTCGACATCCGCTTTACGGGGTAAGAGGCCTGGGGGTTAGCCGTAAAGCCTCAAATTGCGGCAACAGGTTCGCAGACACTTTCATAGCGACTAACAACCGCGCGGAACTCTTCGCCGCCCAGGGTTTCCTGCTCAATCAACAGGTCGACCAACTCGTCGATCAGGATACGCCGCAGCGACAGCAGATTGATGGCTTCCTGGAGGGATTCCCGGGCAAGGTTACGCACCAACACATCAATACGATTACCAGTCTCGCGGGAATAGTGGGGATCAGAACGCAACCAATCTCGCCCAAGGAACACCTCACCACCATCCGCTTCTAGGGCCACCGGACCCAGGCTTGAAAAGCCATAACGGGTCACCATTTCACGGCAGATGCGGCTAACCATCTCCAGGTCACCACTGGCGCCCTGGGTCACTTCACTGGGACCAAACACCACCACTTCTGCCGCCCGGCCGCCCATGGCTACCACCAGGCGGGCGCGCAGGTAGGCCTTACTAATCAAGCCTGAATCAAGCATGTCCTCATCGGGCATGGTGCGGGCAAAGCCGCCGACGCCGCCTGCCCTGGGCAGGAGGGTGACCTTGTCGAGCTGATCGGCTTGGGGCAAGAGGGTGGTGAGCAGGGCGTGGCCAATTTCGTGATAGGCAATCAGGCGCTTCTTGGCACTGTCCTGTAGGGGCGCCACCCCCAGACCCATGGTGATGCGTTCAAGAGCATCGTTAAGGGCCTGGTCGTCAATGGTCTGGCGATCCCGTCGGGCCGTGAGGATCGCCGCCTCATTAAGTAAATTAGAGAGGTCGGCACCGGAAAATCCAGGGGTGCGGCTGGCCCAATCGTTTAGGGACACCTCAGGATCCAGGGGGCGGCTGCGGGCGTGCACCGCCAGGATCTGTTCGCGCCCACGACGATCAGGTAAGTCAACAACAATGCGGCGATCAAAACGACCGGGCCGCATCAGGGCCGTGTCGAGCACATCGGGCCTATTGGTGGCGGCCAGCAGGATCACTCCAGAATTGTCCTGAAAGCCATCCATCTCGGTAAGCAATTGGTTGAGGGTTTGCTCGCGCTCATCATTGCCGCCGCCAATTCCTGCACCCCGCTGGCGACCAACCGCATCGATCTCATCAATGAAGATGATGCAGGGTGCCTTTTCCTTGGCGCGTCGGAATAAATCGCGCACGCGCGATGCCCCCACTCCCACAAACATCTCAACAAATTCAGACGCGGCGATCGAAAAGAAGGGAACCCCAGCTTCGCCGGCGATCGCTTTTGCCAAAAGGGTTTTACCCGTGCCAGGAGGGCCCACCAACAACACCCCTTTAGGGATCTTGGCGCCGATGGTGGTGAAGCGTTCGGGCTGGCGTAGGAAGGTGACCACCTCTTCGAGTTCCTGCTTGGCTTCGGCAATGCCAGCCACATCTTCGAAGCGCACATCGATGCTGCCTTCGGGCTGGATACGGGCCTGGCTGCGGCCAAAACCCATGGCCCGATTGGCCACCTGGGTGGAGCGACGAATCAGCAGGGTGAGGCCGCCAAACAGCAACACCACTAACAAAATATTGCCGATCAAACCGGCGGTGGCCTCATCGCGGCGGTCATCGCGGACTGATAAGGGGACACGGGCCTGCTGGGCCGTGCGCAACAGCTCCTGGTCGTTATTGAAAACTGGGACCTGAACCTTGGCGCCGGCCGGATAGGTGACGGTGACTTCCCGGCGCACTAGGGACAGCTCGAGGTCCTTGACCTGGCCCGTGCGCACCTGTTGCAACAGCTTGCTGTAGCTCGGCGGTGGCGACTTGGCCAAGCCCAGATCCCGCAGGAGGGAGGGGGCTTCGGCGGGTCGCTGCGCTGGCGGCCTTAGGGGCTGGGCTGCTGGTTGTGGAGTGCTGCTGGTCACAAGACCCAGTCAATAGAAAGGAGCTTAGCGATTTGACGAAAGGCAAGGCGGCAGCGGAAGATGGTTGTTTGGTTGCGCGAAAGGGATGGCTGTTCCCAAGAAGAAAACATCGAAAGGCAAGCGCAATCAGCGCCACGCCACCTGGAAGGGCAAGGCCCGGGTAGCGGCCCAAAAGGCCCTCTCGATCGGCAAGGC
Source organism: Synechococcus sp. UW140 (assembly GCA_945875915.1). GTDB lineage: Bacteria > Cyanobacteriota > Cyanobacteriia > PCC-6307 > Cyanobiaceae > BAIKAL-G1. The sequence continues at coordinate 26,207 of CAMCMT010000002.1, read as the reverse complement.
CGTGCTGAGCGGCCGGGCCCAAGGCTTCGTTTACCCGATCGCTGAAGAGGAAGAAACCGAGGGCTGAGCCCTGTTGAGATTTGGGCCTGCTGGGGGCTAAGTCCCCAGAAAATCCAGGGCGGAGCTTGGCTTTGCTTGCTTCAACGGATGAGTAGGGCATCGCTGGGATCAAAGTCCCGTCCAGGCCCTTCCCAGAGGCTGCGTCTGCGGCAATCAAGCAACCGAAGCTGATTGGCCCCAGTCAGCAGGGGCTTCAGATACAGCTCGGGCGGCAGGGAGCACAGACTCGATCGCACCAACTGTTCAATCTTGGTGCCACTGAGCCAGCCGCCACCAAGGCGCCGTTGTTTGGCCTCAGCCTGAAAGCGCCAGCGCCGGGGCAGTCGCCAATCCATCGGCCAAAGCACCCATAGCCCATTGAGCTGTTGCCAAAGGGGTTGGTAGGTCTCTAGGGCCTGGTTCCAACGGGGTAGCCAAGCCCACTCATCCGCAGTCAGGCAAGGGGATCCGACCAAGCTTGCTCCTGACCCACTGGTGGCCTGGATCTGGCTAACCCCAAGGGGGCGGCAGCCGATCAGCCAGCCCTCCAGCAGCAGGCCATCGGCAACGTGCTGACTGAAGCCGGATCGGTCGCCGGCCCCCTGGCGCAGCCGTTTATCGAACCGGGGCAAACGCAGCAGGCCGGGGCTGGAAGTACCCCCTTGGCGACCACGGCGCCACCCCACAATCGACTCAACGAGTAGCCCGGGGTCATGGCTGCCTGGGGGCACCCGATCAACGCTGAAGGGATTGCCCGCCATGGCCAGCAGGCGGGGATGCCAGGGCAGATAGGCGTCATCAATCGAGGCCACGGCCAGGTTCAGGCCCTGGGCGGCAGCCTGCTGGGCCAGCCGCCGGGCCAGGCTCGATTTGCCAGCGCCCACGGGCCCATTCAGCCCGATCACGGGGCACTCCCCCTGGCGGACTAGGGCGACCAGCCTGGTTAGCAGGGAAGCTTCAAAACTCATGATCCCAGCTTGAAAGCCTCAAGCACCACCGCATAGACCAGGCCGATGCGCAGGTTGTCGGCCACGATCCAGGCCAGGGAGGGGTCCTCTTCAACCAGGCGACTCCTCAGGCAGACCACGATCTCAATCACCAGCAGCCAGATCAACACCACCACGGGCCGGTGGCCAATCATTTGCAGGTAATAGGCCGTGAGGTTGCTGCCGGCGTAGAGACCCACTAACAAAGCAAGCAAGCCCAGGCTGCGTCGGCGCCAGTTGCCACGCCAGTTGCCAACCAGGGACCGGACCAGCTGGCCCAGCAGCAGTTCAAAGCGGGTGCTCTGCAGCTTGGGAGGGGTCATGGCTGCAACAGCTGGTGGAGATAGCGAAGGGAGATCTGGCCGCCGGGGCAAGGGGGACCATGCAGAACCTGGGCTGGTTGATTGGGTTCACCCAGGTGGCTGACCAGGGCGCCGGCCCCAGCAAAAGCGTCGATTGGCTGCTCAGCGGTGGCCAGGCTCCTGGTCACCAGGGTGGCGATTCCTGCCCCTGTAGCAGCGGCCAGACCCTGGGGCGAATCCTCGATCGCCACAACCTGCCCTGGTGGCAGGCCAAGCAGCGCAAGGGCCCTTTGGTACCCCTCAGGATCGGGTTTTTTAGTCGCCACATCCTCACCGCAAACCCGAACGGCCAGCTGGGGCATCAAATCGGGCAGCAACTGCAACAGCAAGGCCTCCACCGCCTCGCGGCCACTGGTAGTGACGACCGCCTGCGCCAGACCCGCAGCAGCAGCTGCCGCCATCAGGCGGCCCACCCCGGGGCGCAAGTGCACCTCACCGGCCTGCACCAGCTGGCGGTAGTGGCCCTGTTTGGACCGTTGCAAAGCAGCAAGGCGATCGGCCGGCCATTCCACGCCCGCCACTGCCATGGCGTAATAGCGCATGCGTTCCTGGCCGCCACCGATCGCCAGCAGGCTCCGGTAGGTGTCCAGGTCCCAATCCCAGGACAGCCCCGCTGCGGCGAAGGCCCGGTTGAAGGCGAGGCGATGGCCCTGGAGCTCCGTTTCCGCCAGGGTGCCATCCACATCCCAGAGCAGGGCAGCAGGCGCGCGATCGGAGCCGGATCCAGGCATCGGGGCAGGCTAAAGCCGGAGTCAGGCTCCACCGGATCCAACGGCAGCAACTTGGGCAGGCAGAACCCTCTAGGGAACGGCCTTGCCCATGGGCAGGCGGGACGACACCGCGCAGAATGACCTCCTACCGGATCCCCGCCTTGGCGCCATTGCCAACCGAGCCCCGTTGGCAGTTGCCGGCGCCGCTAGTCCACGAGCCCCGGTCCCTGGCCCAGCCAGAACTGCCCCCCCCCCTGCTGGCGGTGTTGCAACGACGGGGCTTTGACACGGCGGAGGCGATCGCGGGACTTCTCGATCCCCCCCCAGCTCCCGAGCCAGGCGACCATTTCGCCGACCTGGCGAAGGCCGTCGTCCGCCTACGCCAGGCCTGCAAGGCCGCTGAGGCCGTGGCCATCTGCGGCGACTACGACGCCGATGGCATGACCAGTACGGCCCTGCTGGTGGGGGTATTGCAGCGCCTAGGGGCCAGGCCCCAAGCCGCCATCCCCAGCCGTCAAGAGGATGGCTATGGACTCAATGTCGCCATGGTGGAGCGGCTCCATGGCGAGGGGGTTGGCCTCCTGGTCACGGTGGACAACGGCGTGGCCGCCCGGGACGCCCTCCTGCGGGCCCAGGCCCTAGGCCTCGATGTGATCCTCACGGACCACCACAGCCTGCCTGACGAACTGCCGCCTTTTTTGGCCCTGCTCCATCCGGCCTGTACGCCGGAGGGCTCCCCCTACCGGGGTTTGGCCGGCGTGGGTCTGGCCTACGTGTTGGGACAGGCCCTGGCCCTAGCCCTGGGCGATCAGCAGGCCCTGGCCAATGCCCGTGATCTTTTTTGTATTGGCACCATTGCCGACATGGCTCCCCTAGTCGGGGTGAACAGGCGCTGGTTAATGGATGGACTGCCCGGGCTCAAGGGCAGCGCCTTACCCGGTCTGCAGGCCCTTCAACAGGTGGCCGGCCTCGATGACAGCCCCATTGACGCCGGCAGTGTCGGCTTCCAACTCGCACCACGCATCAATGCGGTGGGCCGCCTCGGGGATCCCCAACTGGTGGTGGATCTGCTCACCACCGCCGACCAGGACGAGGCGCTGGAGCTGGCCCGGGCCTGTGAGGGCTACAACCGCCAGCGGCGCGAATTGTGTGAGGCGATTGAGGCGGAGGCCGTGGCCCTGGTTGAGGCCGATGGGGACCAGCAAAGCCCCTTCCTGCTGTTAGCCCAGACCCACTGGCACCATGGGGTGATCGGTATCGTTGCGTCCCGCCTGGTGGAGCGCTTCAACCGGCCCGTGGCCCTGCTGGCCTCCGAGGGGGATGGGCGCCTACGGGCCTCGGTGCGGGCGCCGGCTGGCTTTGGCGCCGATCAGGCCCTCAAGCACTGCCACGATCTGTTGATTCGTTACGGCGGACACCCGGCGGCTGGGGGGTTCACCGTTTTGGCGGAACGGGTGGCCGAGCTGCATGGGCGCCTTAATGGTCTGGCGGCGGCCTGGCTGGAGCAACGGGGCGAAGGCACCATTGTTGAACCGGAAGCCCTGTTACCAATCGAGCAAATCGATCGGAGTTTCTGGCAACAACTGCAACGCCTAGAGCCGTTCGGGATCGCCATGCCGGCCCCCCTGTTCTGGAGCCACTCCTGTGAGGTAGTGGACCAACGGGAACTGCGGGGCGGCCACCTGCAGCTAACCCTGGCCCAGGGGCAGGGACGCATCCGGGCGATGGCCTGGCGCTGGCAAGGCCCCAAGCACCAACCTGCCGTGGTGGATGTGGCCTACAGGCTGCGCAATAACCGCTGGCAGGGGGAAGAACGGCTGCAGCTCGAGGTGGTGGCCCTAAGGGCAAGCGGGGGCGAGGAGATCTGCCTGCAACGACGCCAACGGCTGTACTGGTGCCGGCGCCATGGGGATGGATTGATGATCCGAAATGGCTCCGGTGAGGAAGTGCGGGCCACTCCTGCGGCAGGTCCGGGCCAGGCCTTCAACCTGGCAGACAGTGGGAATCACCCCCAATCCAGCCACCCCTACCTGCGGAGCTTGGTTCAAGATGCCGCCATGGCCCTGGGCCTGGTGGCCTGAAGCTGGTGAGCGCAATGGTCACGATGGGGCAACTCTTTTCTCTGGTTCTCCTGGGTGTGTTGGTGGGCCTGGCCTGCTGGCCCCTGAACCTGGTCGACCATTGGCAGGACCTGCTGCTCCGCCAGCTGCCTGCCTTCAGTTCCGCAGGTTGGACGCCGCTGGCCAAGGGCCTGGCCCTGGCGCCCCTGGTGGTGATGCCCTTGCTCCTGCTAATGCAAAACGGGGCCTTTGCCCGGGGGAAGGGATCAGGCATCCCCCAAACCGTGGCCTGCGTCGAAGATCCGGAGCAGGGAGCCCAGTTGCTCGGTGCCACCCCGACCGTGCTGCGGCTCTCCCTGTGGAGCCTGGCCAGCCTGGCCCTGTTCCCCCTCGGCCGCGAAGGGCCGCTGGTGCAGGTGGGCGCAGCCGTAGCCCAAGCCCTGCGCAGCCGCTGGCCAGGCCTATTTCGGGGCCTGAAACCTGAGGAGGTGTTGGCCGTGGCTGCGGGAGCAGGCCTGGCAGGGGGGTTCAACACCCCCTTGATGGGGCTGGTCTTCATCGTCGAAGAACTGATGACCCGTTTTCAAGCCAGCCTGATCTGGCCGGCCCTGCTGGTCTGCGGCGCTGCGGCGGGCATGGCCCAGATCGACGGACAACCGATGTTTGCCCTGGGGTTGATCACGATTCAAACGGGGGAAATCGCCCAATACTTGTGGGCAGTTCCGATTGGCATCCTCGGTGGACTGTTGGGTGGACTGTTCGGTCGCCTGCTCCTGCTGGTGACCTCTTGGGTCACGCCGATCGCCAAAAAGAATCCAATTTTGATCGGCCTGGTGTTGGGGGGCCTGCTCAGTGGCCTGGCCCTGGCCAGCGGAGGCGCCAGTGGCGGCGATGGCGAAGCGGTGATGACCACCTGGATCAGCGACGAAAACGCCTGGCCAGGACGGGGACTCGGAATCCTGGTGGTGCGCCTAATCGGGCCAGTGCTTGCCCTAGGCGCGTCGGTGCCAGGGGGCCTGATCGATCCGGCCTTTGCCTTGGGCGCCGTGTTTGGCCACGGCTTCATGCATCTAGTTGGCGGCCCAGCGGAGCTGGGCCTGGCCCTGGGCATGGCCGCAACCCTGGCTGGCATCTCCCAGTTGCCCGTGATGACGATCGCATTTGCGATCCGGCTCGCCGGCGATCAGCAGCTAGGCGGGGGCCTGCTGATGGCTGCGGTGGTCGGGGCGATGGCGGGTCGACTGGTGCTGGATCGTCCGATTTACCATGCCCTAGCCGATCTTCAGAGGGCGCCGCGGCGATAGAAAAGGATGAAGACAACGGCAGGACCCGCCAGGGTGATCAAGGCGAGGGCTGCGAAGTTGGCGATCAGGTGAAAGTCAATTCCCATGGTGGAGCGGCTCAAGGCTTGCAGGCTGACCTGGAGTTTAAACGGCCCACCTGACAAATCCGCCCCTGGCCCCTGGCCCCTGTGACCGCCTGTTACAGATCGGGAGTCAACCCGGGAGCCGGCAATTACCGGGCAGCCGAGAGTTGGCCTGCAGTGGGACTCGGGGGCGATCGGGGAGACAGCCCCATCGCCACCAATTGGGGCCCAGAAGCATCACACGAGTATGGTGAGGTTGGGCGAGGATGAATCAGCTGCGGGCGGCATACTTTAGGCCTGATTATTAATACTCAATTTGGCCAAAATCATCCTAGGGATCGAGGCCCAACAACAGGCCAAAACCTTCTCAAGTGATTGGCTTTGTGGCGATCACAGCAAAGAAGGGATCCCCCTGGCCCCCTAGCCAGCCCAGCGGGCCTGGGGAACGGGTGGGTTCGGCCAGCAGTTCCGGCTCGGGCCACCCCTGGGCCACCAGCACCCGGGCCACCATTAACAGGTGGTCCTGGTCCGTGCCCTCCAACCAGAGTCGAGGTGCTTTTTGGGAAAACATCCGATTCGAAAAAGCCACAATCAGCTGGCCACCAGGCCGCAGAATCCGCAGGACTTCAGCTGCAATTGCTTCAGGCTGCTGCAAGTATTGCCAGCCGGCGGTGATTAATACCGCATCAACACTGGCCGCTTCAAGGGGCAGGGTTTGGTCCCTGTTGAAGTTCTGAACCCAAAAGCGATTAAGGCGACCATTGGCCTGGAGCTCTTCAGCATTGAGGCCATGGCCGATCACACTCGGATAGGGGATCTCCTCGGGCAGGTGGCTGACCCAGCTGGTCATCAGATCGAGCAGCTGGGCACCCTCGGGGAGCCGTTGGCGGTAAAGGTCCGTGAGACGGGCGCGGAAACCGCCATCAAGGTGCTGCACAAACCGGGGGACGGCATAAAAGAGGGCGTCATCGGCCCCATCGAGTTTGCGTCGATCCGCCCCACTGAGAACCTGAACCACCATGTGGGTGTGCCTGACTGGGGCCATCCTGGCTAAATCGGAGCCAGGGCCGTGGCGTTGCCTGGGTTGGGGGCAGCACAATGGCTCCACCAGCCCGATCCGGGCTGATCAAAAGATCGAGAGCCTCGATGCCGTTGCGGACAAGCCTGGTGCTGGCGGCCGATGACAGCCGCAGGCTTGCGAGCTTTTACGGAAACCTGCTCGGCTGCCAGCCCAAAGAAGGCTTCAGTGCCAGCCACTGGCAGTTGACTTGGCCGGGGGGTGGCCTATTGGAGATCTACGAGCCCTCCTCGACCCGGCCCCTGCCCCGCCAAATCGGCCGGCTCTCCCTCTGCCTCCAACAGGATTGCGCTAACGACAAGCCCCTGGCCCAGCTCCAGGCCTGGATCGACTCGGCCTTGGCGGCGGGGGCGATCCTTGAGCAACCCCCACGGCTAGAAGCCTTTGGCGCTGAAGCCTGGCTGCTCGATCCCGAAGGCAATCGCCTGCTGCTTTTGGTCCATCTCTATAGGCAATAGGGATAACACCTTGGTGGATGGGGGTGTTTGCCGGCCCATGGCACCATCAGATGCTTACCCCCTTCCCAGAGAGACTCCAACTGGCAGACAGGGGGATTGGAAGGGGCAAGATTTTAGTCACCCAGATAACACAGTTCCAGCATTAAACGTTGGCCTAGGCGTGCATCAATGGCGCAAAATTGGCGCAGGGCCCGTTGCCGCTGCTCGGAGCGGAGCTGGCGCAGGTCGTTGATAGCCAAGGCCAGGCAATGGTGATCCAGTTCGGACATCGGCAGCGCAAATCAGCAGCTCGATCGAACCGGCTCCGGGACAACCCTGCAAGGTGCAAGGGCCAGATCAGCAGCCGCCACCGGCTTAGATCGCCTGGAGCCGCGCCAGCTTCGCCTCCAAATAGCGGAGGAAGGGAGCCGCACTGAGGCGCTCGCCGCAGACCTGCTGCACCAACTCTTCGCCATTGACGCGGTGGCCCAGGGGCCAGACCTGCCCGGCTAGCCAGCCGCGCAGGCTGGCCTCATCCGCCTCGGCCACCCGCTGCTCAATCGGCCCGAGCTGGCGTTCCATCGCTTCAGCCAGCTGGGCACTGATCAGGTGGCCCAGGGCATAGGAGGGGAAATAGCCAAACAGACCCTCGGCCCAGTGGATGTCCTGCAGGCAGCCTTCGCGATCGCTGGGGGGCACCAGACCCAGGAGCGACCGCATGCGCTGGTTCCATTCCCCGGGGAGCTCGGCCACCGGCAGATCGCCTTCGATCAGGGCCAGTTCCAGCTCGTAGCGCAGCACGATATGGAGGCAGTAGCTCAATTCATCGGCCTCCACCCGGATCAGGCCGGGCTGCAGCGGATTGAGGGCGCGCCAAAAGCGCTGGGGCTCACCCCAGGGATCGTCCGCCAGGCCGGAGCGGAAACGCGGATACCAACGGCCGGCAAAGGCCTCGCCCCGGGCCACCCGACATTCCCAGAACAGCGATTGGCTTTCATGCACCCCCATCGAGGTGGCGTCCCCCAGGGGCCAGGGGAAATAGTGATCGCCGCTCCGGGGCAGGCCTTGCTCATAGAGGGAGTGGCCCCATTCATGGGCCGTGGCCAGGAAGGCGGAGAAGGGCTGCCCCGGCACCACCCGGGTGGTGATGCGGAAGTCCTGGGGACCAACGGTGCAGGAGAAGGGGTGCGCCGAGCGCGATCGCTGGCAGTGCGCCGGGTCGTAGCCCCAGCGATTGAGCAGTTCGCTGCAGAGCTGCTCCTGGAGGGCCTCGGGCAGATCGATGGCTGCGGGGTGGGGGGTGCTTGTGGCCCTCACCTGCTCCAGGAGGGCCGGCAACTGGGCCTTCAGGGGAGTGAAGAGATCCTCCAGTCTGGTTTTGCTGATGGCTGGCTCGTAGGGCTGGGCCAGGATTTCCCAGGGGCTGCGCTGAACCGGCTCAGCGCTGGCCAACTGGGACGCCTGCTGGCGCCGCAGCTGGATCAGCCGCTCCAAGGCCGGGGCGAAACTGGCGAAATCGTCCTGGCGCCGGGCGTCCTGCCAGCGGGCGTTGCCGCTGGACTGGGCCTGGGCGAGCGCGGCGACCAGGTCTGGATCGAGGGCCTGCTGGCGCCTGAGCTCCTGGCGCAGCAACTGCAGGTTGTGCACCGCCTCAGGGGCCGAGGCCCCATCTAGCTCGGCTTCGGCTTCGGCCAGCAGGTCGGCGTAGGCGGCGCTGCTTTGGCGCTCGTGCAGTTGTTTGGCCAGCAGGGCGAGCTGGTCGCCGCGCCAGGGGGCCCCGGCCGGGGGCATCACGGTGTTCTGGTCGTAGTACAGGGCGCTGCTAATCGAGCCCCATAGGCGGGTTTGGTGCAGGTGGTCGCCCAGGCGCTGGTGGGCGGGTGCCGGAGCGGCCATCGGTGTGCAGCGAGGTAACCGCAAGCATGGCAAATGTCTAGTAAGGAGCCTTCGCAATCCTCAGGGAATCAAGCGAGCTGCTGGCAGGGCAATCGGGGCAAAAAGCAGGACAGAGGAACAGACAAGCAGCTCCCTGGCTGCACTGATCAGCATTCCTTGTTGATGATATAGCAAAACGGATTGGCTGCCATTCGTCAGGTCGAAGCCATGATCTTTAAGCTTTGCGGCCACCCCCCCTACCCCCAATCTGCCGATGACCGTTGCAGTCCTGCAAACGGCCTGGTTGGTGCCGCTCTACCCCCTGCTGGCGGCCCTCCTCTCGCTGCTGTGGTCGCCTGGCCTGATCTCCCGCATGGGACCCAGGCCCGCCGGCTACATCAATCTGCTGATGGTGGCTGTGGCCTTCGGCCATAGCCTGATCGCCCTGATCGCCCTGCACACCAACGCCCGGGCCGGAGCTGAAGCCCTCTACCGCCCCCTGGGTTTCGGCTGGACCTGGCTGAATACCGGCGGCCTGCGGGTGGGCTTCGATGGCTTGGTGACCGAGCAGGCGCTGATCGCCATGGCCTTAATCACGGGCCTGCACCTGTTGGTGCAGATCTATGCCATCGGCTACCTGGAGATGGACTGGGGTTGGCCGCGCTTCTTCGGTTCGCTCAGCTTTTTCGAGGCGGGTCTCTGTGCCCTGGTGCTCACCGATTCGGTGTTTTTCAGCTACGTGATCCTGGAGCTGCTCACCCTGGGCACCTACTTGATTGTGGGAACCTGGTACAACCAGCCCCTGGTGGTGAAGGGGGCCCGCGACGCCTTTCTCACCAAGCGCATCGGTGACCTGATCCTGCTAGCAGGGGTGATTGCCCTGCTGCCTGTGGCCGGCACCTGGAACTTCCACGGCCTACAGGGCTGGGCCGCCGACATCATTAATAACGGCCGGCCCCTGCCAGCGGGCTTCCAGCTGATCCTGCTGGCCCTGATTGCGGGCCCGATGGGCAAGTGCGCCCAGATCCCGCTGCACCTCTGGCTGGATGAGGCCATGGAGAGCCCGCTGCCCTCGACGATCCTGCGCAATGCGGTGGTGGTGGTGGGGGGGCCTGGGTACTCCTGCGCCTGGAGCCCCTGCTCGAGCTCAGCCCCTTCGTGCAGGGCGTGCTGGTGGTGGTGGGCGGTTCCACGGCAGTGGTGGCTTCCCTGATTGCCCTGGCCCAGGTGGATGTCAAGCGGGCGTTGAGTTTCCTGGTGAGTAGCTGGCTGGGACTGCTGTTCGTGGCCGTGGGCCTCGGGGGCACGGCCGTGGCCGACCACCTGTTGCTGGTCTATCCCCTGCCAATGGCCCTGCTGTTGATGGCCATCGGCACGATCGTGATCAGCAACGTCACCCAGGACCTCACCCAGCTGGGCGGCCTTTGGAGCCGGCGGCCGTTGATGGGCCTGGCCTTCCTGGCCGGCACCGCCGGCCTGATCGGCCTTCCCCCCTTCGCCGGCTTCGCCGCCCTGCAGGAGCTGCTGGTGCTGGTCGCCGCCAGCGCCCATCCCTGGCTGCTGGGCGGGGTGGTGCTGCTGGCCAACACCCTGATCAGTGCCGGCTTGATCCGGGTGTTCGGTCAAATTTGGGGTGGGCGCCCCACCCCGTTCACCCAGCGCTCCGCCGAGGTGTTGTGGCTGATGGTGGTGCCGACCACCGTGGTGATGGGCCTGGTGCTGCACCTGCCCCAGCTGCTGGTGCGCAACGGCATGTACGCCTTCACGCCGATCCCTGGCTGGGGACCCCTGGGCTGGCCCCTGCTGGCCTCCACCCTGCTCGGTGGCGGTTTCTCGGCGGTGTTCTACCTAAGGCCCCATGGCCTGGCCCGGTTGCCTGAGGCCCTGGGCGGCATTCAGGCATGGCTGGCCCACGACATGCAAACCGAGCGCTTCTACCACCGCACCGTGGTGGCCCTGGTGTTGACCCTGGCCCGCTTCGGCGCCTGGAGCGAAAGCAGGCTGGTGGATGGCTTCAGCGGCGGCACCGGAGCGGCCGCCCTCGCTGGAGCCCGCCGGCTGAGCCTCACCACCTCCGGCCGCTCCCAGGCCTACGCCCTCACCCTCGTATTGGGCGTGCTGTTGATGGCGGCCTTGTTAATCGCTGGCATCCCAGGCCCCCTTGCTTCGGTTCTGCCGTGATGCCTTCTGCAGTGATGCCTTCTGCCGTGATCCCTTCTGCAGTGATCCCTCTAGCCGTGATCTCCTCTGCCGCAATCTCTTCTGCCATGACCTTGCTGTTGTTGTTGTTAGGGGTGCCGCTGGCGGCTGGCCTGCTGCTGACCCTGGTGCCCTCCGAGCGTCCTGGCCTGGTACGCACCCTGGCCGCCGCCGCTGCCCTGGTCCAACTCGCCATAGGCCTGGTGGCCTGGCGCCAGGTGCCGATCGCCATCGGCCTCACCTGGCTGCCGAAGCTGGGCCTGGGCCTGGATCTGGCCCTCGATGGGCTGTCGATGCCGATGGTGCTACTCACGGCCTTACTCACCGCCATGGCGGTGCTGGCCTCACCGGTTGACCAGAGCCGGCCGCGGCTCTACTACCCCCTGCTGCTGGCCACCAACCTGGGGGTCATGGGGGCTTTCCTGGCCCACAACGCCCTGCTGTTTGTGCTGGCCTTCGAGCTGGTGCTGATCCCCACCACCCTGCTGGTGGCCATCTGGGGTGGGGCCCGCAGGGCTGGCGCCGCCGTGCGTTTTCTGATCTACGGCGCCGTGTCGGGCCTGAGCCTGCTAGGCGGCGTGCTGGCCTTCGGCTGGTTTGGTCAGGGGGCTGGCGGCGCCGATGCGGCGGTGAGCTTCAGCTTCGAGGCCTTGGCCTCAGCCCCCTTGCCCCCCAGTGGCCAGGCCTGGGTTCTGGCCCTGTTGCTGCTGGGCTTTGGCTTGAAGCTGCCGCTGGTGCCCCTGCACGGCTGGCAGCCCTTCACCTATGCGGAGGCACCGGCACCAGTCGTGATGATGCTGGGTGGGGCGGTGTCCAAGCTGGGGGCCTATGGCCTGCTGCGCTTCGGAGTGGGGATGCTGCCCGATGCCTGGGTCATCTTTTCCCCCTGGATCGCTGCGGCCGGGGCGGTGAGTGCGGTGTACGGCGCCCTCAACGCCATCGCCGCCACCGACATGCGCCGGCTGATGGCCTACAGCTCCCTCGGCCACATGGGCCTGCTGGTGCTAGCCCTGGCAGCTGCCACGCCGTTGAGCCTGCAGGGTGCGGTGGCCCAGGTGATCGCCCACGGCCTGATCGTGGCCCTGCTGTTCGCCTGCGTTGGTCTGATTCAACGCAAAACCGGCACAACGGTTATCGCCGAGCTCTCCGGCCTCCTCAACCCGATCCGCGGCCTGCCGTTCACCATGGGGTTATTGCTTCTGGCCCTCATGGCCGCCGCAGGTATCCCCGGCCTGGCAGGCTTTCCAGCCGAGCTGCTGGTGTTCGAGGGCAGCTGGACCGTGTTCCCCCGCGCCACGCTGGTGTGCCTGGTGGCCTCCGGTTTCACGGCCGTCTATGCGGTTCGGTTGTTCAACCGGGTGGGCTTCGGTCGCCTCGATAACGCCCGCGCCGACTGGCAGACCACCCGCCTCGCTGAACGCCTGCCAGCGATTCTTCTCACCGTATTGGTGCTGCTCACGGGGATCTGGCCCGCCGGGCTCACCGGCTGGAGCGAGGCCAGCACCGCCGCCCTTGCCCTCCGAAGCCAGTTGCCATCATGACCCGCTCCTCCCCCGAGGGCGCCTCCGTCCTAGGCCCCTCCAGCCATGCCTACGCCGATGTGATCCATCGGCTGGAGGCCGGTGGTTCGATGCTGCCGGACACGCCAGAGAATCTCAAGCAAATCATCGGCATCTACAAGGCCTATGCCGTGCCAATGGATTTCTATTGGCGTGATTTGCTCTACATTGCCGAACGCGTGTTTCTCAACCCGCTGCCGGCCTTCAAGTACTTCATCTCCCAGGAGTATCTCGATCTTCCCAATCGCTATGCGGGCGATCAGGCATCCCTGCGGATCTGGCGTGGGGGCGAGAAGGCCCATCCGGAGCTGCTGGAGTTCATGGCCAAGGGCGAAACCCGCGCCATGCCGAAGCTGCTGCACCACCTCTGGCACGACCGGGTGAACATGGAGTTCGCCGAGGCCTGCATGCAGGCCATGTTCTGGCACCAGGGCCTGGGGGGCCGCTTCAACGACTACCTCGCCAGCGAGGCCTACCGGGCCAACGCCGATCGGGCGATCAGGGCCTACTTCAAAGGCAACCTGGTGATGCTGGGGCTTTACAAGCTCTTTCCGGAGATGTTTATCGAGAAGGTACGCCAGCTCTCCTACAGCGCCAATCTGGGCCTATTTTGGGAGGTGATGGCACCGGTATTTTTTGAAATGAGCGACCTCTACGACGAGGGCCAGCTCGCCAGCGTGCCAGCGGCTATGGACTTTTTGGTCAATGGCATTTTTGCCGTGGCGGGCCGGCCGATCTACCACCAAGTGTTCATCGCAGGGGAGTGCATCGAGATCATTCCCAAAAGCGAGGGCTTCACCTGGCTCTACGAGGCCGCCCTTCCCTACGTGGAGGCGGTGTTCTATCGCACCTCACCCTTTCGGGGCACCAAAAGCTATAACGCCCAGGCAGACCAAGTGCCAGCCGAGCAGGCTGATTTCCACTACGGCATCCTCTATGCGGATGTGTTTCCCGTGGGTTCGGCGGGGATTCCACCCACCCTGATGATGCAGGACATGCTGCATTTCTTACCCCCCTATCTGCAGGAGCTCTACAAAGAGCATCGCCGCGGCGAGCAAGACCAGCTCATTCAGCTGGGGATCACCTTCCAGCGTTCGATGTACAACGTGACCTCGGCCGTGATCCAGGCCCTGCGCTGTGCCCTGCTCTATCCCCTCGATGACACCAAAGCGGAGCACCTCCAGGCCAACCGAAGCTTCTTCGAAGCCCAGATGGATCGATTTCTGCGGCCAGAGGCGCGCCTCTCTGACATCCAAACCCAGGACTATCGTTAGAATCTTTTAGCCCGATTCAGCTCTTTGAATCGGGCTATCTTGACCAGCCGATTGAGATGGGCTGGTGTCGTTTGGGTCATCTTGAAGACGATCAACCCCCCACCCCCTTGCTAGCCGCGCCACCAACCCGATGCCCACCATTCTCGAAACCGCCCAGGCAGCCGGAGCCTTTGGCACCCTGCTGGCAGCCGTGGATGCCGCCGGCCTGAGGAAAGCCCTCGAAGGGCCTGGCCCCTTCACGGTCTTCGCCCCCATCGATGCAGCCTTTGCCGCCTTGCCCCCCGGCACCGTCCAAACCCTCGTCGATAACCCGCCCCAGCTGGCACGGATCCTCAAGTACCACGTGATTTCCGGGGCCCATCACCAGGCCCAGTTGGTGAAGCAGCAGGAGTGGCCAAGCCTGGAAGGGGCCCCGATTCCGGTGCGCTGCTCGGATCCGTTTGAAATCAAAAACGCCACGGTGCTCATGGCCGATCTGGTCTGCAGCAATGGGGTGATCCACGGGATCGACCGGGTGATCTTGCCCGGCTAGGCCAGCATAAGATCCCTTCAAGGCCAAAGGGATGTTACAAATATCACCTAGACGGCGATCAATCGAGACATGACCCATGGATCAAGCCGCTTACGCTTTGAACAAACAATTGGTAACGTTCTGAACCCATGGCTACAACTATCCCAACCTCAAAGAGAGCACCCTGGCGCCGCAGGACCTGGACTTGCGCGTACGCTCTAGCAGCCATTGGCTTATTCACAACCGGCGGCGTTAGCCAAGCAGAAGAAACCAGCATCGGCGTCTATTCCGGCCGCCATTACAATAGCGATCAAAAACTTTATCAGCAATTCACCGCCCAAACGGGCATCCAGGTGAAGCTGCTCGAGGCCAAGGATGACAGCTTAATTGAGCGTCTCCGCCAGGAAGGCAAAAACACCCCCGCCGATGTGCTCGTGCTCGTCGATGCGGCCCGCCTCGAGCGGGCCGCATCGCTAGACCTGCTGCAACCGGCCCGCTCCGCCGCCCTGCTGCGCACGGTGCCCCTGAGCCTGCGCGACAGCAAGGGCCTCTGGGTGGGCCTGACCCGACGGGTAAGGGTGGTGCTGGTCAATCCGGCGCTAGTGAAAGCTGGCTCAATCCGCACCTATGGCGATCTGGCCAATCCGGCCCTCAAGGGCAAGGTCTGCCTGCGCGATCGCAAGAGTGTCTACAACCAATCCCTGGTGGCTAGCCAGATACTCATCCGCGGCGACGCCCAGGCCAGTCGTTGGGTGAAGGGGATGACGAGCAACGTCACCCAGCCCTATTTCAGCTCCGATATTCCCCTAATTCGGGCCCTGGGGAGCGGCCAATGCGGCGTTGGCCTGGTGAATACTTACTACCTGGCGCGCCTGCTCAATGGCGAGAGTGGTGCGGCCGATCAGGCCCTAGCGCGCAAACTGACGGTTGTGTTCCCCAAACCCGCCCATGTGAACATCAGCGGTGCCGGCATCACCCGCTACGCCAAAAATCCCCAGGCGGCCCTGAAATTGATTGAGTTTCTGGCCTCACCGGTGGGCGGCAAGGGCTACGCCGAGGCCAACCATGAATATCCGCTCAAGGGCTACGGCGATGACGCCATCTTGAAAGGGATGGGCCGCTTCCAGGCCGATGGCCTCTCGGCCGAACAGCTGGGCAGCCGCAACCGGGACGCCGTGAAGCTGATGGAAGCCAACGGCTGGTTGTGAGCAAACCGAGCCCTGGTTTGAGCTGGCCCTGGTCGGGCCAACGACCGTCGGCCCCCGAGCCCTGGCCCCTGGCCCTGGCCGTGGCCCTGGTGGGCCTGCTGGCCCTGGCCCCCCTGGTGGCCCTAGGCCTGGTTGCCAGCCAGGGCCAAGCCTTGGCTGGATTGCAGCTCGGCGACCAGGGCCTGGGCGCCCTAGCCAACACCTTGACGCTGGTGTTGGGTGTGGGCTGCGCCGGCGGCCTGATCGGCACCTGCAATGGCTGGCTCACGGCCCGCTGCCAGTTCCCCGGACGCCGCTGGCTGAGGCTGGCGCAGTTGCTCCCCCTGGCCACGCCCAGTTACCTGCTGGCCGGAACCCTGATCGACCTCGGCAGCCGCTCGGGCTTCCGCATCGGTGGCCTGGGCTGGGCGATTGCCGTGCTGGGCCTCGGCACCTACAGCTACGTGGTGTTGTTGAGCAGCGAAGCCTTTAGCCGCACTGGTGCCCGCCAGCAGGAGGTTTGCCGCTCCCTCGCGGCGGGGCCCTGGGGCAGTTTCCTGCGGGTGGCCCTGCCCCTGGCCCTGCCCGCGGTGGCGGCGGGGATGGCCCTGGGGGCCATGGAGGTGGTCAATGATTTTGGCGCCGTGCAACTGCTGGGGGTGCCGACCCTTTCCGCCGCGATCCTGGAGCGTTGGCAAGGGGAAGGCGACCTACCTGGGGCCGTGGCCCTGGCCCTGGTCACCTTAGTGCTGGTGGCCCTGCTGCTCTGGAGCGAGCGCCTGGGGCGGCGCCGCAGTCGCCTATGGGCGGCCGGCCAGGAAGGGGTAAGCCCGGAACTCTGGCCTCTGCAGGGCTGGCGCTGCTGGCTCGCCCAGCTGGTCACCCTGGTGCCGCCCCTAGCCAGCCTGGGGATCCCCCTGCTCTGGGCCTGGACCAGCTGGGACCAGCTCCTGGCCCAACCGGCTGGGGACCTGGTTGCCCTGGGGCTGCGCAGCCTGGCCCTGGCCCTGGGGGCGACGGGCCTCACCTTGGTGGCAGCCCTGGTGCTCTCGATCGGCAAGCGTCTGGTGAAGGCCAACGGGGTTCAATTCCTCGCCGATGGGGCCGGGCTGGGCTATGCCATCCCGGGCACGGTGCTGGCCCTGGGCTTTCTGTTGCTGGGCGGTGGCTGGGGCCTGGCACCGTTGCTGCTGCTGATCTGGGGCTATGTCGATCGCTTTCTAGCCGTGGCCAAGGGGGGCCTCGATACGGCCCTGGAGGGCCTAGCCCCGAACATCGATGAGGCAGCACAGAGCCTGGGCTGCGATTGGGTCGGACTAGTGCGACGGATCCAGCTGCCCCTGCTGCGCGGCCCCCTGCTGGTGGCGGGCTTACTGGTGTTTGTCGACACGGTCAAGGAGCTACCGCTGACCTTTGCCCTGCGTCCCTTTGATTTCGACACCCTGGCGGTGCGGGTTTATCAGTACGCCAGTGATGAACGCCTGGGGGCCGCCCTGGTGCCCGCCCTGGTGATCCTGGTGCTGGGATTGCTGGCGTCCATCGCCCTCATCCCAAGCCTGGATCAGGAGATACCAGAACCCACCACCCTGGCTGGGCTGCCGCGGGCCTCCCCATCGCAAGCTCCGTAGGAACGGGACTCTCCCAGAGGCTCAACCTGCTTCAGCTCGGGCGTTACCGCCCTGCTGGGGCCAGGTTCAAACCACCTCAACGGGCTGGCCCCCCGGAAACAGGATCCCGCGGCCACCCCGAACCAGCTGCAAGCGGCAGGACTGGCCGGGCTCTAAGGGGCGATCCAGGGGGATCTTCAGGGTTAACGGGCAGCCGCGATCCTCCAGATGCAGCTGCCAGTGGTGGCCATGGAACTCCCGAGCCAGCACCCGGGCGCTCCCCTGGGGATCGGCCTCCAGGGCCAGGGCGTCGCCCAGGAGCACCACCTCCAGGGGCGCCCCCGGCTCAAGCGCCTGGGACGCGAACGGCGCGGCGTCGCAAGGACGCCACTTCCCCCACGCTGTCTGCAACGCGCCGGCCTGCAGCCGACCTGGAAGCACATTCGCCTGCATGACAAAGCGGGCCACGAAGGGGCTAGCCGGCCGCGCGACCAGCTCCTGGGCCAGGGCGCATTGCTCGAGCCGGCCGTCCGACAGCACGGCGATTCGATCGCACACGGCCAGGGCCTCCTGGGGATCGTGGGTCACAAGCACGGCGCTGGTCTGGCATTGCCGCAGCAGACCAGGCAGCTCCCGTCGCAAGCGCAGGCGCACCTCACCATCGAGGTTCGAGAAGGGTTCATCGAGGAGCAACAGCCGGGGGGCGGGGGCCAGGGCCCGGGCCAGGGCAAGGCGTTGACGCTGGCCGCCAGAGAGTTCATGGGGATAGCGCTGCTCCAACCCCTCCAATCCGAGCAGGGATAACAACCAGCGCACCCGTGCCTGGGCTTGAACCAGCCCCTGCACGCTGGCGTGGCTGGAGCGGCGCGGCAAACCAAAACAGGCGTTCTGCCAGGCCGTGAGGTGGGGGAACAGGGCGTAGTCCTGGAATACCATGCCGACCCCCCGCCGTTCGGGCACCAGCCAATGGTGGGGGCCCGCCACCTCCCTCCCATCCAGCAGCACCCGACCGCGGCTGGGCCGCTCAAAACCTGCGATCAGGCGTAGCAAGGTCGTCTTGCCGCAGCCGGATGGGCCGAGCAAACCGAGCAGTTCACCGGGCTCGAGGGTCAAGTTGAGGTCCCGCAAACACCAGCCGGAACTGGAGGTATTGCGATAGCGATGCCAAACCTCCTCCAGGGCAATCGATCCGGCCGTTGTAGGCCCAGCGGAAAACCGCCCAGGGGCAACCGGCAGGGCAGCAAGCACAGGAGCAGGGGCCTCAACGGCCATGGGTTCGGTAGGGCGAATGGAACGGGTGGGAGGGCAGGCCTTCCAGGGGGGCCAGAGGGGCCGAATACACCAGGGCGGGAGCCAGGCGCATCCAGGCCCCTTGGCGGGGCACTTCCAGAAGCTGGGCCAGGCGGAACTGGGACATCAACCGGGTGGTGGTAACCCGGGTGGTACCGATCAGCTCGGCCAGGCGGTCGTGGCTGAGGCGAAAAGGAAGATCACACCAGGCACCACACCGGCGTCCCAGGCGGAACACCAATAGACCCAGCAGGGCATGGAGGCGCTGCTCGGCCTTGGCGAGGTGGCGAATCCGCAGCAACTGAAGGGTCCAGTCCTGCACGAGGTCAGAACTGGCCGTATCGACAGGGGGCACCAGGGGACGAAGCACAAGCGGCGTCAGCGCCTCCAAGCAAACGGCCTGGATGCAGCTCCGCTGGCACTGCCACTGGTCACCCGCTTGGAGGAAGGCGATCGTCATGGCGTCGCCCTGCTCGCATGGGCACGACAGGCGGCCAATGCCCTCGACAATCTCAAGGGCGGCGCTGGGGCCAAAGGGCCCGATGTCCAGCCACAGGCTTTGACCGCAAGCGATTCTCACTAGGGCACCAGCAGGCTCGTTCAGCAAGGGGGACGCCATGGCCAGGACACAACAACGCCCTAAGGGCGCCGGGCTCGAAGGAGGCAACTTAACCAGACCAACGGCCCTTTTGCAAGCGATTCTCAATAGCATTAGGCAGTTGAGAGCAACGAGGCTCTAACAGGCCAAGGTCGGCCAGAAATAGGCGAGCACGGGACAACAAGGTGAAGCAGGAGGACGACCCTCCTTGAAACCACCACTGGAAAGCTGACAGGCATTTAAAAAGATGTATTAAGAATGCTTGGTACCAGCCCAACAGCAGCTTATTAATCAACCACCAACGCTATGGGCCACTCGTTGCTTGCTGTTGACCCCAAGCCAAAAGCCAAGATCTTGGTCGTCGACGATGAACCCAACATCTGCCAGATCCTCGAAACTCGGTTAAGAATGGTGGGCTACGAGGTAGCCACTGCCGCCGACGGGTTAGCAGGTTTGAAGACCTTTGGAGAAGTTAATCCAGATCTGGTGATCCTCGATTTGATGCTGCCCCAGCTAGATGGTTACGGAGTCTGTGAAAAGCTGCGCAACCGCACCAGCATCCCAATCTTAATGCTTTCGGCAATAGATGAGGTCTCTCAGAAAATTGCCTGCCTACAACTGGGCGCAGACGACTACATGGTGAAGCCCTTCAGCCCTAAGGAATTGATCGCCCGTATTGGCTGCCTGCTGCGCCGGCGAGCCAGTAAGACCCAAGCCAAGGGCCAAGAGATCCCATCTAACACCCTCCTAGTGGCCGGCGATTTGCGAATTGATAGCAACAGGCGAAAGGTGTACCGGGGGGATGAACAAATTCGCCTCACTGAACTCGAATTAAGCCTTTTGGAGGTGCTCGTGGAGAATGCCGGCAAGGCAATCGACCGCATTGAAATCCTCAGACGTATCTGGGGCTATACGCCCGAACGACTCTCCGAAACAAGGGTGGTCGATGTGCATGTATCACGCCTGCGCTGCAAAATCGAGATCGATCCTGAGAATCCAGAGCTGATCTTGACCTGCCGGGGTACGGGTTACATGTTTCAACGACTGAACGGCTAGGGGGTTCAACCAAAGAAACACCAAGCTACAAGGACAGAACACCCGTGGGAAGGACAGGGTGCTGGGTAATGTTGAAAAGAAACTTCTATCCACGGTGAAAAAAGCACCTCAGAAGCAGCACCATGGAAACCAGGATTGGGGGAGCCTACCGCAAAGTGGTCTCTATGCCGTTTAAATTGAACGGCTACCGCCAGATCCGTGGTGGAGCCGTAGCAATTGCCTGGCCGATCCGAGTGGGCCAGCAAGGGATGGGCGCCATGGTGGATCACCTGTTGGGTTCCAAAAAACACAATCAATACTGGATAGGTGAATAGGTCAAAATAAACGGACTCAAATAGCCTTGAAAAGGGAGTGATAAATAAGGCTGGGAGTGTGGCTTCCTGCCTGGACCCAAAGGAGCAAGAGATTTGTCAAATCTCCCAATCCCTGATGTTGAGCCTGGTTGTCATTGGATTGTTCCCATTTACGCCTATGTGTTGCCAAGCCACGGCAGCGGCACCTCGATGGAGGCGCTCCGAGGGGAAGTACGGCGGTCCGATTGGCAAACGCTTTCGGTACACCCCAAACCCGGGTGCTTAACGTAACCCATGGGTAATAACTGCTTCAACATTAAATTAGCAGACGACCAATGCAAACAGGTAACTGATGCCAGAAGCCAAGCTTGCTATTGGGCGAATAACGCTTCCTAGCAGGCACACAAGCCAACCTCCGTTAGGCAACCTAGGTCGTTTTGAGATTGCAACGGGTACGTAGGGCCCGAATAAGAACTGCCACAACATTCGGCTGAGATTGCAACAAAAAGGCCTCCCGCTCTAAGGCGCGGTTAGCGTGGCCATAGCGCGTGGAAAGGATGCCATTAATTTCCCTCTCGACCACCGGCAACACGTTGGCCTTAAATCCAAGCAAGGTCATGCGCCCATGGGGACAACTCTGGGCAGCATGGATGGCTTCATGCAGGAAGGTAGTCCGCATAATTTCTAACGGAACTGTGACCGGCGCGATCCAGATCGTACGGAGTTTGGGCTCAAACTGGCCATACATCTCTGCCGCTGGTGGAGTCTTGAGCAGTACATGGAAGCCCTGTCGAATCAACTCCTTCCTTAAGGGCAGCAAATCATTGGGCCAAGCCGGCGGGGAGGGAGGTGGAAGCGTTAAGGGCATCGTTCAAAAACTTGAGGCCAACCAGCCCCCAATTAATTGCGAACGGAGCCTATCACAACAAAAATAATCCGACAAGGCATCATCTAGGTTCGTTGACAATACAAAACAAACCAGTAGCCACTATAGCCAAGCGATGGCCGCAGACCATCATGCCGGGAACCAGAATCCTGTTGAGCCGCCGGGGCTAGGCAAGCTCTGAACAACGACGCTGTCACGAGTCCCCATAGCGCCCAACGGGACGATTAACTCTGCTAATCCCAAGGTTCAAGTCGATTAGTTTGCGCAAAGTTAATAGAATTTACCCTTCATTGTTGCCCTGGTCAATGCTCAATGGCCACTCAAATCACATGCTTAGCTTGGATGCAGCAGTTGACGGCATGCCATTAACAGGTTAGTCGTAGCAGCCAGCACCTAGATCTTGCCGATATTTTGGGCCAGCCGCCTAAGCTGGGTCTTCAGAAAAGTGAACCGCTGCTGTAGCCTCCGGCCTAGGTAAGGGGTGAAACTGGGAGCAGCAATCAAGTCTGGGTGAATAATGATGCCCTAGATTATGGCGATACCTCTTTCCTTGAGATGGGCTTTCACCGTCTCGTAAACGAAGTCCGGAGAAGCAGTAGGACTGCTCTAGGGTTACTTTTCCTCAAGCAGGTGGCAGAAAGTAAAGATTGTGAACTTATCGGCGCTTGGTTCGCCCATAATGTCGAACCAAGCGAAAAGGAGCATGGTGGGCGACTCGATATGCGCGTCTTCCATGCCTGGATTGCTGAGGCTAAAACACTTCTGCCTCAAGAAAATGCTTCCTTATGGCAGTAAGAAGGGAGGACAGACCCTTTTTAGCTGGTATTAGGTAGGCAAAGCTCAATCAGATTAAAAAGAGCCTGCCATGGCACGGGCGGCTCCCTATCGGCCAGAAACTTGTCGGTTTTGGTCCACTACTTGTTCTTGTAGCACGCTCGTCCTAACGGGGAGGGGGGGGACAAAGACAGCCCATAGATGCCGTAACACAGGGGTTTGGCCAGCAGCGGGTTATCGCGCAGGTAGATCATCCCCACAGCCAGATAGTTGGCGGCGCGCCACCAGGCGTCGATGCGCTGCAACTCCTGCTCGTGATCAGGGCAGGAGAACTGAACCTCGTAAGGGGCCCTAGGAGAATCGATCATGGCCTTCAGTGGGGTGGGTGATGGTCACAATGGTTGCCCGAGGTGACTGCCAGGAAAGCTGACGCCGCTGCCGTTGATCGGGGTGCTTTTACTCAAGATGCCAAATCCAGTATACCCCTACTGTGATGGCGTTTTCTTTCAAACCACCCACGGCTCATGCCAGCAGCGCTAAGGTCCTGTCCATCGCACTGAGGTGGGTGCCTTTTATTGCACCAAACCAAGCAGGGTCTGGAGACCAGGAACCAGGCGCCCCACCAGCAGGCCCAAGCCATCGCCAGCAGGATCTACACCAGCAGCAGCTGGTCGAGTCGGGAAAGATGGCCGCTCAACCTCCCTGGGGAGCAACGGGGGAGGGGTGACCTGCGCCGGGATGGTCCATCGGAGTTAGGAACAGGGAGACGCGGGGGATTGGCACGCGACAGCGAGCTCACCCAGCCAGTCGCGCAGCAGCAACAAACTGGCGGGCTCCAAGCCGTAGTAGATCCAGCGTCCTTCCTGGCGAGCGCGGATTAGGCCCGCCTCCTTGAGCACCTTGAGATGGAAGGAAAGTTTGGACTGGCCCAGATCCAGGTCGCTGGTGAGGTCACAGACGCAACGTTCGCCGTTTTGCAGGGCCGCCAGCACCTGTAGGCGAATGGGCTCGGCCAAGGCACGGAGGAGCCGTTGGGCCTGATCTTCTGCAAGCGGCTCAGCCTTTGAACCCGATGGTGCCGTGGTTTCCAAGGTGGAGAAGACTGGGTCAGCTAACACGAGTCTGTCGACCAAGCAGCCGACGGTAGAGGGACTGAAGGTATGGGGACTTGCGGCACGGACGCAAGGGGATGGAGGCAGCGCCGATCTTCAATCAACCCTAATTGATCTATGGTTGGGCCGTCGGCCGACGCTCCAGCGTTCCCTCCCATGAAAATCGGCATCAACGGCTTTGGTCGCATCGGCCGCCTTGTCTTCCGTGCCCTCTGGGATCGGCCCGGAATCGAACTCGTGCACGTCAATGATCCCGCAGGCGATGCTCATGCTGCTGCCCATCTGCTGGCATTTGACTCGGTGCATGGCCGCTGGCACCAGGCGGTTCAAGCAACGACCGGTGGCTTTTCTGTTGCAACAACCCCCTTGAGCTACAGCCGGGAGAAAGACCCCACGGCTGTGCCCTGGCGCCAGGCTGGTGTCGAGATGGTGCTCGAATGCAGCGGCAAGTTCAAGACACCGGAAACCCTGCAGCCCTACTTTGATCAGCTGGGCCTGAAACATGTGGTGGTGGCCTGCCCTGTGAAGGGCGAGATCGCCGGTGCCGAAGCACTCAACATCGTCTACGGCATCAACCACCACCTTTACGACCCAAGCGTCCACCGTCTAACGACCGCCGCTTCCTGCACCACCAACTGCCTAGCGCCAGTGGTGAAGGTGGTGCACGAAAGCTTCGGCATCGAACACGGCTCGATCACCACTCTCCACGATGTGACCAACACCCAGGTGGTGGTTGATACCTTCAAAAGTGACCTGCGCCGGGCCCGCTCCTGCAGCCAAAGCCTGATTCCCACCACAACGGGGTCTGCGAAGGCCATTGGCATGATCTTCCCGGAACTGCAAGGCAAGCTGAACGGCCATGCCGTGCGGGTGCCGCTATTGAATGGCTCGCTCACGGATGCGGTGTTCGAGCTCAAACGCCAAGTCACGGTGGAAGAGGTCAACCGGGCTTTCGAAGAGGCTGCCAATGGCCCCCTACGCGGCATCCTTGGTTATGAAACCCGGCCGCTGGTGTCCGTCGATTATGTCAACGACTCCCGCAGCGCCATCGTGGATAGTCTCTCCACGATGGTGGTCAACGGCACCCAGCTCAAGGTCTATGCCTGGTACGACAACGAATGGGGCTACAGCTCCCGCATGGCGGATCTGGTGTGCCATGTGGCCTTGCTTGACGCGCGCTGATTTCGCTAGATCAGTGCAGCTTTCCCACCATGACGACACCAGAACCCACAC
This sequence comes from Synechococcus sp. UW140, assembly GCA_945875915.1. GTDB lineage: Bacteria > Cyanobacteriota > Cyanobacteriia > PCC-6307 > Cyanobiaceae > BAIKAL-G1. The sequence goes on along the minus strand of CAMCMT010000002.1, from coordinate 1,715 downwards.
CGTTGCTCCCGCCTAACAGGCCAGCCATGCCAGGACTGTCAGCTCTGCAGCAATACATGATCGTGACGGCCAACTACTGGGCCTTCACCCTCACGGATGGGGCCCTGCGCATGCTGGTGGTGTTCCACTTCCATGCGCTCGGCTATAGCACGCTCGAAATTGCCCTGCTCTTTCTCTTCTATGAATTCTTTGGGGTGCTCACCAACCTCTACGGCGGCTGGCTGGGGGGAAGGTTCGGCCTACGCCTCACCCTTTGGACGGGAACCTTGCTGCAGGTGGCGGCCCTGCTGATGTTGATCCCGGTGGCCGACAGCTGGCCGAAATGGTGGAGCGTGGCCTACGTGATGGTGGCCCAGGCCATCAGCGGCATCGCCAAGGATCTCAACAAGATGAGCGCCAAAAGTGCCATCAAGACCGTAGTGCCAGAAACACCAAACGATCAGCAGCAGGGCGAACAACAACTGTTTCGCTGGGTGGCCATCCTCACCGGTTCTAAGAACGCCCTCAAGGGGGTGGGCTTCTTCCTCGGCGGCGTGCTGCTTGCCACCATTGGTTTCAACGCAGCCGTGGCGGTGATGGCCGGCTGCCTGCTGCTGGCCTTCTGCGGCACCCTGGTGCTACCGGCCGACATGGGCCGCATGAAGACCAAACCTGGCTTCAGTGCCCTGTTCTCCAAGAGCCGCGGCATCAATGGGCTCTCCTTGGCGCGCTTCTTTCTCTTCGGTGCCCGCGATGTCTGGTTCGTGGTGGCGCTGCCGGTGTTCCTCGAAGCCGTCCTGGGTTGGAAGTTCTGGGAGGTTGGTGGCTTCATGGGCCTGTGGGTGATCGGCTACGGCATCGTGCAGGCTTCAGCGCCGGCCTTACGGCGAGCCTGGGGCCAAAGCGCCCCGCCGGGGGTCAAGGCAGTTGAGTTTTGGAGCGCCATTCTCACCGCTATCCCAGCCCTAATTTCCCTGGCTCTCTGGCGTCAGGTGGGCAATCCAGGGGTAGCGGTTGTCGTCGGTCTGGCGGTGTTTGGGGTGGTATTCGCCATGAATTCTTCGATTCATAGCTACATGATTCTGGCCTACACCGACGCTGAATCGGTGAGCCTCAATGTCGGCTTCTACTACATGGCCAATGCCGCTGGACGCCTAGTTGGCACCCTGCTCTCAGGAGCCCTATTTGTGGTCGGTGGTATGCAGACATGCCTGGCGGCTTCAGCGTTACTGGTGGCGGCAGCCTTTTTGGTCAGCACCAGGTTGCCGCCGCCACCGCGCCAGTCGCTTCCAGCAGGATGAAAGACCAATCTATCGTCATTGCGAAGCAAGACATCCCGACCTGAAATTCTGAAATAATCGTGCCTTTTGCATCGCTAACAGAAAACAGGCAGATATTGATTCCCGTCTGCCGACATACTCACTGCCAGGCAATCAACTTCATAGTCGTGCGCCGTTTCGCCTTCAGAGCCTCGGAGAACTCGGAGCCCTTGAAATCAGAAAGATCTACATGCGGGTCATCGTCTAGATCGCCGACTGGGTCGGTCCATGCAAGGGGGGTCAGTGTCTGTGTCCTGGTCCTGGTTCGGCCTGTCCGGCGACGATTAGGTAGGCGGGTCCGCGCAACTACATAGGCGGGTCTCAAGACGCGACAACAGGGTTCCGATTCCGGTCTGGAGCCCTGCGATGCCTGCCCCTCTGTCGTTACGGATCAAGGAGCGGTACATGGCAAAACGG
>CAMCMT010000001.1 GCA_945875915.1 Synechococcus sp. UW140 | reverse complement strand
GGTCTGGTCTCGGGAAGGTGGTAGTGCTCCGACCAGAGTCACAGACCAGCCCACCCATTCCCCCGCAAGGGCTCTGAGCAACGGACCGTCAGCACCGGCTACGCCGGTGCTGAGCCCAGGGATTTACACCACTTGGCGGGACGCCCCCGCCAAGGCTCCCCAAGTCAGTCGTTTTAATATCAACCCCTTGGACTGGAGCCTGGGGGGCGTCTCGCCCACGGTTGGGGCCAGCCGCAGCGCCGCCCCCCTGGCCGCTGCTCCTGGTTTGGCGCCAGCTAGTGCAGCGCTAACCAGTCCAGCGCCAGGTAAGTCCAGCGCGGCAACGGCCCCTGGCAAGCAACCCGCTCCGCCCAGTCCGATCACGGCCCAGCCCCTGGCTCAGGGCGGCACCCCATCAACAAGTTTGCCTCCCCTGGAGGCCGCTGCCCAAGGGGCCAGGCGCCCGCCAACCCCGCCCAAGCCGGCGGGCATCACCTACCGCTCGCTCGATGGCAGCGGCAACAATCTCTCGAACACGGGGTTAAATGCGCTTGGCGCTGACTTCAGCCGCCTGGGCCCGGCCCATTTCAGCGATGGCATCTCGGCCCTGCGCACCGACCTGCCCAACGCCCGCACGGTCAGCAATTTGGTGGTGGCTGGTAATGGCGCCACCCCCAACAAAGAAGGACTCTCGGGGATGATGTATGCCTGGGGCCAATTCATTGACCACGACATCAACCTGACCCTCTCTGATGGGGTTAACCACATCGATATCAGCGTGCCCAGTGGTGATCCGGTGCTGACGGGCTCGATCAGCATGACCCGCTCGGTGATCGATCCGCTTACCGGCGTGGCCGGCAAAGCCGCCAGCACCACCAACAATGTGAGCGGCTGGCTCGATGGCTCGATGGTGTATGGCTCCAATGCCACTACCGCCGCCAGCCTGCGCGATGCCAACGGCTACTTGCTCACCTCGGCCGGCAATAATCTGCCGATTGTCAATGGCGCCTTTGTGGCTGGCGATTTCCGGGTTTCGGAGAACCCCGATCTCACCGCCCTGCAAACCCTGTTCCTGCGCGAACACAACCGCCAGGTGGACAAGCTCAAACTGGCCCACCCCGATTGGACGGGTAACCAGCTTTACGACCAAGCCCGCGCCATTGTGTCGGCTGAGATCGCCCGCATTACCTACAACGAATTCCTGCCCCACCTGCTGGGCCCCAACGCCATCAAGGCCTACAAGGGTTACAAAGCTGGCGTGGATGCCAGGCTCAGTGAGGAATTTGCCGGTGCTGCCTTCCGCTTTGGCCACTCGATCGTGTCGGCCAACCTCGAAAAAACCGATGAGCAGGGCAACGAAATTGGCACGTCCGTAACCCTGAAAGATGCCTTTTTTCAGGCCCCTGCCGATTTCATCGCCAATGATGGCGCCGATAGCCTGCTGCGCCACCTCAGCGGCGATCTTTCCAACGCCCTCGATGTGCACATCGTTGATGATCTGCGCAATTTCCTGTTCGGTCCTGCTGCCGGCATGGACCTGGCGGCGATCAACATCCAGCGGGGCCGGGACCTGGGCCTGGGCACCCTGAATGAAACCCGCCTGGCCCTGGGGCTGAAGGCCTATTCAAGCTTTGAGGCCATTAGCTCCGATGCCACCACGGCGGCGGCCCTGAAGGCGGCCTATGGCGATGTCAACAAGGTGGAACTGTGGATTGGCGGCCTGGCGGAGACCCATCTGGCCGGCGCGATGGTGGGCCAGACCTTTGATCTGATCATCAGCAAGCAATTTGAAGCCCTGCGTGATGGCGACCGGCTCTGGTACCAGAACCAGGGTTTTGATGGGGCCACCTTGAAGGAGATTGAATCGACAACCCTGTCGTCCCTCATCCTTAAAGACACCAATACCCAGCATATACAGGCCGATGCCTTCGTGTATACCGAGCGCCGCAGTGGCCTCAGCGGTGGTGGGGTGATGCAGGATTCCCTGGCCCCCCAATTGGTGGTGGGCTTCAATGGCGGCGATACCCTGATTGGCGGCAGCAAGAACGACTGGCTCGTGGCCGGTACGGGCCGTCAGCTGCTCACCGGCGGGGCTGGATCGGACACCTTCATCTTCTCTAAAACCGGCATCAATGCCGAAATCAGCGATTTCAAGGTGGGCCTCGATCGCCTGCAATTTGAGGGCCTGGGCCAACCGGGCGGCCCAGGCGGCCTGCAGATCACCAATGAGAATGGCCATGCCGCCCTGCTCTTTGGTGGTGACAAGATCTCCCTGCTGGGGGTGGGCGTCAACCAGTTCCGGCCCAGTGATGTGAGCTTCCTTTAGGGGAAGCAGGTTGGTGCGGCGACAGTGCTGCTGCTGGTGGCTAGCGGGAGTGGGACCGGGCTTAAGGGCCCCGGTCCTTTTTGTTCGATCCCCCCCTCAGGTGGCCAAAATCGAAGCGATCTGGTTGCGGCCATTGCCCTTGGCTAGGAACAGGGCCTGGTCGGCGCGGCTGAACAGGTCGAGGAAGGCCTGGTCGTCTGCGGTGAGGCAGGTGAGGCCGCCGCTGATGCAGGGCTGGTAATCGGAATGGGAAAACACGCCATGGAGATGGGCCACTTCCGTGCGGATCGCCTCGGCGATGCCCATTGCTTCGTCGCCAGCCATCCCCACCAGCAGGATGGCGAATTCCTCATCGCCAATCCGGCCAAAGAGATCCTGGGGCCTCAGTTGGGAGGCGCAGGCCTGGCAGAGGTCGGCCAGCACCCGGTCGCCGGCCCGGTAGCCCCAGCGGTTGTTGATCTGGCGGAAATCATCCACATCGATGTTGAGCAGGGCCAGGGGCATCCCTTTGGCGAGGGCCCTGGCCCTGCTCCTTCTCCGCTAGGGCAAAGAAGCTGGTGCGGGTGTAGAGCCCCGTGGTTGGGTCGATCGTGGCGAGGCGCCGCAATTCCAACTCCCGCATCACCAGCTCAGCCATCAACTTCAACATCGCCACCTGCTGCTCACAGAGCTGGCGTGGCTCGCGATCGATCACACAGAGGGTGCCGAGATTGTGGCCCTCCTCGGTGCGTAGGGGGGCGCCGGCGTAAAAGCGCACATGGGGCTCATCCAGCACCAGGGGATTGCTGCGGAAGCGCTCATCGAGCAGGGCATCGGGCACCACCAACACCTCCTGGTCGGCGATGGCATGGGCGCAGAAGGCCATCTCCCGTGGCGTTTCCTGGGTGGCCAGACCCAGCCGCGATAGAAACCATTGCCGGTCGCGATCCACCAGGGAAACCAGGGCCACCGGCATGCCCAACACGGCTGAGACCAGCTGGACAAGCCGGTCAAAATGCTCATCGCCGGCGGTATCGAGCACCGAGAGCCGTTCCAATTCCCGCGTGCGCTGGATCTCGACCCTAGGGATCGGATACTCAGGGTAGGGAGCCATGCCAGGGAAGGCCCATGGCGATCGCGAGGCTTGGGAATCACCCCCTGCTGTTCTGATCTGGCAGGGGCATTGGCCTTGATCAATCGCTTGGGTTGTGTATGTGTTTGATTTGGACATGGTTCTTGCCCTGGGCTTTGGCCCCGTACATGGCGTGGTCGGCGGCCTGTAGCAGGGCCAGGGCGGACGGGGCCTGGGATCCATCGGCGTAGGCGATCCCCAGGCTGGCGCCCACTGTGAGGCTGTGGCGCTCCAGGGCGAAGGGCTGGCCGAGGCTCTGCAGGATCCGCTGGGCCAGCCCTTGCGCCTGGGCCACCGTGGCGCAGCCCGCCAGGATGCAGACAAATTCATCGCCCCCCAGCCGGGCCACCTGGTCCACGCCCCGGTCGCCCGGTAGGGCCAGCCGCCCCGTCCCCGCGTTAGCGGGGCGTCCCGCCGCCGGTCCTGGCGCCAGATCCAGCGCCAAATCTGCTGACAAATCCGGCGCCATGGTGCGCAGGCCTTGGCAGAGGCGCCGTCCCACCTCCACCAGCAACTGGTCCCCGACGGCATGGCCATAGCGGTCGTTGATCGGCTTGAACGCATCGAGATCAATCAGGCAGATCACCAGCAGATCCGCCGCGCCTTTGCCTGCCCGGCTGGCGTTGAATCGGGCCATCTCCCGCTCCAGCAGCAGGTCGAGGCCGCGCCTGTTGGCCAGGCCCGTGAGCGGATCCCGCAGGCTGCTTTCCAGCAGGTCCAAGCCCTGCTCTTCGAGCTGGGCCTCCCGCCGGCGGCCCTCCCGCAGCACCACCAGAACCGACGCGGTCAGCAGGACCGCGAAGACGGCCAAGGTGAGGGCCATCAGCTGCAGGTATTGGCGGGCCAGGATCCCCACCACCGCCAGGGTGCTGGTGGACCAATGGCCTAGCCGCAGCCAGCCCAGGGTGCTGCCGCCAGCCTCCAGGCGCTGCCAGCGCAGCTCTTGGGACAGGTCGGTGTCCGCTCTGCCGGGGTCCGGCTTGGGCGAGACGGGGCCGGGGCTGTTGGGCGCCACCCGGCTCGGCCCGTAGCGCAGCAGGGGCGGCCCCCCTGGCCGTTGGCGTTCCAGATGGGCTAGCACCCGGCCCTGGGGATCCACCACCAGCAGCGACGCCATCGAGGGATCCACCATCACCCCGGCGAGGTCCTGCTCAAGGGCGATGTAGTCATCCACCACCAAGTGGGGCAGCAGGCCCCGGGGCAGCACCCGCAGCAACTCCCGATAGCTCTGCTCCTGGCTTTCGATCAGCAGTTGGCGCGAATAGAGAAAGGAGCGCCAACCGCTGACCAGCACCAGCACAAACCCCAGCAGTAGCAGGGGGATCAGGTGGCGCCGGCGTAGCAGATCGAACCCCGGGGCTGCCATGGTTAATCGCTTCCAACCACGGCGAAACGCTCCAGGCCCAGGCCCAGCAGGGCTTGGTAATCGCGTCGGAAGTCGGCGCGCACTGGCTCGGGCATCTGGATGGCATCGAGCAGCCCATGGTTCACCGGGTTGCGGGCCAGGCTCAGAAAGCCCGCCTGTAGGGCCTCGCGCCTGGCCTGGGCCAGGCTGGGCAGGCAGGCAAAGGGATGGGAGGGGAAGGGGGGCGTTTGCCAGAGCACCCGTAGTTCCTCCCGCAACTCGGGCCGTTCCCGCCGCAGGGTGTTGTTGATGCCGCCGCCCGCCGGCAACATCCCCAGGGCGACGCTGCGATACACATTTGAATGGGTGTTCTCAAACAACGGCTGGATCGTGATGCCCTGGCGCGCCAGCAACACCCGGGGCAACAGGGTGGCGGCAAAGGCGTTCGGTGACGGGAAGGCCACCGCCTGACCCTTCAGCTCGCGGATGCTCTTGATCGGACTGTCCTTGCGGACCACCAGCAGGCCCCGTAGGGGTTTGCTGCCATCGCGGACCAGGGGGATGTAGCCACGCCAGCGCTGGGCCAGCACGGCGTGATAAGGATTCATGTAAACACAATCGGCCCGGCCGCTGCGCAGTTCCGCCTCGAAATTGGGAATCGTGGGGGCCACCCGCAGCACAAAGCACTGCTTCGACACTTGGCCTAGTTGCTGCAGCAGGGGCGACCAGACGGCAAAGGTTTCCGCCGGGGGCCGCTGGGGCACCACGCTCACCCGGATGGGCCGCCCCGGCCGCTGGCGATCTCCGAGGCAGCCCAGTTGGGGTTTGAAGGCCTGGCCGAAGGCAGGGCCCATGGGTGCCAGGCAGACCTGGCTGGCAATCAGGACCAGGACCAGTGCCAGGTCTTGACCACCAAGACGGCCCTTCCCCATCCCTGCCTACCAGAATTGATAACCAACAGCTAGCAGGTCCAGTCCAGCCGGCGACCCAAGCTAAACAAAACAATGATTTTCCAACGCCCCCCTCCCCTCGCCTGCAGGCGGTAAAAGTGTTGCAACAATGACTCTTTTTTGGCCGGCGATGGAGCCCCTGGGTCGCTAGACGGCCGTTGCCGCTGCAGCTGTCGCCGCCGTGGCGGCCGCCTCCTGCTGCTCCTTGAGTTGTTCCACTTCCCGCTTCAGCAGGGCGCAGAGGTAGTCGGGTGATTTGTAGCGATTAGGCAGGCATTTATGCAGGATTTCCAGGCGCTGCCAGCAAACGGTGCGCTGGATTTTCTTGAGGCTGCGGCCTTCGATAATGAGTAACCGCATGGCCTTGCAATAGAGCGAATAATTGGCCTCTAATTCACCAATGGTGAGGGAGGGAGTCTCTGAGGTCATTGGGAAGTGCTGGTGATGCGGGAGCGCCCGCCCGCGGAACAATGCCGTGGTCTTTTCCCTGGAGCGATCGGACAATTAGGTGTGCAGCCAGTGGTGGGGGAGCGATCGTTGCTTGGGGCGTTTCCGGGATCTCGCACCCGATTCAGTCAACCGATGCGCCAAGAGATCCAACAAATGCGTCTCCAAGTGATCCCAGCCCAGCCATCAACCCCAGGAGATCGCGAGACCCGATCTGCCTGACCCGCGGAGCCTCAGCCCCGGGGACTGTCCCACCCGTTGTCCACCTTTGGAATCGTCCCTCCCAGCTTCAGTCCTACTGCCGCATCGCCCCGGCCTGACCCGCGCACCCCAGGCCAAACGGCGGCTTCTTTACAATTAATTTTCATTTCCAGGCGTTTTGCTCGCTAGCGAACAGGGGGTTCGGCGAGGATTGGCCCCGCCAGGCCTCAGCTGCGGCTTAGGTCGACGTGATGGGGGGCCAACAGAAACACCAGCTCGCCGAGCCGTTCCTGTTGGCCATCGAGGGCAAAGGCGCCACCCGAGACGAAATCGGCGGCCCTCTGGGCCTCGTCCGCCGGCATCAAGCTGAGGTTTAGCACCACTGTTTTCTGCTGCCGCAGCGCCACAATTGCTTCCATCGCAGCGTTGAAGCGATGGGGGTGCATCACCAGCACCTCCTGGCCCCAGGGGTTGGCTGCGAGGGGAATGGGTTCGGCGTTGGCGGGAATCATCGGCTCAATGTGGCGGCTCCTCTGCGGATTGGCCAGCCTCGGCCGCCTCGAGCATCTCTGCCGTCACAACGATCGTTTCGATCGCGTCCTCGTTGTCGAGGAAGGCGTCGAAGGAGCGGTAGCGGCGGATCGTCGGGCCGTTGGTGGGATCGGAACAGACCTCAGACCAGCTGAGCTCCTTCGGCTTCAGCTCCAGAAAGGCCGCAGTCGCCTCCTCCAGGTCTGCCGCATCACTGAAGCCCTCCCCCTGCCAGACCAGCTCGTAAAAGGTCATAGCAGCCGCAGATCTAGCGGCAATGTAGGCAGGTTCAGGAGCTCAGGCTCCCCTGGGGGCAGGCGAACGAACTGGCTTCAGTGCCAGCCCACCAGGTGGCTGAACTGGAAAAACACCGTGCTCCCCGTCCACCAGGGCGAGCCGCTGCTCCAGCGACTGGCTGGCCCCGGCTGGGTCAGGCGCGGCGGCCTGATCAGCAGGTGATGGCCATGGCCAGGCCAGTGCCATCCAGGTCCCCGCCCAGCTCCAAGGCCACGCCCGTGGCCCGGCGTTCGGCGGCCCGCAGGCAGGCCAGGGCATCGAGCAGGTCGTCGGCGGCCCAGCCGCCGCGGGGCAACTGGGCTGTGGTGGCCGCCACCACTCCGGGCCAGCGGGCTTCAATTAACTCGCTGCGCTGGCGCCGGCCCCCCAGCTGGCGTTTGCCCTCTTCCAGGGGCTGGCCGGCCCAGAGTTGGAAGATCACCTCTGGATGGGCTTCGCCAATCCGCTGCCGCCAGGGGGGCCGGCGTTGCAGCAGCCCATCGAGTTGGCGGATGCGCGGCAGCAGGTTCCAGGCCTGGCGGCTGAGGGCCCGGCCATCGGTGGCGCGACCGATGGCGCAGGCCTCTCCATAGTCAGGGGCTTGGAGCATCGGCCGGATCGGCGCCGGGAACACGCTGCTACCGCGGGGACGGCCCAACAACCGCCGCGCCTCCTGGTCGCAACGCCTGGGTCCCGCCTCGCTGAGGCCAATCGGCATGTCAATGGACATAAACCAGGGAGCCAAACTGCCGCCTTCTGGCCCTCGCTCCGGCTGCAAGTGGGGAGTCGATTCCTCCAGGCTGGCTAGCCACGGTTCCAGGTCGGGGAGGATGCGGGCCTCCACCTTGCCTAGTCGCCTAAGCCCGGGAGATCCACCCCCCAGGCCAAGGGCGCCTGGAGAATCGGGCACTAAAAAAGCGCTGACGGCAAGCCAACCGAGTCGGCAACCGTCAACGCCAATCAGGTAGGGCATGGAGCCCAGTCAATCACTCTTCTTCGTCAGGGGCGCCAGCAGGAAGGAGACGAATCTGCTTACGGCCGAGCTTGATTTCGAACTCGTCGCCGGGCTCAAGACCCAGCAGGGCGGTGTAGGCCTTGCCAACCAGCAGGTTGCCGTTGCCCTGCACAGTGGCCACATAGCTGAGGGTGCGGCCACCCTTGCCCTTGCCCTTGCCAACGCCATCGCCCAGGCTGACGCCCTTGGCCTCAAGCAGGGCCTCATAGAAGGCGGTGAAATTCAGACGCTCGGTGCCGTCTTTTTTGGTGCTCACATAGCCAGTGGAGCGGACGAGATCGGACTTGCTGACATCGCCCAGCTCCTTGACTTTGGAGAGGAGTTCGGATCCGGTGAGCATGGAGGAGAGAAAACTCTGCAGCAAATGTAGCGAACCGTCGGAGGTGTGCCAGTACCCCAAAGCAAATCCCGTCAAAGGAGAACTCCATGGCAGGGTTTAAACACCAGCCAAGGGGCTCAACCGGGCGGGCCCCCCCGGGTAACAAGCGGAGGGTGGCGATGATCAGCATTGCTCAGATCGCTTACCTGCCAAGGGATCTCCAGAAATACTGGCGTCCTTGCCCTGGTGATAGCCCATCTCCAGGGACAGAAAATCAGACCTTGGGCTGCATTCAGCCTGGGATGAAACTGCGCAGTTTGCGGGCATCCGTCCCGGCCCGCTGTTGCAGCTCGGCGGCGCTGAGGGAGGCCTCCTCCCGCTGCTGGGCAGCCAGCACATCCTCGGCTTCAAGCTCGAAGCCATGGCTGCGGCCGAGGGCCAGTAGCTCCTCAAGCTCCAGCGGTTGGCGCAACCGTTCGGCCAGGCTCCCATCGGCTTGGGCAAAGGCCAGAAAGGCATCGAGCGCAGGGAGGGTCAAAGGATCTTGGGCGGTGGGATCTGCAGGGCCCTGTCCTAGCGCTTTGACGGTGGATTGGACCTATCTGGCCCCAGCAGCCTGGGACCTGGGGTGCCATCCAGTCGCGCTCCCCTGGGGTCGGGGCCTAGGACTAGGCGGATGAAAAGACCCGCTGGAGCCATCACAGGGGCGACCCAATCGCCGGATTAAGCGAGGCGGTCCAGGCCAGGGATGGCCCTCCTGGGACCCCGCCACTTCCACCGCTAGGGCATTAGTGAGCTGGTGCTGGAGGCTCTGCGGGCCTGTTGCAATCGCAGCAAGTTTGGCTGGCCGGCAGCTGCCAAGGTCCCCCATCAAAGGAGATGGGAGTCCGGATGGGAATCGGGCGAGCAACGTCCACTCCCCAAGGCAATTTTGGGGGGCTGCTCTTCTGCTCCAGGTCAAGCACCAGCGATTGAACTCTCAAGAATCACGGCCATCGCGCCGGCTCCTGGGGTGGGCCCCCGCCGGCTGTTGCCTGCAGAATCAGCACCGATCCCCGGCCTCGATGGGGTACGGGTCCCATCAGGCCCCGCCCTTCTGCCATGTCTGTCCCCCCAGCGTCGCCGGGCGCCGAGCCACCCCTGCCCCGTTGGATGCGCTTGATCGGGGCCGGCCTCACCGCCCTGGTTGCCGTGCTCGCCCTCGTGCTGCTGCAACAGCTGCAGCAGCAGGCCAGTCGCAACCAGGCCCTCGAGGGGCGGGTGCAGGAGCTGGAAAACCGTCGCGACCTGGAACGCGCCCAGGCCCTGGAGGCCCAACTGCGCGCCTTGGCCCAGCGGTTGCAGGGCCTTGAAGCCAGCGCCGGCCAGGTGCGGGAGCTCGAGCTGCAGCAGCAGGAGCTGCGTCGCCAGCTGCAAGCTCAACTGCCGCGTCCCAGTTCCCAACCGCCGGAGTTTCTGCCTTTTAACGATCCCTATCCGGGGCCCGCTCCGGGCCCATTGGCCAAGCCTGGCGCCAAGCCCGCAGCTAAATCCCCAGCCCAATCCCTGCCCAAAGCCAAAGCGTCCATGCGCTCCGACGACGGCCGCCTGCCCTGACGGCTTGGGCGGGCCTGGCTGGGCGCTCAGGGCCGTGCGGCCGTCGGGCCTGGGCAAACCCCAGTCCAGCCGCTCGGCCCATACGATGACTCCAGCCCCCTTCGGCCGAGTCCCCGCCCCCATGACGGCTGCCGATCCGCGACAACAGGCCCTGATCGCCTCCCTGCGCAGCCGCTTTGCTGAGGCCCTCCGCAGCGGCGATGCCGAGGCTAAAAAGGCCCTGTTCAAGGAGGCCGTTTACCTGGGAATCCAGCCCGATGTTTTTGGTGACCTCGCCAGCGGCCCGGATCCCGCCGCCCCCTAACGGCGTGGCTGGCATGGGGCCGGCGCCGGCCCAGGCTTCGCCGCAGGGCTAGGGATGGGCGAGGGGGCTGACCCGCGATCAGCTGCTTGCGATCAGCTCGTCCCCCATCAGCTCCCGGTAGAGGGCCTGTTGCTGGAGGATGCGCTGCTCGAGGCGGTGGGCTGGTCCGGGAACCAGCCCGCTGCCGTAGCCGATCTGGGCCGCTTCCACCAGGGTCTGGTCTTCCGCCAGAAAGGTTTGGATCTCCGCCAGCCAGGCCTGGGCGCCGGGCTCAAGCTCGGGGCGGCCCAGCAGCGCCACGTCCATCTGGCAATGGCCCAGATCCTTGGGCAGGAACTGGATCAGGGCCAGGCGGCCATCGGGCCAGAAGAGCAGGTGGGTCCAGGGAGCTAGGCCGAAGGTGAGGAACTCGCCGCCGGCGGGGTGGGGGGTGGCCAGCAGGGTGGCGTAGCGGCTGAGGCGATAGCGGTAGTGGCGCACCGGGCCCTGTTCCCGGTGCAAGGTGGTGGGGTGGGCGATGGCGACGTGGTAGTCGTCGAGGGTGTTGTCGTGGGCAATTTTCCAGTTGCAGGCCAGCTCCTGGGTGGCCCTGGCCAGCAGCACCCGCGGCTGGTCGAGCAAGGGCCCGGCCTCCTCCCGCACCAGATCGAGCTGGCCCGCGAGGGGGATGGGGTCCGGGGCTAACGCCACCCAGATCAGGGAGCCGAGCACCTGGCAGGGCAGGGCCGGGAGGGGCCAGGCGCTGCGCTCAAAGGGCTCGAGAAAATCAGCTTCCCGGGCTCCAGCCAGCAAGACCCCATCGAGGCCATAGGTCCAGCCGTGGTATCGGCAGACCAGGCGCCGGCAGGCCACGGTGCCAGCGGCGGGATCCTGCAGGGCCACACCCCGGTGGGGACAGCGGTTGAGGAAGGCCCGCGGCGGTCCATCGAGGGGATGGCTGAGCAGGATCGGCTGACCGAGCAGGGAGAGGGCCAGGCAGGAGCCGGGGGGCAGTTGGCTGCTGCAGGCCAGTGGGTGCCAGAAGCGGTTGGCGTAGCGCTGGCGCTCGGCGCTAGCCAGCCGGGCTGAGCGATAGGCCCAGGCCGGCAAAAAGGGCCTGGATTGCAGGTCGGCCAGGGGATCCATCTGGGGCGCGGGTGATCAGGCGGTGAGGGTGGAATCGAGGCTGCGCAGGCAGCTGGCGAGCTCTTCGCGCAGGGCCAGGAAGGGTTGGGAGACGCGCAGATGGGCGAGGGAGGAGCGATCCAGATCGGCGTTGACGCTGCGCACGATTCGGCCGGGCCGCGGCGCGAGGATGTGCACCTGTTGGGCTAACAGCAGGGCTTCCTCCAGATCGTGGGTGATCAATAGGGCGGTGAGGCCCGTTTGCATCCAGAGCCGGTGCAGGAAGTCCTGCATGGATTCACGGATCTGTAGATCGAGGGCGCCGAAGGGTTCATCCAGCAATAAGACCTTGGGCTCGGCCGCCAGGGCGCGGGCAATCGCCACCCGTTGCTGCATGCCCCCCGAGAGTTCCCGGGGCAGTAACCGCGCCGAATCCACCAGCCCCACCACCTCCAAGAAATAGGCGGTGCGTTCCCGCACTTCCGCTTTGGGCCTGCCCTGTAAACGCATGCCAAAGGCCACGTTCTGGGCGGCCGTGAGCCAGGGGTAGAGGCTGTACTTCTGGAACACCATGCCCCGATCGGCCCCCGGGCCGCGGATCAGCTCGCCATCGAGGCGAATCTCACCGGAACTGGGCCTATCCAGCCCGGCAATCAGCCGCATCATCGTCGATTTGCCCGATCCGGAACTCCCCACCAGGGCCAGGAACTGGCCGGAATGGAGGTCGAAGCTCACGGCATCGAGCACCGGTTTGGTCTTGGGGCCATAGCCGAAGCTTTTGCAGACGGAGGAAACTTGTAGATGCATGGGGATCGGTCCTCAGTTCGCCCAGGAGCAGGCTTTGCGCATCAGGAAGCGGAAGCCCAGGTCGATCACCAGGCCCACCAGGCCAATCACGATCAAGCCGACAAAAATGTCGTCGGTGCGCAGAAACCGTTGGGCCAGGCTGATGCGTTTGCCCAGTCCTTCGGTGGCGGCCACCAGTTCGGCCACGATCACCAGGTTCCAAGCCGAAGCCATGTTGATGCGATAGGTGTCCAGCACCTGGGGGGCGACAAACGGGGCGACCACCCGGGTGAGGATTGGCAGGCCCCTGCCGCCCAGGGTCAGGGCCGTTTCCACCAGTTCGGAGGGAACGAACTTGACCGCATCCATGATCATCAAGGTATTGAAGAAGAAGGTGCCGATGAAGATCAACAAGATCTTGGGCAACTCCTCCAGGCCAAAATAAATGATTAGTAGGGGGATAAAGGCTGGCGCCGGCATGTAGCGAATCAAGCCCATCAGTGGCTCCAGCAGCCGGCAGATGGTTGGGTTGGTGCCCATGGCAATGCCGACCGGCAGGGCTAATCCTGCCGAGAGGGCAAAGCCAATGAACACCCGCTGAATGCTGGCCACCGCATCCTTGAGCAACAGGCCGCTTTGCCATTGGGCCTGGCCCGCCTGCCACACCGCCTGGGGCGAAGGCAGGAATAGGTTGTCAACGGCGCCACTGGCTGTGGTCAGGAACCAGATCAGCATCGCTGTGGCCACGCCCACCAGGCCCAGCACCCAGGGCTGGGCCAGAAAGCGGCGCAGGAAACTCAGGCGCTTCAAGGGATCAGCCTCACTTGGCGGCATCCACGAACTGGGAATTGAGCAAGTTGCTGAGATCCGGCTTGGACTTGGCCAAGCCCGTTTCCACTAGGAAGGCGCTGATCTGTTCGGCCGCATAGGGCATCGAGAGCATGGAGTCGCCTGGCTTGAAGCCCTGACGGTTCTGCTCCAGGGTTTGAATCGTGGTGCCAGCGTTATAGGCTTTGAATTCGGGCTCGCTGACGCCGGAGCGCTGCACCAAGATCGGCAGGGTGCCAGCTGGATCCTTCTTGATCAAGTTCAAGGTGGCGAACCAGGCATTCACGACTTTTTGAATCTTCTCGGGATTCTTGGCGACGAAATCGCGGCGGCAGACCAGCAGGTCGCTGATGGCGCCGGGATGCTCGCGGGAGGTGGTGAGGGCCTTGGCGCCGGCACGCTTGAGGGCCTGGGTGGTGAAGGGGGCATAGACCCCGGCCGCGTCCACCTTGCCGGCGGCAAAGGCCGCCGCTGCAGCCCCGGTTTCTAGGGGTACAAATTTGATGTCCTTGGCCGAGAGGCCCGCCTTTTTTAAGACCATCAACAGCAGGTAATGGTCGACGGTGCCCTCTTCGGCGGCCACCTTTTTACCCTTGAGATCCGCAATCGTATTGATACCGGGGGCGGCGATGATTTGGTCGTTGCCGGTGGAGAAATCATTCATCAACACCACCTGCTGGTCGGCTCCACCGGCGACCGAGCTGATCGTGTCATTGAGGGTTTGGCTGTTGCAATCGAGCTGGCCAGCACTGAGGGCATTGATCGAATCGAGGTAGCCATCGAACCACTGCATCTTCACCGATACGCCGGCTTCGCTGAACAGGTTTTTGGTTTCGGTCACCTGCCAGGGGAACCAACCGGGCCAGGCGCTATAGCCAATCCGCACCGGGTCGGATTGGTCGACCGGTTTTTGGCAAGCCGCCAAAAGTCCGCCGGATAGGGCTGCCAGCAGGGCCAGGCCTAGGGCCCTGGAACGCTGCTGGGACTTGGTTGTGTGGGGGCGTTTCATGGCAAATCAGCGATGGGGGACAGGATGAAGGGGAGCTGGGATTGGGTTTGGAGGATGAAGTCTTTGGGATCGGCCTGGTTGGAGCAAAGAAGGGGGCAAGCCCTCAGTCGTGCTGATAGGTGGGGTAAAAACTGGGCCTAGGGAGTCTTAGAAAAATTCGAGATAGCGTTTCATCTCCCAGTCAGAAATCGTGCAGTGGTAAGACTGCCACTCCTCCCTTTTGTAGGCCACAAACGAGTCGAATAGTGCATCACCGAATACCCTTCTAGAAAGGGGATCGGCGGCAAACGCTTCGATCGCCTCGCCGAGGGTGCGGGGCAGCATGGTGATGCCCCGTTCGGCCAATTGCTCCGGGGTCAATGTGTAGGCATTGACCAGGTTGGGGTCGCCGGGATCCAGCTGCTCGCGGATCCCTTCCAGGCCGGCGGCAAGAATCATGGCGCCCCCCAGATAGGGATTGCAAGAGATGTCGGCGGCGCGGCATTCCACCCGGCCGCCGGGCGAGGGAATCCGCAACATGTTGGTGCGATTGTTGTTGCCGTAGCACACAAAAACCGGCGCCCAAGTGAAGCCCGACATGCTGCCCTGGGCCACTAGCCGCTTGTAGCTGTTGACCGTGGGAGCGATCACGGCACAGATGGCGGCGGCATGGCGCAGGATGCCGGCAATGAAGTGCTCGGCCAGGCGGCTCACCGCCGCCGGTTTGCCCTCGGGATCGACAAATAAATTCTCGCCGCTGGCCAGATCGGCCAGGGACATGTTGTAGTGGGCGCCGCTGCCGGTGCGATCACCGAAGGGCTTGGGCATGAAGGTGGCGATCAGGCCGTGGCGATGGGCAATCTCCTTCGCCATTAACTTGAAGAAGGTGAGCCGATCGGCCATGGTCAGCACTTCGGCGTAGTCGAAATCGGTTTCGAACTGGCCGGGGCCATCCTCGTGATCGAAGGAATACACCCCCCAGCCCAGGTCATTCATGGCCTGCACCAATTCATCGAGCCAGGGCAGATTGTCGAGCAGGCCGCGCACGTCGTAGGCGGGCTTATCAAGGGTGTCGCGCTCGCTGTAGGGCACCAAGTCGCCGGCGCCGTTGCGCTTGAGCACGAAGAATTCGGTTTCGATGCCGAGGTTGAAGCGGTAGCCCATGGCGGCGGCTTCGGCCCTCACCCGGTGCAGCACATTGCGACTGCAGGCTTCAAACGGCTCGCCCCGTAGGTGTAAATCGCTAGCGAACCAGACCACCTCTTTCTGCCAGGGCAAAATTGTCAGGCTGGTGGCATCGGGAACGGCCGCGACTTCGTCATCGCTGACCTCCTGGGGCACCCCATCGAGGGCGGCGCCGGTGAACAGTTCCGAACCCCGGGCCATCTGGCCCAGGTGGGGAAGGGGCACGGCCTTGGCCTTGGCCATGCCGTGCAGGTCCACAAAGCTGGCCAGGGCGTAGCGCACGCCCTTCTGCTCCAGGTCGGTTTTGATCTGTTGCCAGTTGGGGGAGCTCATGCGTTCACCAGGGTGGGGTGGGATGGCTGGGGCTTGGCGGTGGTGAGCACGGGGCTCGGGCATTGGGCTGCATGGGTCTCCCGCAACCAGGCATGCCAGCTGTCCAGGCCAACGCCGCTGCTGGCGGACAGGCGGATCACGCTGCAGCGGGGATTGACCTGGTGGATGTGATCTTCGATCCGCTCCACCTCCACCGGCAGGTAGGGAAGTAAATCAATCTTGGTAATCAACACGCAATCGGCTTCGCGGAACATCACCGGATATTTGAGCGGCTTGTCATCGCCTTCGGTGACGCTCAGCAGGGCCACCTTTTTGTGTTCGCCTACTTCAAACTCGGCTGGGCACACCAGGTTGCCCACGTTCTCCACCCAGAGCAGATCCAAGCTGGCTGGATCGAGGCGTTGGCGCAGCAGCTTGAGGCCACCGCCCACCATCGCCGCATCCAGGTGACAGGCCCGGCCCGTGGTGATCGGCACCACCGGGACCCCCACGGCCTCCAGGCGTTCGGCATCAAGCTGGGTGGTCATATCCCCCTCCAGCACGGCCATCGCAAACTCATTCGAGAGCTGGGCCAGACTGCGTTCCAGCAGGGAGGTTTTGCCCGCCCCGGGACTGCTCATCAGGTTGAGGCAGAGCAGCTGCCAGGCATCAAAATGCTCGCGATTGTGGTCGGCCTGGTGTTGATTGGCGGCTAATAAATTGAGGCCAAGCGTGTCTTCTAGGGGCATGTGCATGGCGGGTCTGGCAAGGAAGGGTTCAAACGGGGCAAGACAAGACGCTGGACTGACGGGAACCAAAGGGAAAGGACTGGCCCTGATGGGGGTGATGGGGTTGCTGAACAACAGCGCCGCGGTGTTCAGCGATCGAACCCGCAGGGCCCTAGCCCTGGTTCGGACTTAGGGCCTGGCCCCGGCCACCAGCTCCCTGGTCTGGGATTGTTCGGCTACTACCGAGTCGGCGGCTGGCGGGCTGTTGCCTTGCTCCGGCAGGCTGTATTCGATCGAGCGGATCCGCAGTTCCCGGCCGCTGAGGATCTCCTCCATCGGATGGTCACAGCAGGGGGAGCGATAGGCCTGCCCTTGGCTGGGGCTGTAGCTGGCCCCGCAGGGGAAGCAGCGGGCCAGCAGGGGCGTTCGTTCGATCCGCAGTTCCGAACCGGCCAGCCAGGTGCCGTTCACCAGGGCCCCCCAGGTGAACACCAGGGCATCCGGTTCCACGCAGGTGAAATCGCCCACCTGCAGGTGCACCACCTCCACGCTTGGAACCTGGGGTTGGTGTTGCTGCTTCCACTCTTGGAGCGATAGCAGCAAGCATTTGGTCATGTCGACTTCATGCATGGCCTATCTCCACTTGCGATCGACGGCCATGTTGCATTCCTTCGACAGCCAGCTAGGAGCTGATTTGCGCGGCAACTGACCACTCACGACCAGATGGGCCATGGTGTCGCAGATCACCCGGGTGGCCATCAGGGAGGTCATGTCACTGACGTCGTAAGGGGGTGACACTTCGACAATCTCGAGGCCGCAGACCGGCACGTTGCGCACGATCAGCTCCAGCAGCTTGAGGGCTTCGCGGGGCAGCAGGCCCCCCGGTTCGGGCCAGCCGGTGCCCGGCACAAAGCCCGCATCGATGCAATCGATGTCAAAGGAGATGTACACACAATCGGTGCCATCGGTGGCCCGCTCAATCGCGTATTGGGCGGCGGCCTCCAGCCCCATGTCACAGATGTCGGTGACCGTGAGCACGTTGGTGCCGCGCTCGCGGCAGACCTTCACCCCTTCGCGCGGCACCTGCCAGCCGCCGATGCCCAGTTGCACCAGGTTTTCAGCCGGGGCATTGGCCATGTTGGTGGCATGGAACCAGGGGCAGGTGTGCATCCGTTCGTCGAGGTCGATCTCCTGGGTATCGACGTGACGATCGAAATGGATGATGCCCACCTTCTTATCGCCCAGGTGGCGGCAGACGCCGCGCACGGTGGGGAAGCCGATCGAATGGTCGCCGCCGAGGATGATCGGGAAGGCGCCACTGGAGAACACGTGGGCGATGCCTTTGGAGATCTGGTCAAACGACTTTTCGTTGTTGGCCGGGATCGTGAAGATGTCACCGACATCGCAGAGCTTGATCTGCTCGCGCAGATCCACGCCCATTTCGTAGTTGTAGGGCGTGTAGAGGGCCGAGATGCGGCGAATGCCCTGGGGACCGAAGCGGGTGCCGGGGCGATAGGTGGTGCCGCTGTCGTGGGGTACCCCCACGATCGCCACATCAAATTCACCGACCCGGTGCACATCCTCGATGTAGGGGGCCTTCATGAAGGTGTTGATGCCCGCGTAGTGGGGCAATTCACCCCGGGAGAAGGTGGAGATGCGCCGATCGACGATGCTCTCGGCCGCTTCCAGGCCGTAGCGCAGGCCCTGGTCCACTTCCTGTTGCCAGCCGGTGAGGGGCAGGGCCCGTTCTTTCTCCAGGGCGGCCATCCCCTCGGTGGGATGGCGCCGCTCAAAGGGGCTCGAAGCGTCAGCGACGTCCGTCATGGGGGCAGGGGGGCTGTGGGGGGGCGGTCTCCCGGGCTTTTATCCCTCCGTGCCACCGAGGGGGCTTGCTTGGCAGCAGGCCCCTTCGGTGCGTCCCTCTCGGACCAGGCACCCAGTCCCTGCGGTTGCCCGCAGGGACTGGGTCGGAACCCTAGGAACAGCTATCCGCCCAGGGATGCTCCCCCCCCTTGCCTGGGCCAGTTGTGCCGGTCGTTACCGAACTTCCGTTGGCCTCGGCCAACAGTGCCCGGGCCAGCCCCCCTGCCCAGGCATCGCCCATGGATCTGCTCCTGTTCCACAGCCTTTGGGGCTTCGAGGGAAGCCTGGAGGCCGCCATCGACCGGGCCCAGACCCGGGGCTTCGATGGCCTGGAGCTGAACCTGCGCCACCCGGTGCTTCTCGGGCGTCCCCTGGTCGATGCCGCCGACCACCTGCGCCAGGCCAAGTTGGCCTTGGTACTGGAACTGGTCACCGGGGGCGACTACGTGCCCGACCTGGCGTGCGGGGTGGATGAGCACTTGGCTGAGCTGGAGCAGCAGTTGGCGGCCTGCCCGGGCCTGGCGCCCCTGAAGGTGACGGTGATCACTGGCAGCGACAGCTGGAGCTGGCGCGAGCAGGAGCGGTTCTGGCCCCGGGCGATCGCCTTGGCCGAGGCCAGTGGCCTGGCGGTGAGTTTTGAAACCCATCGCTCCCGCAGCCTGGCCAATCCCTGGGCCATGGCCGACTGGCTGGCGGCCTTCCCGGGCTTGCGGCTCACGGCCGACCTCAGCCACTGGTGTGTGGTGGCCGAGCGGCTGATGACGCCGGAGCTGGCGCCAATCCAGGCCATGGCCGCCCACGTGGACCACATCCATGCCCGCATTGGCCACGCCCAGGGGCCCCAGGTGAACCATCCCTTTGCGCCTGAACATCACCAGGCTTTGGCGGCCCATCTGGCCTGCTGGAAGTCGTTTGCCGCAAGCCAGGCCAATCGCCAAGCCCAGCACTCTGGCGATCACCAGCCCCCCCGGCCCCTCACCCTGACGCCCGAATTCGGTCCCGATGGTTACCTGCAGACCCTGCCCTTCACCAACCAGCCCGTGGCCGATCTGCTCGAGATCAATACGGCGATGGCGGCCTGGTTGCGCCAGGAATTGGGCTCCTAGAGCCCTGGTGGAGGCCAATCCATCGGCCCAGGGCGTGCGGCTAAGGGAGCTGAATCAGCCCTTGACGGCATCCCCTGAGGCGCTGGGCAGGATGTAGCGCTGCAAGCCAATAAACACCGCCAACACCGGCAGGATTGACACCACCGATCCGGCCGCCACCAGGCGCCAGTCGAGGGAGAAACTGCTGGCTAGTTGTTGTAAGCCCAGGGGCAGGGTGTAGAGCTTGGGATCATCGAGGATCACCAGGGGCCAGAGGAAGTCGCTCCAGGTGCCGATGAACACAAACATCGCCAGGGTGATCAGGTCGGCCCGGGCTGCGGGAACCATCACGTTCCACCATTCGCCCAGGGGGGTGCAGCCATCAATGCGGGCTGCCTCCTCGAGTTCGGCCGGCACCCCGGCAAAACTTTGGCGCAGTAAGAAGATGCCAAAGGCCGTGGCGGCCTGGGGCAGGATTAGGGCCAGCAAGGTATTGCGCAGGCCCAGCTGCACCATCAACAGATAGAGCGGGATCATCACCACCTGAAACGGAATCAGGATCGTGGCCACCACCAGGGCCAGCACCATGCCCCGGCCGGCAAAGCGCATCCGGGCCAGGGGATAGGCCGCCAGGGAGCAGAACAGCAGGTTGGCGACCACGGCGATGCCACTGACAATCGTGCTGTTGAGGATGTACCCCAGCATCGGGTTATCCGTGAACAAGCGCCCGTAGGCCTCCAGGCTGGGCTGGCTGGGCAGCAGGCCCGGGGGACTGGTGAAGATGTCCTCGGCCGGGCCCTTGAGGGAGGTGCTCACCAGCCAGATCAGGGGCAGCAGCATCGCCAGGGCCAGCACCAGCAGCAGCGCCAGCTGCAGGGCCTTGGCCAGGGTGGGTGCCCAGGGGGTTGTCGCTGCCGCTTTGCTCATAGCCGGGGCAGTTCGGCCTGGGGCAGGGGCGCCAGTTGGGGATGGAGTGGCGTCCGTTGGCTGCCGGCCACCAGGCGGTTGAGGGCATTGACAAAGGCCTGGCCGGCCGCCACGACGATGTCGGTGTCGGCGGCATGGCCGGAATAGAGCACCCCATCGCGGCGCAGCCGGATCGTGACCTCGCCCATGGCATCAATGCCTTCGGTGACCGATTTCACCGAAAATTCCACTAAGTCGTTGGGAACTTGGGCGAGCTGGTTGAGGGCCTGGCAGACCGCATCCACCGGGCCCGTGCCGATCGAGGCGACGCTGCGTTCGCCGCCCTCGCCATCGACCAGGGTGACCGTGGCGGTGGGCTGCAGGTTGGTGCCCGTGCTCACCTGCACCAGCTTCAGGCTGAAGCGGGCTTCCGCCTGCTGCTGCACCTGCTCGCTCACGATCGCCTCGAGATCGCGGTCGCTGATCTCGCGTTTGCGGTCGGCCAGCTCCTTGAAGCGGGCAAAGGCATCATCGAGGTCCTGGCGCTCCAGGTTGTAGCCGAGCTCCTCGAGGCGGGCGCGGAAGGCGCTACGGCCCGAAAGCTTGCCCAGGGAGATGCGGTTATCGGCCAGGCCGATCGTGCGGGCGTCGATGATCTCGTAGGTGAGGCGATTTTTGAGCACGCCATCTTGGTGAATGCCCGATTCATGGGCAAAGGCATTGGCCCCCACGATCGCCTTATTCGGCTGCACGGCCATGCCGGTGAGGTTCGACACCAGCCGCGAGGTTTTGTAGATCTCCTCGGTGCGGATGCCGGTGATCGGCTCGCTGCTTTCGGCAGGCCGTCCCAGGAAGGGATTGAAGTAGCTGCGCCGCACATAGAGCGCCATCACCAGTTCTTCGAGCGAGGCATTGCCGGCCCGTTCACCGATGCCGTTGATCGTGCATTCGAGCTGGCGGGCGCCGTTTTTAACGGCTTCGAGGAAATTGGCCACGGCCAGGCCCAGGTCGTTGTGACCATGGACCGAGAGCACCGCCTGGTCGATGTTGGGCACATGCTCATTGATGCCTTTGATCAGGGCGCCAAATTCGGCTGGGGTGGTGTAGCCCACCGTGTCGGGGATATTGATCGTGGTGGCGCCAGCGGCGATCGCCGCCTCAATCACCGGATAGAGGAATTCGGGATCGGAGCGGCCGGCGTCCTCACAGGAAAACTCCACGTCCATGGCGAAGGAGCGGGCATAGGCCACCATCTCGCCGGCAATCTGCAGCACCTCGTTGCGGCTTTTGCGCAGTTTGTGCTCGAGGTGGATGTCGCTGGTGGCAATAAAGGTGTGGATGCGGCGCCGCACGGCTGGCGCCACGGCTTCGGCGCAGGCCTTGATGTCGCCCTTGGCGGCCCGGGCCAGGCCGCAGATCACCGGGCCATCGGCCGTGCCGACGCTGCCGGCAATGCGTTGCACGGCATTGAAATCACCGGGGCTGGCAAAGGGGAAGCCCGCTTCGATGATGTCCACCTTGAGGCGGGCCAGCTGTTGGGCGATCGCCAGCTTCTCCTCGAGGTTGAGGCTGGCGCCAGGGGACTGCTCCCCATCGCGCAGGGTGGTATCGAAGATCAATACCCGGCCGGGATCGCGGGCCATGGGACGAAAAGGCGGAATGAGTATGAGTTGGCACCAGTCTAGGGGGTGCTGCGGCTGAAGACCGGCGCCTGCAGGGCCTCGGAGCGCTCCAGCTGGGGCCGGAGGCTGGCCAGGTCCCAGAAGCGGTCCGCCGCATTACGCAGCTCCCGCGGCACCATGCCATCGGTGTTGATCAGCACGATTTTCAGGCCCCGGGCCCGCAGCACCTCCACCGTGCGCTCGAGATCGCGGCTGCCACTGAGCAGCCAGACCACATCGGTGCGGCTGGAAACGGCCATTAGGTCGAGGGCGATCTCCACCTCCAGGTTGGCCCGGGCGTACTGGCGCTGCTCCGGGTCCTGGCCGAATTCGCGCAGGGGCTTGCTGCGCACACTGAAGCCCAGGTTGGTGAGGGCATCGCGGAAGGGGCGCTGGTCGGTTGGGTCCTTCAGGCCCAGGTACCAAAAGGCGCTGCCCACCTCCAGGTCCGGCTGGGCCGAGGCCCACTCCAGTAGCCGGCGCGGGTCAAAAAACCAGCCCAGTTTTTGCTGGGTGTAAAACATGCTGTGGCCGTCGACCGCCAAGGCCAGCTGCATGGCGCTCCGTCTGGTTGGACCAGCCTAGGAGCTGCGCCTAGAGTGAACCCAATGCAGGGGAAGGGACTTGGCTGCCGGCGACCAGGCCAGTTTCACTCCTGCGTCCGCCGATCGTCCCGTGGCTGCAGCCGCCGGGGGGGACCTGGCCCTGGTGCTCCATGCCCACCTGCCCTATGTCCATTCCAGCGAGCCCGGCTCCCTGGAGGAGGACTGGTATTTCCAGGCCCTGCTCGAGTGTTACCTGCCCCTGCTCGACGCCCTCGAGGCGGCGGCGGCCGACCCCCGCCAGCGGCCCCGGCTGAGCCTGGGGCTCTCGCCCACCCTGCTCTCGCTGCTGAGCAGTCCCCTGCTGGCCGAGCGCTTCGGGCCCTGGCTGGCCCTGCGGCTGCAGCTGCTCGAGCGGGCCCCAGCCCCCTATGGCCTGGCCAGGGACGATCTGGCCCGCCAGCTCCGTCACGCCCAGGCGAGTTGGCGGGCCTGGGGCGGCAACCTGGTGCCCCGCTTCCGGCGCCTGCAGGAGCAGGGGGTGCTCGACCTGCTCACCTGCGCCGCCACCCACGGCTATCTGCCCCTGCTGCGGGACCGGCCCGAGGCCGTGCGCGCCCAGCTGCTCACGGCGGTGCGGGAACACGAGCGGCTGCTGGGGGTGCGCCCCCAGGGGATCTGGCTGCCGGAATGTGCCTACTACGAGGGCCTCGACCAGCTGCTCGTGGCCTGCGGCCTGCGCTACGCCGTGCTCGATGGCCACGGCCTGCTCCATGGCCTGCCCCGGCCCCGCTATGGGGTGTATGCGCCGATCTGCTCCCCCGCCGGCATGGCCTTCTTCGGCCGCGATAGCGAGGCCACCCTGCCGGTTTGGAGTGCCCGCGATGGCTATCCGGGCCAGGCGGCCTACCGGGAATTCCACCGCGACCTGGGCTGGGATCTCGATGCCCAAGACCTGGCGGCTGCCGGCATCGGCTGCCCCCGACCCCTGGGCCTGAAGTTGCACCGGGTCAGCGGCCGTGATTGCCCCCTTGATGGCAAGCAGCCCTACGACCCCGCCGCCGCCAGCGCCCTCGCCGCCGACCACGCCGGTGATTACCTGGCCGGCCGCGCCGCCCAGCTGGCCCGGCTGGCCGGTGCCATGGCCCGGCGTCCCCTGCTGGTGGCCCCCTTCGACGCCGAGTTGTTTGGCCACTGGTGGTACGAAGGCCCCCAGTTTTTGCAGGCCCTGTTCCGCCAGGCGGTCGGCAGCGGCGTCAGCCTGGTGACCCTGCGCGAAACCCTCAGCCGCGGCGACGCCCTGCAGGTTTGCCAGCCCTCGCCTTCGAGCTGGGGCCAGGGCGGCTACCACAACTATTGGCTCAATGACAGCAATGCCTGGGTGGTGCCGGAGTGGCATCGGGCCTCCACCGTCATGGTGGAGCAGGTCAACCGGGGGGTGGGCAGCACCCGGGCCCGGGACCTGCTCAACCAGGCGGCCCGGGAATTGCTGCTGGCCCAAAGCTCCGACTGGAGCTTCATCCTGCGGGCCGGTACCACCACCGACCTGGCCCGGGAGCGGATCCATCGCCACCTGGAGCGCTACTGGCGCCTGATGGCGGCGATCGACGCCGGCACGGACCCGCCGCCCGATTGGCTGGCCGCGGTCCAGGCGGAGGACGGCCTCTTCCCCCTCGTTAATGCCGCCGACTGGGCCAGTTGGACCCGCTTCGCCTAGGGGCGCTCTCTAGCTAGAAAGCAGTTCTCTAGCTGGCTTGGGCCGTCTCGCTGCCTCCGTTCGCCGATGGCCATCTCCGTCTCGACCCCCTTCGCCCTCGCCCAGCCGCGGCCCCCAGCCCTGGCGCCCCAGCAGCAACGCCAACTGTTGCAAGCGGCCCTAGGACCGGAGGGGGGCTTCGGCGCCGCCTTGGCCCAGCGGCACCTAGCTGAGCCCCGTCGCTCGGCCCTGCGGGTGTTGCAACTCAACCTGGGGCGCCTCTGCAATATGCAATGCAGCCACTGCCATGTGGATGCCGGACCCGACCAGGGGGCCAGCCAGATGGGCGAGCTGGTGGTGCAGCAGTGCCTGGAGGCGATCGGGCGGCTGCGGCCCCAGGTGGTGGACCTCACCGGCGGCGCCCCGGAACTGCACGGCGCCTTCCGGCGGCTGGTGCTGGCGGCCCGCCGGCAGGGCTGCCACGTGATCGACCGCAGCAACCTGACCGTGTTGCTGCTGCCGGCCCTGGCCGACCTGGCCGCCTTCCTGGCGGACCACCAGGTGGAGATCGTCGCCAGCCTGCCGGCCCCCGAGGCCAACGGCACGGACGCCCAGCGGGGCGAGGGCACCTGGGCCGCCTCGCTCGAAGCGTTGCGCCGGCTCAACCAGCTCGGCTACGGCCAGAACGATCCCGGGCGGCTGCTCACCTTGATGAGCAACCCGGCGGGCACGGCCCTGCAGCAGCTCACGGCCTGCGACACGGCGGCCTGGCGGCGGCGTCTGGCCGAGCAGGGCGTGGCCTTTGATCGCCTGATCGGCCTCAACAACATGCCGATTGCCCGCTTCCTGCAGCAGCTGGACGACCGGGGCCAGGTGGGCACCTACCTGGACCAGCTCGCCCAGGCCTTCAATCCCAGCGCCCTCTGCGGCCTCATGTGCCGCGACACCCTCTCGGTGGCCCCGGACGGAAGCCTTTACGACTGCGACTTCAACCAAATGCTTGAGCTGGGGCTCGGAGCTTCGGTGGATGGGGCCCTTGAGCAGGCTCCTTCCAGCATCGCCACCGTGACCCGGGAGCAACTGGAGCGGCGCGCCATCGCCTGGGGCAACCACTGCTTCGGTTGCACCGCCGGCCAGGGGAGCTCCTGTTCAGGGGCGACGACTAGCGCCTAAACCCCAAGGAGCCATTTCGGTTCGGTTTCGCCGCTGGGAACGCTCCCAAGGAAACAGTTCCCAAGGAAATAGCTCCTGAGGGAACAGTTCCAAAGGGAACAGTTCCCAAGCGGTCGCTCCCTAGGGACGACGAGCCCTTGCCCCGGCTGCGATCTCCCGAGGCATCAATCGGCCGTTTCGCTGGACTCCGGGGCAGCCTCCTCCAGGCTGGCTTCGGCTGCGGGGGCATCCGTTGCTCCTGCTGCGCCTGGGTCCTCCAGGTCGGGCCCAACCAGGGCCTCCTCCTCGTCGGCCGAGGGGGGCACCAGCACCACCTCAGCGAGGCGATCGCCGCTGTCGAGCTTCTGCAAGCGCACGCCGGTGGCGGCGCGGGACTGCTGGGGAATGGCGTCTGCACTCATGCGCACGATCACGCCCCGCTCGCTGACCAGGAGCAGCTCCTCTCCGGCGCCCATCACCTTGAGGCCCACCAGGGCATCGCCATCGCGGCGGAACTTGATCGCCCGCAGGCCCATGCCGGCCCGGCGCTGCAGGCGGAACTGGTTCACAGGAACCCGCTTGCCCAGGCCACTGGCCGAGGCCACCAGCACCCAGGGGCCCTCACTGGCGGCGGTCTCTTCGAGCCCTTCGGCGTCGAGATCGGCTTCGCCATCGAGTTCGCCTTCGGCGGAGCTGGCCACCTGGTCGGCGAGTTCGGCCGGCAACACATCCATGCTCACCAGCGAATCGCCGGGCCGCAGGTTCATGGCCCGCACGCCCCGGGCGGTGCGACCCAGGGGCCGCAGCTCCTCATCGCTGAGGCGGAAGTGGATGGTCATGCCCTTGGTCGAGCCGATCAAGACGCTGTCGCCGGGGAGGGCCTGGCGCACCCAGCAGAGGGCATCGCCGTCTTCCAGGGCGATGGCAATCAGGCCATTGGAGCGGATGTTGGCGAAGGCCGATAACCGGGTGCGCTTGATGTAGCCACCGCTGGTCAGCATCACCAGTTGCTCGTGTTCCTCAAAGCCGCCCACCGCCAGCAGGGAGGTGATCAGTTCCTCGCGCGGAATCGGCAGCAGCTGCACGATCGGCGTGCCCTTGGCGGTGCGGCTGCAGATCGGCACCCGGTAGGCCGGCACGGAATAGACCACGCCCCGGTCGCTGAATAGCAACAACGAATCGTGGTCGTTGCAGCTGATGAAGAGTTTGACGCCCTCTTCGCCCTGGCTCTTGGTGCCCGCCTTGCCCCGGGTGCCGCGGCTGGTGGCTTCAAATTCGCTCACCGGCATGCGCTTGAGATAGCCGGTTTCGGTGAGCAACACCACCGAGCGCTCATTGGCGATCAGGTCGATGTCCTCGAGGCCGCCCTCAAGATCAAGGATCTCGGTACGGCGGGGCGAGTCGTAGCGGGCCCGGAGGGCGTGAAGCTCGTCTTGAATGATGCCCAGCACCCGTTCGCGCCGGCCCAAAATATCTTTGTAGTCGGCAATCTTGGTGACTAGATCCTGATGCTCCAGCCGGATCTTGTCGGCCTCGAGGGCCGTGAGCCGGCGCAGCTGCATCTGCAGGATGGCGTCGGCCTGCACTTCGCTGAGGCCATGGCGCTCCTGCAGTTGCAGGCGTGCCGTGGCGGCGTCGGCGGCAGCCCGGATTAGGGCAATGATCGGATCGAGCTGTTCGAGGGCGCGCAACAGGCCCAGGAGCAGGTGGTCACGTTCTTCGGCCTTGCGCAGCAGGTAACGGGTGCGCCGCTCGATCGTTTCGATGCGGAAGTCGAGGAACACCTCGAGCATCTTGCGCAGGGTGAGCAGGATCGGCTCCCCGTTGACCAGCGCCAACATGTAGGCGCTGAAGTTATTCTGTAGGGGAGTGAGTTTAAATAGGTTGTTGAGCACAACCTGGGGATAGGCATCGCGGCGCAGTTCGATCACGATGCGCATGCCATCGCGATCGCTTTCGTCGCGAATGTCGGCAATGCCTTCGAGTTTCTTGTCGTTGACCAGTTCGGCGATGCGCTCGATTAGGGCCGCCTTGTTGGTCTGGTAGGGCAGTTCGGTGATGATCACCGCATCACGATCAGGGCGCCCCTTGCCCTCCACGGTTTCAATCGACGCCACGCCGCGCATCGTCACCGAGCCCCGGCCGGTGGTGTAGGCCTCGCGGATGCCGCGCCGACCCAGGATTTGGCCGCCAGTGGGGAAGTCGGGGCCGGGGATGATCGCCAGCAGCTGGCGCTCTTCCAGCTCCGGATTGGCGATCAGGGCCAACAGGCCATCGATCAGTTCAGTGAGGTTGTGGGGCGGGATATTGGTGGCCATCCCCACGGCGATGCCCGAGGAGCCATTCAGCAGCAGGTGGGGCACCCGCGCTGGCATCACGGTGGGCTCCTGCTGGGAACCATCGAAGTTGTCGATGAAATCGACGGTTTCGGCCTCGATGTCCTCCAGCAGGCTGTCGGTGGTCAGGGCCTGGAGGCGCGATTCGGTGTACCGCATCGCCGCCGGGGGGTCGTTGTCGACCGAGCCGAAGTTGCCGTGACCATCGATCAGCGGCATGCGCATTGAGAAGTCCTGGGCCATGCGCACCAGGGCGTCGTAGACCGCCGTGTCGCCGTGGGGGTGGTACTTGCCCAGCACTTCACCGACGACCCGGGCACATTTTCGGTAGGGCCGATCGCTGGTCAGGCCCAGCTCGTACATCGCATACAGGATGCGGCGATGCACCGGTTTGAGGCCATCGCGGGCATCGGGCAGGGCCCGGCCCACGATCACGCTCATCGCATACTCCAAGTAGGAGCGCGACATCTCGATGCGCAGGTCGGTCTGGATGATCCGCCCGTCGGATTCGCCGGGACCGGTTGGATCCGCCATTAATGACCACCTCTAGTACACCTACTTTATCGACCGTTCCGCCCATGGCTCTCCAGCCCCGTAGCGAGGCCGACCTGCGGGACCGCCAGGGCCGCGGCCAGTTGCGCGTCAGCACCGCCTTGGCCTTCCGCCAGCAGGTGGCCGCCGCAGGTTTGGAGGCGGCTTACGCCGCCACCGACGTGGTGGTGGCCAGCAATGCCGAGTTCACCGACCAGGCCAGCCTGGTGCTGAACTTGGGCCCCAGTGATCCGCCGATCCGCATTCGCCGCTTCCAGCTCGATGGGGTTGGCGGCTGGGGTGGCCACGGCAGCACCGACCTGGTGTTGCCGATCGGCGGCGGCCTGGTGGAACCGCTCCGTCGCGGCGGCGCCCAGGTGCTTACGGCCCTGCTGGCCGGTCAGGAGCTCGATCTAAGCGCCAGGGGTGACGCCACCGCCCTGCATCCGCGCCGGGAGCTGGATAGCCGGCTGGACCTTGATCGCATCGGCAGTGGCCGGTTGCTGCTGCACCGGGGCATCGTCGAAAACGGCCTGGTGGCGGTCAGCAGCGCCGAGGGCCTCACTCCCAGCCCCTATGGCCCCCTGCTCGGGCCCTACGGCACGGCCCTATACAGCTGCTCCGGGGCGGCCAGCATCGGCCTGGCCATGCCGGGGCTAGCCCTGCTGGGCCCGGGCTCCCCCGTGCTGGTGGCGGGCGCCCTGGGCTGGGTTAGCGGCCCGGGTAGCGGCCACCAGCCCCAGCCGCGCCGCCTGGCCAGTGGCCACGCCCGCAGCCCCGGGGCCGTCGCCGCCCTGACGGTGGAGTTGCATGGCCTCAGGTCCGAGTGGCTGCGGGCCTGCTTCTTTGAGGGCCACGGCAGTGCCCTCCTGGTGGCGATTGCGGCGCCGGTTCCCCTGATCAACCTGGCCGTGGCCCGCCAGTGCGCTGCGCTGGATCAGGCCCTGGAGGCCCCGGTGCTGGATTTTTCAATCCCGCGCCGCATCCGTCCCAGCTTCGGGGCCGTGTCTTATAGCCAGCTGCTGGCCGGCCAAATCCAGGTGGATGGCCAGCCGGTGGCCTGCGCACCGGCCCACAGCCCCCGGCTGGCGGCCTCGATCGCCGAGGAGCTGGTCAGCCAGCTGCAGGAGGGCCGCTTCCCCCTGCGCCTCCCCCTGGTGCCCCTCCCCAACCGCCCGGCCCTGGTGCCCCTGGAGGTCTAGGCGCAGGCCTGTCGGCCCGCTCCCAGCGGGGGGACCATCAAGAAAGCGGGATCAGGCCGGTAGGTCCCAGGGAAAACAGCCGTAAAGTCCCGTCTGCCTCCGTTTCGCTCCGGATCCATGGCCGACGCGTCCGCCCTGCCGACCGACGACGATCAGCAGCCAGGTCCACCGAGCGCGTCCCTGGAGTCGCCCCTGGCCGAGGGCGAGGCCCCTGGCGAGCCTTCAGCCCTGGCAGACCCTGGGGACCTCCTAGCCCCCTCCCCGACTGAGCCAGCCCCCCCCCAGGCTGAGCCAGTCCCCGACCCGGTGCAGGCCGTGCCAGCCCCCCAGCCTGGGGACGCCGATGGGGCGGCAGAACTTGCCAGCGAGCTTGCGGCAGCGGCGCCTGAACCGGAGCCCTTGCCAGAACCAGCGGTGTTGCCAGTGACCCCGCCACCGGTGCCCACGGTGCCGGTGCCCACAGTGCCGGTGCCCACAGTCCCCACGGTGGCCACCACCATTGATCTCCCGGCCCGGGGGGGCAGCACCGGCGCCAGCCCCACGGCTGAGGGTGGTGAATGGGCCCTGCTGCTCAGCAAGCTGGAGTCCTGGTTGGCTGGCGGCCAGCTGCAGGCCCAGCTGCAAGCCGCCCGCACGCCCTTCGCCCTGGTGGCCGGGCTGATCGCCCTGCTGGTGGTGCTTCAGATCTATGGCGCCCTGCTCGCCGTGATCGACAGCTTCCCCCTAGCCCCAGGCCTGCTGGAACTGGTGGGACTGGTCGCCGTGGTCCGCTTTGGCCTGGTCAAGCTGGTGCGCAGCCAGGAGCGCCGGGCCCTGATCGAGGGCCTGCAACAGCGCTGGAAAGCCTTCCAGGGCAAGGCCTGAGCCAGGTCGGCTGGGCCCGATTAGCCCGGCCCTTGGACCCGGGCTCCGAAGCCCGGTTGATAGCTTGGCCCGACTGCATCAGCCTTCCGGTGGACATTCAGCTCGGCCGTTCCCGCATCGTTCGTCGCGCCTATGGCATTGACGAAATTGCCCTGGTGCCTGGGGGCCGCACCGTCGATCCCGACGTGACTGACAGCAGCTGGAGCCTGGGCGGCATCACCCGCGAGATTCCGATCATCGCCAGTGCCATGGATGGGGTCGTCGATGTGGCCATGGCGGTGGAACTCTCCCGGCTCGGAGCCCTGGGGGTGTTGAACATCGAAGGGGTCCAGTGCCGCTACGACGATCCCAATCCGGTGCTGGATCGGATTGCGGCGGTGGGCAAGGAGGAGTTCGTGCCCCTGATGCAGGAGCTTTACAGCGTTCCCGTGCGCGAAGACCTGATTCGCAGCCGCATCGCTGAAATCAAGGCCCAGGGCGCCATCGCCGCCGTGAGTGCCACCCCGGTGGCGGCCCTGCGCTTCGGCAAGGCGATCGCCGAAGCCGGCGCCGACCTGTTCTTTGTGCAGGCCACGGTGGTTTCCACCGAGCATGTGGGCCCGGAAGGTCGCCAAACGCTCGATCTGGCCGCCCTCTGCCGCGACATGGGCGTGCCCGTGGTGATCGGCAACACGGTCACCTATGCGGTCGCCCTTGACTTGATGCGGGCTGGAGCGGCCGGCGTGATGGTGGGCATCGGACCGGGGGCCGCCTGTACGTCCCGCGGCGTGCTCGGGGTCGGCATCCCCCAGGCCACCTCCGTGGCCGATTGCGCCGCCGCCCGCGACGACTACTTCCAGGAAAGCGGCCGCTACGTGCCGATCGTGGCCGATGGCGGCATCGTCACCGGCGGCGACATTTGCAAATGTCTGGCCTGCGGCGCCGATGCCGTGATGATCGGCTCACCCATCGCCCGGGCGTCGGAAGCCCCTGGCCGCGGCTTCCATTGGGGCATGGCGACCCCCAGTCCGGTGCTGCCCCGCGGCACCCGCATCAAGGTGGGCACCACCGGCAGCCTGGAAAAAATCCTGCGGGGCCCCGCCAGCCTCGATGACGGCACCCAGAACCTGCTGGGCTGCATCCGCACCTCCATGGGCACCCTGGGAGCCCGCACCCTGAAGGAAATGCAACAGGTGGAAGTGGTGGTGGCCCCCTCCCTGCTCACCGAAGGCAAGGTGTATCAAAAGGCCCAGCAGCTCGGCATGGGCAAATAACTGTCTCTGGTGGTAAGCGCAGCGCAGCGGCCCGCAAGGAGGGCGTTAGTCTCAAGTTGTGGGGGCTTCGGCTCGCACACTCCTCACACCCCCCGGCCCGGCGCGTCCGGGCTTTTTGTCTTTGCCTGGGCTTGCCCAGGCCGCAGCCGTAACGACTTTCCAGGGGCTTGTGGCAAGGCCCAAATGGCTTGCTAGATTCCTGCAAATCGTGGCTCCCTCTAGAATGTCCAGCGCTACACCCGTCAGCGACGCCTCCTTTGAGCAGGACGTTCTCAAGAGCGATGTGCCAGTGCTGGTGGACTTCTGGGCCCCTTGGTGCGGCCCCTGCCGCATGGTTGCGCCGATCGTGGATGAGATCGCCAAGGAATTTGACGGCAAGATCAAGGTTTTCAAGCTCAATACTGATGAAAACCCCAATGTGGCCAGTCAGTTTGGTATTCGCAGCATCCCCACCTTGATGGTGTTTAAGGACGGCCAAAAGGTGGATACGGTGGTTGGTGCGGTGCCCAAAACGACCCTCTCCTCCACAATCAGCAAGTATCTCTGAGGAGCTTTTCCCCTGGGGAGGATTAGCGAGGGAACCCAGATCTCAGCAGGGGGTAACCGCCGCTGATGTTTGGGTTTTTTCAGGCGATTGGGAACTGGGTGGATAGGCCCATAGTGCTGGGATCCGCTTAATCTTGCCTATGCTTCCCTTGACGCACGCCATCGGCCTGATCGACTACGGCATGGGCAACCTGCACTCGGTGCA
The DNA here is from genome assembly GCA_945875915.1 of Synechococcus sp. UW140. Taxonomy (GTDB): domain Bacteria; phylum Cyanobacteriota; class Cyanobacteriia; order PCC-6307; family Cyanobiaceae; genus BAIKAL-G1. The sequence goes on along the minus strand of CAMCMT010000001.1, from coordinate 79,907 downwards.
GCGGGCCTTTGAACGGCTCGGGGCGACGGTGCTGGCTGTGGGTGATCAGGCCGGCATCGACCGTTGCGATGCCCTCGTGCTGCCGGGGGTGGGCTCCTTCGATCCGGCCATGGAGCGGCTGCATGGCTCCGGCCTGGTGGCGCCGATGCTGCAGTGGTGTGCCGCGGGCCGGCCCCTGCTGGGCATCTGCCTGGGCTTGCAATTGTTGTTTGAGGCCAGTGACGAAGGCCAGGCCCCTGGGCTGGGCCTGCTCCAGGGCCGGGTCACCGCCCTGCCCAGCAGCCCTGGCCACCCGGTGCCCCACATGGGTTGGGCGCCACTCCTGGCTGGGGAGCCCAGCCCCCTGTGGCCCGCAGCGGTCCCCACTGGCGTCCCAGATGCAGCCGATGCCTGGATGTACTTCGTCCATTCCTACGCCGCGGTGCCCAGAGCCCCCCGCTGCGTCACCGCCCAGGTGGCCTTCGCCGGCACCCCCATCACCGCCGCCGTCTGGCAGGGCGCCATCGGCGCCTGCCAGTTCCACCCCGAGAAATCCGGCCTGGCCGGTCAACACCTGCTGCAGCGCTGGCTCGCCTGGGTGGCTAGCCGGCCATGAGCCTGCGGCTCAGCGGCGGGCGCAAGCTCGATAGTCCTGCCGGCCAGGTGGCCCGGCCGACGCCGGCCCGGTTGCGCCTGGCGGTGATGAATATTTTGGCGGGACGACTAGCCGGCAGTGCCTGGCTGGATCTGTTCTGCGGTAGTGGCGTGATGGCCTGCGAGGCCCTGCAACGGGGGGCCGCCCAGGTGGTGGCCGTGGATCAGGACCGGCGCATGGTGGCCACGGCCCGCCGCAACCTGGAGGCCGTGGCCCGGGGTCTTGCTCCTGGGCTGGAGCAGCTGGTCGTGCAACGGGAGGTGCTTACCTGGCTGGCCAGCGGATCCAAGCCTCCCCACTCCAGGGGATTCGACCTGATCTACGCCGACCCGCCCTACGCGGCCGGCCTGTATGGAGCCGTGGCCGCAGCGGTTGCCGGCGGCGGCTGGCTCAAGCCCGAAGGGCTGATGCTCTGGGAATGCTCCAGCCTGGCCATTCCCCTAGTCCCGGTGGGCTGGGAGTTGAAGGACCAGCGGCGCTACGGCAGCAGCACCCTGCTCCAACTGCGTCTAGGAGCTCCCTGAACCGAAGCTCGCCAGAAAAGAGTTGCTTAGGCAAGCAGTTGCCCAGACAATACAGGGGCTCCTGCAAGCAGTCGCCCCGGCAAGAAGCTGGCGTTGACTTCAGCCGCCGAAGGCGCTTCCACGGCGGTATTGGTTCCAGGCCGCTACAAATAGACCCACCAGGGTCACTGGGATCAAACCGAGCACGATGCCGCAGAGCAGGGGTTCGATCATGGTTTGGGGGTCGACTGGAGTTGCAGAATCCTCCCATGGCCCCGGCGTCCGCTTTACAGCCTGGCAAGAACCGTGATCGCCCCGCCCTCCGCCCCAGCACCTGCGCCAGCACCAGCCCTAAGTCAAGTCAGTCCTGCCCTTGGGGGCCCCCGGCAGCGCAGCCTGGTGACGGCGATGGTGTTGCTCGCCGCAGCGGCCACGGTCCTATTCCTACTGCTGGTGGCCCTGCCGGCGGCCCGCAGCGACCCCTACAGCCGCAGCACCCTGCAACTGGCCGGCTCGGCCGAGAACGGCGGCCAGCTGTTTTTGATTAATTGCGCCGGCTGCCATGGCATCAGCGGCCAGGGTCTAGTCGGGCCCAACCTCCATGGCGTCAAGGCCCGTAAGAACGACCGCCAGCTGATCCAGCAGGTGGTGAGCGGCCAAACCCCCCCGATGCCCCGCTTCCAGCCCGAACCCCAGGCCATGGCCGACCTACTGGCCTACCTGCACACGCTCTCGTGAGCGCCAGTCCCCAGGCCGCCTCGCCAGCGCCCGAGATCGTGGTGGTGCTGGTGGAGCCGGCCGGGCCCCTGAATGTGGGCAGCGTTGCCCGCCTCTGCGCCAATTTCGCCATTGCCCAGTTGCGCCTAGTGGCCCCCCGCTGCAATCCCCTGGGGGAGGAAGCCCGGCGCATGGCGGTCCATGGCCAGGCCCAACTGGAGCAGGCGGCCACCTATCCCAGCCTGGCCGCGGCGATCGCCGACTGCCGCCGGGTGGTGGCCACCAGCGGCCGGCTCGAGCGCGAGGAGCTGCCCCTGGAGGGTCCCGGCTCGGCCTTGAGTTGGTTGATCGAGCCGGAAGCGGACCCCGGCGTAGATATCAACCCCTGCGGTGCTGTCAACCCCGGCGGTGCCATGGCCCCGGTGGCCCTGGTGTTCGGTCGGGAGGATCGGGGCCTGAGCAACGACGAACTGTTGCAGGCGGGCAAGATCCTGCGCCTCGAAAGCAGTGTCGACTACGCCTCCTTGAACCTCTCCCATGCGGTGGCGATCTGCCTGCATGAGTTACGCCGCATCCCAGCCGCCAAGGAGCCCCCTGGGGGCTCGGACGGGGCGGCTGCCACCAGCTTGAGGGGCGCCCTGGAGGCCACCCTGGCCGATGGGCAAGACCTGTTGCTGGAGGTGGGCTTTCTCCATCCCCACACCGCCCATGCCCGCATGGCCAAGCTGCGGGGTCTGTTGCAGCGGGCCCAGATCCGCGAGGACGAAGTGGCCTTGATTCGCGGCATGGTGAGACAGCTGCGCTGGGCAACCACCCGCGGGACCCCTTAAGGTCGGCCCAACTAATGGTTTGCCAGGCGATTCGTGAGTTCCAGTCGCCCCGACCGCTCCGGATCCGGCAGCTGGCGCCAGCCCCTGAGGCTGGTCTTGCGGTTGCTGGTCATGGGCATTGGCCTCGGCGTGATCACTGGCACGGCCCTCAAGCTCCTGGCCCCGCGCCTGGCCAGCGGCGCCATCAATGCCCCCCGGGCCCTGCCCGCCACGGCGTCCCCCCTGCAAGCCCTGCCCCAGGGCCTGCCCCTCGGGCGCTTTGAGCCCCATCTCGAGCTCACCGGCCTGAGCCAGGCCTGGGCCCGGCTGGCGGCGGTCCACAGGGACCTCAAGGCTTCGGGTTTTGTGCTGGTGCTCGATGACGGGCGCTTTGCCCAGTTGCGCAGCACCGACCCCATGCCCGCCGCCAGCTCGATCAAAACGCCGGTGTTGCTGGCCGCCATGGAGGATCTTGACCAAGGCCGGCTGCGTTGGAACGAACCCCTCACCCTCACCAAGGAGCTAGTCGGCGCCGGGTCCGGCTGGATGGGCGGCAGCCCCCTAGGCACCCGCTTCCCCGTCTTTGAGGCGGCCTCCGAGATGATCCGGGTGAGCGATAACACCGCCACGAACCTGCTGATCAAACGGCTGGGCGGTAAGGCCAGCCTCGATGCCCGTTTCCGCTCCCTCGGCCTCCCCGCCACCAAAGTCAACAACTGGCTGCCGGATCTGGGTGGCACCAACACCACCAGCAGCCGCGACCTGGCCCGCACGATCGCCCTGGTCGAAACGGGCGAACGGCTCAGCCCCCGGGCCCGGGACCTGTTCCGCGAGGTGATGGGCCGCACCCTGACCCGCACCCTGATCCCGGCCGGGGTGCTGCGTGGTGTGACCGGCAGCAGCACCTATCCCCCCGACAGCGAGCTGCGGGCCAAGGGCATCACCGTGCTCAACAAGACCGGCGACATTGGCATCGCCTACGCCGATGGGGCCCTGATCGAGCTGCCCAACGGCCAGCGGGCCGTGGCCGCCTTCATGGTGAAGGGCCCGTTCAATGACCCCCGCTCCACCGAACTGATCCGCTCGATGGCTGCCGAGATGTCCAGGGTGCTGATCAAGGAGCCGGCCGCCGCAGCCAAGGCGGCTGAAGCCAAGCCCCCACTATCCAGGGATCCAATGTCCAGGCCCCCTGCTGGCGCCGGCGCCGGGTCCCGCCCATGATTCCGTTCCTCCTTGCCCAGGCTGCGCCGGCGCCCCTAATGGCCCAGGCCCTTCCGGCTAGTCCGGCCGCTGCCGCAACGGTGCTGAGGCCCCAGCAGGTGGCGCCCCTGCCTGGGGGACTGGATCCGGTGTTGATGGTCAATGACAACAACCCGGAGCTGATTCTCGAGCCCGGGATCCTGCTGTCCACCTTCGAGGGCAAGGGTCGGCCCTTCCCCGATGCCCACCTCAACATTCCCCTGAACGGCCGCTTCGACCTGTTCAGCCACCACGTGTACGCGGGCACTCCCCAGACCCTGGAGTCCACCCTCTGGCTGGCGGTGGTGGCGATGCCGCGCCAGGCGGCGCCGGTGCAACTGCGGCTGGTTTCCGGGGCCACATCCCTGTCCCAGGCCCCGTCACCAGGCCAGGCCTCAGCCCCGTTTTTGCCCCTGCCCCCCCTGCTGCCCCAGGACGGCAGCACCTACGCCGGCCCGGGGGATCGGGTCACAACCGAACTGCTCAGCCAGCAGACCAGTCCCCAGCTGCCCCAGCGCTGGAGCCTGCCGGCCGGCCAGCTCACCCCCCTGCTGGTGCTGCCGATTCCGGTGAAGGGCCTCAGCCCCCTGCTCAATGGCATCAACCTGCAACTGCGGCTCGAAAGCAGTGGTCCCGTCAGCCTGGCCACCCTGGCCAGCGTCGGCGGCGACCAGCCACCGCCCCCTGAGGTGTGGCAGGCCCTGCTCAATGGCCCCCCCAGCCCCAAGGAGCTCACCGCCACAGCCCGGGGCGCTTCGGGCCCCTTCGCCTATTCCCGGGTCAGTGGGGTCCAGATCGGCAGCCTCTGGCGCGGCCAGATCACCGATCCGGGCAAGCCCTTTTTGTCGGTGAGCCGGGCGCCGATCTCCTGGCCGATCAGCTCCCTGGTGCGCGGCAGCCATGGCACCGGCCAGGTGCAAACGGCGGAGCTCAAGGCCTTTTACCCCGGCACGGCCTGGGCCGCCCACGGCAACTACGGCGTCGAATACGACCTGCGCCTGCCCCTGCGCAACGACACGGGCCGGCCCGTGGGCCTGCAGCTGGCCCTGGAATCGCCCCTCAAGGGCGACCAACCCCAGGGCGGCCTCAAGTTCCGCCAGGGGGCTGGTGGCTCGATCTGGTTCCGCGGCACTGTGGAGGTGGCTGGGCTCGATGGCCCCGAGGGCAAACCCCTGGGGCGCGAAGGCTTCCACCTGGTGCTGCGCTCCGGTCAACCGGGCCCCAGTCTCGGCACGGTGACCCTGGCTCCAGGTGGCCAACGGCAACTGCGGCTGCGGCTGATCTATCCGGCCGATGCCACCCCGCCCCAGGTGCTCAGCCTGCTGCCCCTGGCTCCGCCTGCCAGCTCCACCGCAAGCCCAGCGGCCAGTGGCCCGGCCGCGGCTTCGGGAGCGGCCCGGCCCCAGGCGCCCGGGCCGATCCAGCCCTAGCCCGCGCCAGCGGCGCTAGGCCCAGGGGCCAGCCCGGCCCAACCAGCTGTGAAACAATCCCCAGACCACCTAGCCAGCCCACCGTGACGCCAGCCCGCAAGCGCCGGGTCTTCCCCTTCACCGCCATCGTTGGCCAGGAAGAGATGAAGCTCGCCCTGCTGCTCAACGTGATCGATCCACGCATCGGCGGCGTGATGATCATGGGCGACCGGGGCACGGGCAAATCCACCACGATTCGGGCCCTGGCCGATTTGCTGCCCGAGATCCCTGTGGTAGCGGGCGATCCCTACAACAGCTCCCCCGACGATCCCGACCTGCAGAGCGCCGAGGTGCGCCAGCGGGCCGAGGCGGGCGAAACCCTGCCGGTGGAACCGCGCCAGGTGCCGATGGTGGACCTGCCCCTGGGCGCCACGGAAGATCGCCTTTGCGGCACGATCGACATCGAAAAGGCCCTGAGCGAGGGCGTGCGCGCCTTCGAGCCCGGCCTGCTGGCCAAGGCCAACCGGGGCCTCCTCTATGTGGATGAGGTGAACCTGCTCGACGACCACCTGGTGGACGTGCTGCTCGATTCGGCCGCCTCGGGTTGGAACACGGTGGAGCGCGAAGGCGTGTCGGTGCGGCACCCGGCCCGGTTTGTGCTGATCGGCTCCGGCAACCCCGAAGAGGGCGAGCTGCGTCCCCAGCTGCTCGATCGCTTTGGCATGAGCGTGGAGGTGCGCACCGTGCGCGATCCGGAATTACGGGTGCAGGTGGTGGACCAGCGCACCAGTTTTGACCAGGACCCCGACCGCTTCAATGACGCGGTGCAGGCCACCCAGGATGCCCTCCAGGCCCGGGTGGTGGCGGCCCAGCAACTGCTGCCCCAGGTGGCGATCGACGACGACCTGCGCCTGCGCATCTCGGCCATCTGCGGCGAGCTGGATGTGGATGGCCTGCGCGGCGACATTGTGACGAACCGGGCGGCCCGGGCCCTGGCCGCCTTTGAGGGCCGCGCCGAGGTGGGCGAAGAGGACGTGGCCCGGGTGGTGGCCTGCTGCCTACGCCACCGCCTACGCAAGGATCCGCTCGAGCAGATCGACTCCGGCGATCGGGTCGTCAAGATGTTCTGCAAGGTGTTCGAGCGGGCGGTGAGCGCCGATCGGCGCGAGTTTGAGCTGGCGCTTGCGGCCTGATCGGCTGTCACTACCGCGCTGCAGGGGGGGCCAGCCATTAAGTTCAACCTGGGCGATCAAGGCTTCCGGGCCCGCGCTGAACGCGTCAACGCCCTGCTGCGTCCCTGGAACCTGGTGGGGGCTTCCGGCTCCTGGCTCGAGGCCCACCTGATGGCTAGGGCGGCCCTCACAGCGGACGTGCCAAAAATGATCGGCAGCTGCATCACCGCCGAAGAGGTGGTGGCGGTGATTGCTAGTCAGCCGGAACGCTGCCTGCTGATCGCCGTCGATTCGATCGCTCCCGACCATGGCGAAGCCCTGGTGGCGGAGCTGGGCGGGCTGCCGACGCCCCCGTTGGTGCTGCTCCTGGTGGCTTCCACCGAGTGGCTTCAGCCCGGCCAGTTCCCCTTTGGCCAGGTGGACGGCCTGTTGCGGATCGAAAGCTTCGGCAGCGGCTGCCTGATTGGCGCCCTCGAAGCGATCGCCTTAGGCCAGCGCTATGAAGATCCGGCCTTGCCCTGGATCCTCCAGGAGAGGGCGCAAGCCCATTCCCCTGGGCTGAAGTTGACCCCTCGGGAGCAGGAAACCCTCGCCGAGATTGGCCGGGGCTTAACCAATCGCCAGATCGCTGGCCGTCTTGGGATCGCCGAAAGTACGGCGCGGGACTATACAAATAACTTGTTGGGGAAGCTCGGGGTGAGGAACCGCACCCAGCTGGTGGGCGCAGCCATCGAGCGGGGCCTGCTCCGGGTCCAGGGTTCCCTCACTCAGCCCTAAAGTCCTGAGGCCCAAGCCCACTGGATCAAGGCAGGCCCCAGGCCAGCGCTCTGCCTTGATTGATGTGTGCTGTCTTGATTATTGACGTCTCACTTGATAGCGAGACGTGGGTCAGGCATGTTCTAAATGGCAGGGTGGCTAGGGCCGAAGGGTTATCAAGCGAACAGCGCACTCCGGCTGTGGGCACTGTATTCTGGGTGCCAAAATAGCTAAAGAGTAAGCTCAATTTGGTGGTCTTAGTCTTCAGCCGAAAGACGAATCTACGATGCAGCCAGAGAGGCTACACTCGCCTCGGCAAGATGTTGATAAGCGCAATAGACGAGGTAGCGAAGATCAAAGAATAACAATTGATGCTGCCGGGTCGATTATTGCATATAACGCAAGTATTTTCTTGGGGAAGCGCATTGGCTTGGGGCGTAAAAGCAAAGTCGAAGAAATTCCGCGATTCGTGAGTTTGCTTGCCCCCCCTCTGAATGGGGGGTATGGCCAGAAGCAGATGTGCTGTAAGTTCGAATTAATAATCAAAAAAGTCGCCATGCCCTACGCCAGCAGCATCCAGGTGGTCAATGACGCCAACGGCGTCGCCCATGGGTTCCTGGCGGACAACGGGGCCATCTGGCAGTGCCAGTGGGATGGCCAGGCCCAGCTCTGGACCCAGGGTCAGACCGTGCCCCTGGCCTTTGGTGGCGAAAAGCTGCAGGCGCTTTACCTGGATCAACTCTGGCCAGGGGCCCAGGCCAGCACGGGCAGTCCAGGTTCCCAGGGGCTCAATCCGGGCATCGTGCTCGCCTATCGGGTGGGATCAGGCGGCAATGCCGAAATCTTTGCCAGCTTCGGCCAGTGGGACAGCTCTGGCGAACTGTCTTGGTCGGCGCCGCTCCAGCTGACCAACGACCAGCTTGATGAGCAGGCCTTCTCGATCGTGCCGGCTCTTGGGTCCGCGGGAGGCTTTTCCCTGGTGGTGCAGAAACGCCAGGCCGAAACGCCATCCAGCACCTTGATCGACCAATTGGGCCAGGCCTCGGCCGACGTCTTGGCCGCCAAGGTGGAGGCCAGCCTGTCGGGGGAGAGGCCCGATAGCGACCTGTACACGACCCCGTTCAACCTGACGGCCAGCGCCTCCAACCCGGGTTGGGGCGTTCTCAACAGCGCTGGATCAAGCTTCAGCGCGCCCATCACGGCGGCCCCGGTGCCCTCGGCGATCGCTGCCTCCCCCATCCCCCTTGGTGGGAATACCCAACTTTCCAGGCAACAGCTGCCCACCAATGGCAGCTCGCAACCCACTCCCACCCTGCTGACAGCCTCCAGCCCGGAGGGTGGCTCTGGCGGCGTTAATGACTCGCAAGCAGGTAATTACACCGGAAAGCTAGCGGGGTCGTGGGGTAAAAGCGGCCAATGGCGCTCCGGCATGATCTCTGGTTCCAACTTGACGCGTTGGGAGATTCAGTTCCCTCTCCAGAAACACGAGGAGTCAACCGGCCATGGGCATGGAGGCTCGATTGCCCACGGGACAACGGCCAATTTGGAGGCAGGGTCTAGCCATAATAGATGGCAATTCCGCTGGGAAGGCTCTTTTGGAATCAGAAATATTGGCGCTGGTTTAACGAGTAACAACACGATGAAGTTGTCATTCGGCTATGGAGATACTGAACATGGTAATTCTCTGCGCAGCAAAGCTCTTGCCGATGGGAGCGAGGGTGGTTTTAGTTTCACAGGTTATGTCGGACTGGGCGGCATGCTGGTCTCCCAGTATATGTATCAAGGCTCAGGTGGTCTCAAGGCAAACGTTGCTCTCAATCCGAGCCAAAAACTTGAGGAGGTTGTTACCCAGGAATCCGTTGGTATCGATTTAATGGGGCGCTTTCGCTATATCGCTCCGGGCGCCAATTCCATCAAGGTGACGCTGTCTGATTTTATCGGCTATATGTGGAGCCAGCAGGTTACAAATGAACAGGATATCCCTAGCTGGATTGCTGATTTTGGGTACTACTCCGGCATGGTGGGTAATGCTGAGAAAATGGGAAAAGCTGGCTATGGAGTGTTGAGTGCGCTAGGCCGTGGTGGTGCTTCGTGGTTTCTCAAAACATTTACGGGCACCGGGCTTGCGCCCAAAACTGCTGGCGAAAAAGCAGCTGGCGAAGAAAATTCAGGTATAGGTGACACGAATAAAAAGGGATTTGCACTGCTTAATTGGTTCAATGCTATTTATGGAACCGCCCTGGCGGTAACCACGCCCGTTGCTTTGCAAGGAATCAAAGGCTTGGACACGGAAAATAGTTCTGGTATCCAGAATGAAACTGAGCTGGTCATGCGGGCCCTCTACCATAGCGTGATTGGCATTGAGCTTAAGGTAGAGAATAAGCTGGAAAAATATTTGAAAGGCGCTGAAAAGGGGAGCCTCGAAGATAAGCTTTATATTGCCGCTGGCGCGGCTTTGCCCTTGGGAGGATTTATGCCTCTGATCAGTTACTACCATAGCTTTAGCTCCGGCTCCCATAAAGCAGAGACCCAAACCGATTCCAATGCCGACGGGCTCTATCCAAGTGAGACCACCACCGAGGCGGCTTCAACGAGTGAAACCGTTTATAACGGTAGCCAGCCAGGCAGCGCCACCCCTTATACCTATACCCCCTCCACTGCTAACAATATCTATCTTGGTTCTGGCGACCTCTCGTCCCAGTCCACCCCAGTGGCGAGACCAGTGGGAGTGGCCGGCCTCGGTGGCCTAGGGGCTTCCAGTACCTGGGCTCCCCTGGGCAGCCAATCCACTCCAGCCACGCCGGCCCTGGCCAGGATTGGCAACACCGTTTATATCGCGGTGCAAGGCAAGAGTGACAATTACATCCATTGGAATTCCAGCAGTGACGGCGGGCTCACCTGGTCGACCTGGCAGCAGCTGCCGAGCGGCATGACGTCTGTGCTGCCGCCTTCCCTGGCTGTTGTGGGTGGCACTCTTTACTTAAGTTATCTCGGTGATGGCAACAATGAAATCAATATTACTAAGTTGGTGGATGCAAGTTCGAATAGTTGGAGTAATCAATATGTGATTCCTGGCCAATCGGCTACCTATGCAAGCCTGATCGCGGAAACGGTGGGAGAGGGCCAGAATTTAACGGTTTACTATGTTTCCAATGATTCCGCCGATCTTATCCTTAAGACCACTTCGGCCACTCCTGCTTCGCCCAGTGGCTGGAGCTCCTCTACCCGGATTGAATACAACAATAGCTCCGGAGTTCAAACTGCCTCGGGGCCCCTGGCGGTTACGTCTTACAATGGTCAAACCTATATCGCCTACCAAGGCGGGACCACCGCTAGTCCGAGCGATCTTATCTACATCACATCCAGTGCCGGATCGTCAAGTGCTACAGATGGAGTTTACTATCCGGTTCAAGCCACTTTTACGGCGGCTAGCGGCTCCGGTCTTGGGCTCACTAATAGTGCCAACGGCTTAATTCTGAGCTACGGCAATGCCAGCTCGCCCAATGCACTTCAATTCAAACAGCTTTCAGAGCAGGCGGGCAAATGGGTTGTCACTGATTCCTACAGTAAGCCGATTACAGCAAGCCTTAGTAACGATATCTCGATCCTGAGTCTGGATGGGGGCAATGGGCCTGCGCTTGTGCTGGCAGGGGTCAATACGGCTGCCAGCGGCTACGGAGTGGCCACTAGTCTGCTTGCTATCAAAGAAATCCAGTCGGCTAGTCTTAAGAAATTCACCCTTAATAGATATGATCTAGGGCTGAATCCGACCTCGGCTAGTGCTAGTGGCAGCTTGCCCCTAACCCTAGTTAATGCTGGCACGGGGCTTAAGGATGGAACCTACGTAGGTGTCGCGATTCTGGGTGTCACCATCAGTGGTGGCCTCAAGGATGCTGCCCTGGCTAGCTTCGAAGTATTGAACGGATCAATCGTCCCAGAGAGTTTCCAAATCACCCAAGCCGGTAGCTATCTGGCGTTGCCCGAGGCCAGTTCCGCGAGCCCGGCCAGCTATGCCCTGCTGCTGGATGTGTTTACAGATGAGATTGCCAATCCGCCTAACCCAAGCAATGCTGCTGACGGCAATCCCTTTGCCAACTTACCCCTAATCACGGTGGCATCTGGCGCCAGTAACTCGCCGCTTGCTGTTCAATCTATTCAATCTATTCAAACCATTAGTGTTACACCAGCCAGCCAGCCGGCCGCTGTCAACTACCCCCAGTACAACCCCAAGACCGCCAAAACCGAGCCCCAGCCGGCCAACAATAACGCCACCTATATCTATTCCGATGTGGCGTTCAAGCTGTTGAATCAAACGCAGCAGGTCATAGCCCCTCTCAATCCTGATGTTACTGCCACGGTCTATCTCAATGCCGGCGTGATTCAACGGGTTGAGTTGAGCGAGCCCCTGCTCTTTGTTGCTGATACTGGCTCCGCCGCAGCCTCGTCCAATGGCTTCAGTCTTCAGCTGGAGTTGCCCCAGGCCGTTGTTAGCGCCTTGCCAGCGAATACGGCCCCGCCGACCTACGCGGTCAATCCCCAGTCCCTGGCCCTCAACAACTTCGTAGAGGACGAGCAGTTCTCGGGCCAATCGGGAGCGGCCAATGCCGGTGTGTACCTCTCAGCTGGGCTCAGCGACCAGCTTCCCCTATACAGCCCCATGGGCGCCTGGCCGGTTCAGAACCGCGTCACCTATGTCGCCACCGATGCCAACGGCACCCAATCATTGGTGTATCTCAATGGCCTGCTCAAGTCGACCGGCGGTGGTTTTACACCAGAAGCAGCGACAACCGCCGCAGAACTGGCCCTGGCCGATATTTTTACCAACCACGACATTCTTTTCACTGCCGCTAGCGCACCTTCGGCGGCCACAATTGCCGGCCCAGCCTCCTCCACCTATGCCAACAAAACGTTTGTGGCCTGGGTGGAGGCATCCGATCCTGTCATCCCCATGGGTAGCAGCTCTGCTGCGGACAACTTCCAGGCCTTCATGGACGCGTTCTATGGGGACCAAAGGATCAATTATCGCATTAACACCGGCGGCAATACCTGGGTCGCTCCCGATCTGGCGGAGCTTTACCATCCCGAAGGCGCCATCATCCGCAACCTGCAGGTTGTCAACGTTGCTGATCCGAACCAATCCGGTCAGGAGCGCACCCTGTTGGTCTGGACCGAGGCCTCCATCGCCGCGATTAAGGGGGCGGTTGAAAGCTTTGGTTCTTCTGGTTCCATTTCAACGCCCATTCCCACGAGCATCAAAGTGGGCTGGCTGAATCCCAATCCCCAGAGTTATCAGTGGGCTGACCTGTTTGCTGATGCCAACGGCCAATCCACAATCCAATCCACAATCCAAACCATACCCTGGGATCCCACAAGGGATGTGGGTTTAGGCATTGACGATATCAGCGTCGCTTCCTTGTCCCTCTTAGCGGCAGGTGCGAATGGTTCGATGGTTGAAACTCCAGTGATCAGTTGGAGTCAGGATGTGCGTACTCCCTACCGCCAAAGTGTTCTCAACGATAAGCCTTCGATTTATTTGGACTTGGGACAGCTGCAAGCTGGCGTGAATGCCATCAACATTGGGGAGACAAAAGATACCAGTACAACGGCCACTTTCGCCTCGGATACGGGGCTCTCCTTTGCAATCCAAGGGGCCCTTCCCGCCTCCCAGGCAAGCGCCGTTCAAAACAGCGATGGCACCGGCGTGTTGACCACGGGCATGGGCACGCGAAACAGCTCCATTAGCCAGATCCTCAACAACATCCCCGCCGGCGATCTCACCAGCATTCCCGATCCGATTGCCCTGTTTACGGGCTCGATCAACAGCAGCAATGGTAGTAACGGCACCATAACCACGCTTACCGTAACATCTCTGACCCAGGGGAGTTTGAATGTTGGTGATGTGATTAGTGGCCCTGGCATCGCGGCGGGTACCCTGATCACTGCCGTGAATAATTTTGATACCAAAAGTGGAACTGGTAGTTTCACACTCAACAACAGCCAGCCTGTTGCAAGTACTAGCATGATTGGTACGCCAAATGTAGGTGTTTGCACGTTCACTGGCTCCATAGCGGACACGCTACTAACTGTTAATTCGCTCACCCAAGGCCATCTGTATGTGGGTGATCAGATCAGCGGTCCGGGCATCGCCCCCGGCACAATCATTACGGCTATCAATACGTTTGATGCAACCAACGGCACGGGCACATACAGCATCAATACCCCTCAAGAAGTTAAAGCTTCCACCCTGGTTTCTACCCCTGGGTTACCCACCGCTCCATACACTATTGAGTTCTGGGCCCAGATGCAGCCCGCTTCCAATGCCAATGGGGCTGGTCTCGTGGCCTTGGGCCAACCATCCACTGAGGCCATTGGCAAATCGATGGCTCCGGCCAATTGGCTGCTGACCAGCAGCTTTGTGGTGAATCAAATCACCTACAGCGAAGCAGCGGCGAGGGGCCTGATTGACGCGATCCCACCCTCAGTGTCTGATCCCGGCAATGCCGTTTATGGTTGGGGTTGGGCTGTGCTCGCCCAAGGGGCTAATGATACGGCCATTGAAGGTGGCACTGGTGGCAGCAACCTCTATAGCAATGCTGTGCAGATCAATAATTTTGTCAGTGGCTCCACCCTTGAGGGTGTGGATAGCTTCCTGCAGGCCTACTCCCTGGACAGCGCTGATCTGCAGGGTCTCAATGGCACGTCTGCCTCCACCATCGCCCAAGTGCCCCTCACCCAGCTGCAGTTCAGCACAGCGATTGATTCCGTTGGCAATCAGCCAAATTCCAGCCTCAATGCCATTGAGTTAGATACGAGCTCTGCTGTTCTTAATGAGGGCCTGGTTTTAAATAGCACGGTCACAGGGAATAATTCCCTGTCGACAATGTTCAATAACCTATGGGAGTTTCAACTTAAAACAGGGGAAGCCAAGGTTAATTTCTCATTGGCTCCCTCGCTAAGCGACACCCCCAGTGCAACACCGAGTGCTTTGACCAGCGAAAGCTATTCGGGTTATAAGCTTGACTTTACGGTGATTCCAGGTACAGCGGTTTCGGTGAATAGCGACGGCCACTTCGTCTTTGACGTCGGCGCGAAGACCAGTCTGTCATCCGCTCAACTGGCTAGTTCCTCGGATTTTCGTGATGGCAAGTGGCACTATGTGGTGGCCTCTTATCTGCCCGCTTACCAAAGCTACAACGTAGAAGGCAATATCACCCAGTTGCCCGGTATGTCCGGTAAGGCAACACTGTATGTGGACAATGAGCTCGTGGCCAGTCAAGTCAATGTGCTGGATGCCTATGCGCCGGTCAGCCCCAATGATCAAGCTGTTCTCCTGGCGAACAATGTGGGGGGTGCCATTGATCAATTGGCCTTCTACGGCAAGGCCCTCTCCAGTGTCGACATCACCGCCAACACCAGCGAACTGTGGCCTGCTCCCTCCGCCTCTGATGCCCTCGGTTTGTTGTCAACAGCTGGTTATGGCATTGCCAACCACACCCCCGATCTTGGTGCAATCCCTGGTGGCGTCAATGCCCATTGGTATGCCCGCAAAGTCAACCCCAATGATGCCTTACTCGGCACCTACTACTCCACCTTCACGCCGGATGGCAAGGGCGGTGGCAGCTGGACCCCGGCTTCCAATTTCAACCCCAGCCTTCAAGTTCAGGCCACCCTTCCGAGCGCTGCACCGCATAAGGGAGTTCAGGATGCCTTGGTGATTGCCATACCAACTTCGGCCCTTACGACCAATCCTGTCAATGATCTGCTGACAGGCGTGACGGTGACACTGACGAATAACGAAGACAACAGCAAGGCAACCCTTCAGTTGACGCCCGAGCAAGTGCTGCTGGGTAGCAATAGTTTGCAATCGTTGCAACCCTTTGCCACGGCTGATAATTTCCTTTACACCGTTATGACGGACGCGCCGTCCTTTAACCTGCTGATTTCGAAAGACCAACTGCCCCATGCCGCTACTAACTCGAACCCAAATTCCTATTATGCTGATCAATACACTGCCACATACGCGCTCAATTTTGTCGAACAAAGTGCGGGATCTCCATCGGTAAGTTATCAAATCTCAAGCCCATCGTCTGTCGTTCTTAATCAGAATGTAAGTTCAGTCCTTAGCGCCGATACGCTTAGCAGTGGCCAGTTGGCTGCATCACAAAAGCATAGTCAAGCCTTAGCCACTGCATCTGTCATCGAGCAAGCTCCCCTGCAGCTTAAATACATCGATAGCGGTGAAATTCTCACGAGTTCTTCCACTGCCGCAGCCGCTGCCGGCAGTGGCTCCGTGGCAACGCCTGCCCCTAGTTTCGGCACGTCCCAGGTGGTTGGCTCCTTTGCCAGCAGTGGCATCACCAATGGCTGGTTGGCGATTGCCCAACCCCAATCGAGCAATGCCATTAGCAACCCTGCAGGGCGGATTTGGATTCAATATACGGGCCAGTCCACCAAAGGCATACCCAGCAGTACGGCGGCCCAGGCGCCTAGCACCTGGCTCAATGCTCTGTCCCAATCGAATTTTTCACCCGATGTCCCCAACCTGCCCCTTTTGGGGGCGGCATACAATGCCAGCAGTGCGGGCGGCTTGCTGATTCAAGCCGATCCCACCGTGGGTTGGGGTGAAAACTTTGGTCAGACCATGCTGGTGGCTGATGTTAATGACGATGGCGTTGATGATCTTGTCATTGCCGCTCCCCAGGCCAACGGTGGCGGCCGTGTTTATATCATCGATGGCAATTGGATTGCTGCTAATCTTACTTCGGCGAATGGTAATACGATCCTCAATTTGGCCAATCCCAATGGCATTGGCAAGTATGTTACCGTCCTCGCCCCATCCTCAGCTTCTTCGCCCGATAACAGCAGTGCAGCGGGTTTCGGATCTGCGCTTGCCTACAACAGCAGCAGTAAAACCCTTTGGATTGGTGCTCCCAATTATCTGAGTCAACTCAACCCCAACGACGCAACCAATCTCCAGCCCATCGGAGCCCTTTACAGCTATATCAGTTCCTCCCAGACCTGGGGCACCGGTGTGGCTTCCACGCTTTCCGATCCCATTCTCGGCACGGGAGGCAGTGCCACCAGCATCGAGCTCAGCGGCACGGCCACCACGATCTATTGGGGCAGCCAATTTGGTAGTGCCATCGCGGTCGATAGTACTTCCGGTGCGATGGCCGTATCGGCCCCAGGTGTTTGTGCCGCCTTGGTCTATAGCGGCACCGAGGGGGTGCAGCAACAGGTGACCAATGGCAGCATGAAGCCTAGTGATACTTACGGTGATGGTGCCCTGATCAAGATCCAGTTGCCAGGCACAGGCGATTTGCCCAATGTTTCGACTGCGAATGGAACTACTGCCAGTGCCTTTGTTGATATTGTCAGCCAGGACAAGTCGGCACAGAAGCAGAATGGGGGCGAAGAAACAACCTATATGCAGAATCTCAAGGCCCTGCAGGTTGATACGATTGCCAAGGCAACTGTTTTTAATAACCAAGCTTTGCAGGTGAATGCGGTCGGTGCCGTTTATCTCTTTAATTCCTCCAGTACCAGTCCCGCACCTGCCAATGCATCCAGCACCTATTACGGGCCGAACCCCTGGAATGTGCTGGGAGCTTCTGGCTTTGGCAGTAGCCTTGCTTTTAGTGATTTAGCTAACACCAACAAGGCCGCGATCCTTGCCGTGGGCGCTGATCAGACAGGTGGCTCGGGAGCTGTCTATTTCATTGATACCAGCTCCCAACCCAAATCAACCCTGGGCGACAACCAATATTTGGCACACCTTGCCAGTGGCCTCACCCTTTATGGCGCCCAGGCCCAGGATCATTTCGGCAATGGCTTGGTCAATTTAGGAGACACGAATAATGATGGCTACGACGATGTTTTGATTCAAGCCTTTAATGCCAGTAGTGGCGCTGGCAATGGCTATGTATTATTTGGTAGTGACAATCTAATCGATTACAAGGATGTCAATAATCTCGGTAGCGGCAATGTGGCGAAAGGATCCGCCGGCCACATCAAGCAGGCATCTGGCTCCAGCTTCACGGCTTCCCTTTTAACTGAATTGGGCGACGGGTTGTCATCCAATACTGGTCAGGGAACGTTTGGGGCAGGAGATATCAATGGGGATGGCTTGGCCGATATCCCCCTGGGGTCAGGTCCTAATGGCAGTGCCTACCTAACCTGGGGCCATCCCTATCTAGAGGCAATCACCAATCTGCAGCTCGACAAGCTTGCCAGCAACACCGGTTACATGCTTGATGGTCTGGCGAAAACCAACCAGGGATCCCTTCGCTCGATCGGTGATTTCAATGGTGATGGGTATGGAGACTTCATCTCGATCCAGGCTGGCCCTGTTCTTACCACGGTACGTCTAGAGCTTGGGGCCAATACCCAGGAAGTGCTAGCGGATTACCCCTACAATTTCTACTCTTTTACGGTTAGCAACGACACCCAGATCTCTGCAGCCGGTGACATCAATGGCGATGGTTTTGCGGACATCGCCCTGTTGCTTAACCAGGATCTGAGCTCCACCAGCCAGGGGGCCGGTAGCACTGTCGGTGTTCTCTACGGGCGCTTGACCCAGGAGCTTCCAGTTGGTTCCGGTTTTGGCTATCTCTCCCCCGTTAATTCATCCAGCCAGCCCCTGACTGCGCTACCTGGCGTAGCTGTATCGGGTGGGCTCAGCGATGCGCAACCGGCGATCATCAGTGTTGGCAACCTTCTCTATTCGGTTGTCAAAGGGGATGAAGCGAGCAGTTTGTGGTTCGCCCAAAGCAGCGATGCCGGCCAGACCTGGACCGGCTGGACTGATCTGACGGCAAGCCAATCTGGCCTTGCTTCCAATTTCGCACCTTCCCTAGCCTATTTTAATAACAAGCTCTATCTAGCCTTCCTTAACACGGACGAGACTCCAGCCCTCAGTATCAGCAGCTGGGATCCAAGCAGTAATACGCCAGTTGCCTGGACAACGCCCACAGCCCTCAGCGATGGGAGCGATTTAACCTCTTTTAGTAGCAAATATAGCCCGCAACTGATCGATCGGGGTGATGCCTTGGGGGTTGTTTGGGTCGATGCCACTACCGGCACCTTGTCGGCCTCCTATTCGATCACACCAGATCAGGCGACCGCCCTCGGGGGCCTGGCTGCTCCCATCTCCTGGTCTCCTTTGGATGGGGGATCCTCTCCAGCTACGCCTGCCCTGGCCAGGATTGGCAACACGGTTTATATGGCTGTGCAGGGTAATGGAGGCAACACTATCTATTGGAATTCAAGTAGTGATGGTGGGGAGACCTGGGGTCCTGTTTGGAACAACCTGCCAGCAGGCATGACCTCGGCCTATCCGCCGTCATTGGCCGTTGTCAACGGTACCTTGTACTTGAGTTACCTTGATGGCAATAAGGAAATCAATATTACCAGCTTGGTTGATGCCGGCTTGAATAGCTGGAGCACTCAATATGTGATTCCTGGTCAATCCGCTACCTATGCAAGCCTGGTGGCGGAGACCGTGGGAACGGACCAGCAGCAATTAGCGGTCTATTACGTGTCTAATGATTCGACTGACCGCATTCTCAAGGCGTATTCAACAACTCCTGGGGGGTCTACTGCTACAGGCTGGACCACTGATATTCAAATTCAGTATAATACTATTACAGGAACAGGCACCGAATCGGTCACTACCTACGGGAATCAAACTGCATCAGGCCCCCTAGCAGTCACTACCTACGAGGATCAAACCTATATCGCCTATCTTGGTGGAACGACTACCAGTCCGAGTAATACGATCTACGTGACAACTAGCGCGGGGTCATCGGCTGGGTCAGATGGAACCTATTTCCCCGTTCAATCGACCTTCACGGCTGCCAGTGGCTCTGGTTTAGGCCTCACCAATGCTGCGAATGGTTTGATTTTGAGCTATGCCAAAGCTGGCTCGCCAAATACCCTCCAGCTCAAGCAGCTTTCCCAGCAGGCGGGCCAATGGGTCACTACGGATAGTTATGCCGAGTCGTTGCCGACCAGCCTCAGTAGCGATGTCTCGATCCTCAGCCTCGATGGCGATAGTGGTCCGGGGCTTGTGTTGGCGGGCATCAATACATCTGGCTCTACCTCTAGCTACGGCGTGCAAACCAGCCTGCTTTACCCGGTTAATTCCGACACGAGCTGGAATACCCCTCGCCAACTGCTGGAGCGAGTTGCTGTCAATGGCACGACTGTCTATCAGCCCATCGTGGCTACGGCTGCTCCCTCGCTCACCTGGCTAGGGCAGGACGCGGTTGTCGCTGTTAATAACAGTGGCACGGTGAATGTCTATGGGGCGATTCCGAGCAGCCTCAGCTGGCAGCTCGCCTCCTCCTTCACGGCGGCTTCGGGGTCGTCCCCGATCAGCACAGCTCCGGTGCTGGCAACCACTGATACCGGCTTGGCCCTCACCTACGGCACAAGCGATGGGGCAATTACTCTCAATCGGCTTAATCTCCTCAATAGCCAGGGTGATGTGCTTGCCGATCCCCAGCCCTGGTCGTCCACGGTCCTGAATCAAGCCAATGGGGGCCTAAGCAGCAACCTGGCCACCGTTCCCTTGAGTGTGGATGGCGCCCTACTGCTCGCCAATGTGCGCAGTGCCAATGACCAGATTTGGCTGAATGCCGTTCCAAGCTTGGGTGATCAGGCCAGCACCACCTGGCTCAATACTACGGTTCAGTTAGGTAGTAATCTTGGTCAGCGTGCTGGTACTCAAAATACTGTAGGGGCATTCGTTGCGGGCAACTGGAGCTCATCAAATATTGGTGGAGGAACCCCTGCTCAGGCTTCGGTTGCCTATGGTAATGATACTGTTTATGTGGCAGTCACGGGCGATCCTAATACTTTTACGACTGGAAGCGGCCGTAACGAGACTACGACTACCCAGTATTTGCTTTATTATAACTCGAGTAGTGATAATGGCACGGACTGGGCTGGTTGGAAGTCACTTGACTCAAGTATTGAATCCAACCAACAGCCTTCCATAGCCCTATTTAATGGCGTACTCTATATTTGTTATATCGCTTATGGGTCTGGCAATCTAGATATGGTTTACTCCTCCAACGGTGGTTCATCGTGGTCCAACGCAACCACTATTGTAGATAAAGCAACCTCTGTCTCAATGATCGGCGAGGGCGATAATTTAGCAATCTATTATACAAACGGTGATTACGATATTCAAAAAATCTTCACCAGGTCACCAAGCTCCAATAGTGGTTGGACCACCACCAATGTCAACTACGGCGATGATCTCTCCCAAACAGCCAGCAGCCAGCTTGCATTGACTCGCTTTAATGGGCAGACTTATCTCGCCTATCAAGGTGGTACGCAATCTTCCCCTAGCAATGATATCTATCTCTTTACAGCTACCGATACCGTATCTAACTCCACAACCTCATCCAACTGGACTGAGCTATCCACCCCAGCTGGTATTAATCCAAATCATAATGGTATTGGTCTTACATCCAATGATCAAGGCCTTATTCTTACCTATACAGATACGAGTGCTGCTACCCTGGCCTCAATTCAGATGAGCAATGCGGATGTAAATTCTTGGGTTTCTCAACAGAATTCTGAAGTACTTGCCTCAAATGTTGGCTACACTCCCTTGATAACCAATAGCGCTACAATTCCTTTGTTGATTGTGGGAGTTGCTACTAATAGTGATATTAATGTTCAGCAGAATCAGATCCCTGTCGTGCTAAATGCCGAGCTGACAGGTTCCAGCCTTAGTGCTTTGGGCGATATCAATGGCGATGGCATGGATGATTTACTGGTTACTGCTAATAATGTGGCATTTGCTCCGAACGGTGAGTTTGATTCAACTGAGGCACAACTTGTTACGGGCGTACGTTTTGTGCTTGGCTCTGGCTCAGCTCAGTCCCTAATTGCAAATAATTCAGCTTCAGCTTCTGAGCAGACCGTTCAAATTGCCGCACCCAGTAACAATTCTCCCCAAATTCTTGGCTCCACGCCAGCGGCAATGCTTAATGGTGCGGGCCAACTTAGCCTCAATTCAGTAACCGGTCGTTATCTGAACCAGATCTCTAGTACCGCTCCCACGCCTTTGAGTAGCGCAGTAATTACCGCAACTTCTAGTGATGTGGCAAGTCTGCAGCAGTTGTTCGCTAACGCCAAAGTTGATTCTTCTACGTCATTGACCGGTAAATCGACGAATTTGAGTGGATCACTTGCCTTGCAAACGCTAGGAGGATATGGAGATCTCAATGGGGATGGTTCCATTGATTACCTAGCCGCCGATGGTCTCCATCAGATCGCAACAGCGGGTGGCGGCACCAATTTCTTCTCATTGTGGAGTATTCGTGCCGCTGGCGATGTCAATGGCAATGGCGTAGATGATGTGTTATTAAGCCTCGTCCCCCAAGGCCCCGCCTATGTCCCCAATCAAGACGGTACCCCAAGTGCGATTGAATCAGTTTTAGTGGATGGCAGTCTCTTTAAGGTTGATCCGACGACCAACACCTTTAGCTTAAGTAATCTTCGTTCCCCCCTTGACCCGTATAACAAAGGCGAGATCTATGACGTCAATAGCACTTCAAACAGCCAGTATCTACCGCTGTTGCAAAATTGGTTTGACCCCATTCACTTATTTGAGCCAGGCACTCTTTCTGGAGCGAGCGTAGGCACAGCTGCAGGCGTTGGTGGGGCGCAAACTAAAACGCCCCCAGCGGCCGTGGTTGACGAATTGGGAAATGCAAGCCTGATCTTTCCTGGTGTTACCAGTGGATCTGGAATTTGGATGGCAACCCTAAGTAATTCTACTGGCAGTTGGACTCAATTTAAGCTGACTGGCAGCAACACAACCAGTACAAGTAATATGAATGGAATTGATTATTTAAAATCGCCGAGCGCTGTTTTTTACGAAGGTAGTCTTTACTTGGCTTATGTTGACAGCTCTGGTTACCTGTATATAGCCTTTACTAAGGCCGCCACCAATGGTCAGCCAGTGGATTATTCAACTGCTGATTGGACTGCCTATCAGGTGATTACAACGAATGCAAGTAATCAGCAAGTCGATGAATCCAGTCGCTACTCTCCTGCCTTGGCGGTGGAGGAAGGTCGTCTGGCTCTTTATTTTGCTTCTAATAATGGTTCTACGGGTAGTTCTAATGATGATGGAGTGACTCAGGATCTGCGCTATCTCTACAGTAACAACCCTGATGCCACAACTCCCAGCTGGGGCATTGCTCAGGCCAGTAGCTCATCGGCCAACGCAACAAACTCTTCCCCAGCGCCTTATGTTGGTGAGAGCACGACCCTCAATTTCGCTACCACAGATACATATGCCATCTCTTCGGGGATTTCTGCCACCACCTATCAAGGTAAAACTGTGCTTGCCTTTACAGGCAATGGAGGCGGTGCCGGCAATAATGAGTTTGTGATTCGCCTCGCTACTGCCCCATCGGCAAGTCCTGGGCCCAGTGATGACTGGCTCTATTGGTCTAGCGCTCAAAGCACCAATTATCAATATGGCAATGGCTCAATTGGGTTGACTACGGATCAATCTTTGCTGTATGTGACTCCTGCATCTGGTTATCTAAAAAGTCAAGTCTATGCTCTTTCCCCAGTTGCAGCAACGCCGGGTTCTTACTCCCTAGGTACTGGCTATGCAGGTCCAGGCTCCCTTAACGGCTGGGGTAATCCCGCCATCTTTATGCAGCAGGGCATGCCCATGCTGGCCTGGGCTGACAATTCCAACTATCTTCAGGCGTCCGAGCTCACCCTCACTGTTGGTGCCCCAAATCAGCAATCCCTTGCTGGTTACTCGCTAGATGGCAATATTGATGTGAATGGGGATGGCTTCACCGACATTCTTCTTTCCGATCCTTCTGACCCTGCCATGGGGCTTGACAATCAATATGTGCTCTTTGGCGGCGATTATCTCAATATCGCGTCCCAAGTGGGTTCCCCTGGTAACGACACGTTGATCGGTACGCCTCAGGCCGATGTGATCTATACCCTTAGCGGTGCCGACGTGGTGCAATCGAAGGGCGGACTGGATGTGATTTACACCGGCTCTGGTGATGATCAGATTTCTATTGCCGATAACGCTTTTGTGCGTATCGATGCCGGCTCAGGTTTCGACCAACTGCTGCTGCGGGGCCAAGCTGGCCAATCCTATGACTTTACGCTTAATGTGGCTGAGCCGCAGTATTTCGCCGGTACCAAGCTCAAGGATATTGAGCTAATTAGCTCCGTTGACTACGGCAGTAACACCCTCAGCTTTGATGCTGCGGCGATCAATGCCATCAACCCAGATCGCATCCTTTTCCTTATCCCTGATGCGGCCGATTTCATCAACCTCAGC
Organism: Synechococcus sp. UW140; assembly: GCA_945875915.1. Lineage (GTDB taxonomy): Bacteria > Cyanobacteriota > Cyanobacteriia > PCC-6307 > Cyanobiaceae > BAIKAL-G1. Next base: position 56,326 of record CAMCMT010000001.1, on the reverse strand, counting down.
GCTGAGTTTGATCCTAACGATTCCTTCGACACCAGCTATGGCGGCAGCCTTTGGTATGCCTATTCCGCTGGCCCCGCTGGCACGACTAACCCAACCCTGGCCTATGTGCGGGTGCCCGATGGTGAGACTGCCTCCTCCTGGCTCAGCACCCAGGTCAGTTCTGGTGGCCCATCTTCGGCTTCCCTGCAGAGCAGTGTTGCCTTCTCCTCTGCCCAGGATGCTTCGGCACCACTGTCAACGGCAGCATTAGCTGCGTCATCCCTCCAGTCGCCATCATCATCTGGGGCAGCTCCTGCTGCGGCCAATCCGTCGATGGTGGCCGGTAGTACCAGCTTTGGTGATGGCCTGACCATCACCGCTTACCGCACCACCCCAGGCTCCGGCTTGGCCCGTTTCCAAATCAGCCGCAGCGGCGACCTCAGTCGCAGTCAGCTGATCAGTTATGTCTCGTCGTCCGTTAATAGTTCGGCCGAGCCCGGTCGCCACTACACGCCAGTGGCCGGACTGTCGCGCTTAGAGGCTGGTCAGTCCACGGCCGACATCACTGTTCCCGTCGATGGGGCGGCCATGGCGGCCCTGCGCAATGGCACCCTCAGCCTCGAGGTGGCTGAACTCGACGACCTGGGCCAAAAGCAGATCCACCTGTTGCTCGATGTTGACCCGAGCAGTGCCGGCTTGCGTCCGGTGCTTTCAGGCCTGAATCTGCAGCTTGATGACTCGGGCTTGGCTCCTTCGATTGGCTTCCGGGCTGATATCAATAAGGCGGCGAGTCCTAACGCTTTGGCTAGCACTTTGAGTCTCAAGGTGCTGCGCCGGCAATCGGCCGATAGCTCTACGAGTGATCCGAAGACCCGAGTTCAAAATCTTGTCATTAGCGAAGGTGCCCTCACTAAATTCGACCAGGATGGTTTAGATAATGACCAAGTTGAGTTGCAGTTTAGTCTCGACGCCACCAAAGGCTCGATTCAGTTACAGGCTGCTAATCCGCTGAAGCAGTCCTTGGTCTTAAGCAAATTAGATCCGGCCAGAAAGTCCATTACGGTGGGCATTGACCTGACGACGACGTCTCTCGACGCTTTGCCAATAATAAATCTTCCCACGGGAGTGATGGCTGTGCTCAACAAGACGGCCGTGGACTTTACCGTTTCTGCCGATGGCAATGGGCAAGCTAAGCTCTTTTTGGATCTCACCCAGGTCGGTGATGATCTGGTGATTAGTGTGGACGATAATCAAGGGGGGCGCAAACGCAAGGCTAATACCCAGTTAGTTTATTACGGCATCGATCCTGATGACGGCACTCTCTCGTCGCTTACCTATAACGCCAGGCATCGAGCCGGTGCCCGTTTCTACGATACCGATGGTGATGGTATTGCAGATTTTGTTAGCCTCACCTTCGTCGATGGTGGTCTTGGTGATACTGGGCCAGGTGGCGATGGACAGATTCATGACCCCTCCACTGCTGGAGTCGTGAATCTTACCAATGTGAAGCTAATCGCTACTGGTAAAACGCTCCTAGCTGCTGATACGTCCAACATTGCCCCCGCTAGCCTGGTGTTGAATGCCAGCCTCAACGGGCGAGCCGCCACCTCCAACCAGATCGGTTATGTGGTGCTTGATGCCTCTGACACTTGGACCTTTGATGCCATTTTTGCTGATCTCACGGAGTTGCGCTCCCGGGCGCAGACCCTCTTCTCTACCTTGGAGTCGTCTGATGTCACCCTCGCTACTGGCACGTCGCTAAATCGAGAAATTCTGCTGATCAATGGCCAATCGCTCCGCTTTTTTGAAGTAGTTGATAGCAGTTTGGACCTGCTTAGTAGTGCTAGTGATTCCCGTCTCCAGATTTTCTCTTCAGTGGGCCAAGCGAATGGCCCGGTTGCGTTCTCCTCCCTCAGTGGCGTGAGCCTTTCGCTGGCCTTAGTGACCGATCGCGATCAAGGCCTCAATGCCCTGATTGGCCAGGAACAGGGCCTGGCGCCAATCCTCGATTTCACCGGCTTCACTGCTGAGCAGCAGATCGGTTGCTCCCTTTCATTGGCCCGGGAGGCGTCCTTTGATGCCGTTACCGGTTTCTACCGTGCCCTAGACATCAATGGCACGGTGTGGATCGATCCCTCGGATCTCAGCAAAGGCACCATCACTCCTGGTCAGGCGGGCACCACCGCCGCCGCCTATGGAGTCGCTGCGCTCAAGAATAGGGTTGATTCCCTCACTGGCCTACAGGTGGGTAATCGTCAGACGAGTACCCGTGAGTCGATTACCCTGCAAGAAATCAGCTATCTTGCGCCGATTGCCCAGGTGAATGGCAACACCTTCGTTGCCTTTGCCAGCGGTAATGCCGATGGCATCGCCCACTTTGTCACTCTTGCCAACAATACTTTTGGCCTTGAAGACATGTTCGGTGGTGGTGACCGTGACTTCGATGACCAGGTGGTTGGCTTTGCCTTTAGGGCGGTTACTACTGTGATTTAAACAGCGGTTGCCGATCGTCTGCTCTGATCGCTGAGGCTGCGTGCAACCCCTGATGGCGTCCTGACCTACTGCACCTGTGGCCTGGAGGCCAGGACACCACGCTGCTGCCTCTCACCCCCTGTTTTGTAGCCATGGGGTGAGAGGCTTGTCCTTTCCCTTTCAGGCTGGCCTCGGCTTGTCTGTTGTCTGGCCATGAGGATCCTCGGTATTGATCCCGGCCTGGCCCGGGTGGGCTACGGCGTGATTGATTTTGAGGATGGCCAGCAGCGCATGCTCGATTGCGGCATGATCAGCACCGATCCGGGCCGCTGCGAAGGGGATCGGATGGTGGAAATCGCCTCCGACCTGCGCCAGTTGCTGCGCCGCTGGCAGCCCGATCTGGCGGCGGTGGAAAAGTTTTTCTTTTATCGCTCCAGCACCACCATTTCGGTGGTTCAGGCCCGGGGGGTGCTGATCATGACCCTGGCCCGCTTCAAGGTGCCGGTGGTGGAGTTTCCGCCGATGCAGATCAAGTTGGCCCTAGCCGGCCATGGCCACGCCGATAAGGGCGATGTGCTGGCGGCGGTGATGCGGGAGCTCAATCTCAGCGATCCGCCCCGCCCCGATGACGCCGCCGATGCCCTGGCCGTGGCCCTCACCGGCTGGTTCCAGCGCTGACCATGGAGCGGGCCATCGACTGGGGAAAAGACCGGGCCATCGACGGGGCCAAGGATTCCGCCAGCGCCAAGGCCCTGTGCCGCCAGCGGCTGCGCCCCCTGCGGCTGGATCGCTCCAGCCATTGCCAAGCCGCGATCCTTGCCGGGGCCCGGCGCGAGTTACGGGGGCTGCTGCCACCAGGCAAAAGGCTGGGCCTCTATTGGCCCCTGGCCGCGGAAATCGACCTGCGCAGCCTGGTGGCGCTGGCGGGCGAGGGGCCTGACACCGCCCTGGCCCCTCGGCTGGCCTTGCCGGCGGTGGCCGGAGTCCCCGGCGAGGGGCGGCTCGAGTATCGGGCCTGGCAGCTGGGCGAGCCCCTAGCGCCCGACCTCTGCCGCATCCCGGCGCCCGGCGGGCCCGCCCTGGCCCCAGGGCAGCTCGGACTGCTGCTGGTTCCTGCCCTCGGTTTCGACCGCCAGGGCATCCGCCTGGGCTCCGGTGGGGGGTGGTACGACCGCCTGCGCGCCGATCCGCTGTGGCGGGCCGTGCCTGCCCTGGCGGTGCTGCCGTCGGCCTGCCTGGTGGAGCAGCTGCCCCGGGACCCCTGGGATGTGCCTTTTGATGGCTGGCTTGATGAGGCGGGGGTTCATCAGCTGCCTGCTGCAGGGAGCTTTCCCTGGGTTGCTGGCAAGAGCACCTGACGCCTTCTTAACGATTCCCCCTCGGGGCCAGCGCTTCAAGACGTCCTTTGCCAAGATTCATCGGTTGCCCGTAGAGCTGCTTTGGATTCTCTGGCCCCCCACCAGCTGCGTTCCCCCGCCAGCCGCCGATCCAGCGGTGGTTCCGCCAGCGCGGCCGAGCGGGTTCTCCACTCCGAACTCAAGGGCCGCAACCAGGACAACGATGCCCTGTCGATGATGGTGAGCTCGATGGTGCACATGGTGCAGGCCGGCAAGGGCAGCGATAGCCGCTGGTCCGCATCCTGAAAGGATCCCGCTCCTGGGCGGAGCGTGGCTCCCCAAGTCCAGGGGCCTTGGCAATCGTTCTGCAGACCCCATGGCTGGCCTGCTGATCCCCTTTCCCGGGTCCGAGTTTGCTTGGGGGATCTCCTCAGCAGAGTTGGACCCGGATGCGATCCCGCCCCATCCGGCGGAGCGGCCGGTAGCGTTCTATGGCCTTTTGCGCCTTCGCCATGACCCGCTCTGCAGCCCGGCCTGCTGCTGGCCCGTTCCCTGGCGTTTGCCGCCCCGCTGGTGTCTCCAGGGTGCAGGGCGGGGCCGCTCTGTTAGCTGCCCTGGTCAGCGGCGCAGCCCTCCTGGCAAGTGCGTCCCGGGTGGAGGCCCATGCCATCGAAAGCAGCATCACCCAGCTGGCCAGCCTCAACAACGGCCTGCTGCTGAGCAGCCACTTCTCCAGTGGTCAACCAACGGTGGATGCCCAGGTGAGCCTGATTGGACCGGGTGGCAAAGCCGTTGCCCTCGGTCGCACCGACGCCCATGGCCAGCTCAGCTTTGCCCTGCCCAAGGGCGCCAGTGGCGATTGGGACGTGCAGGTGGATGGGGGCCCTGGCCACCGCGATTACCTCACCATGCCGGTGCAGGCCGGTCAGGCCCAGCTCGACCGCCTCAGTGGGCGGCAGCTGCCGGGCCTGGGCGATTTCCTAGCCACCCTGCGCCATCCCGGCGTGCTGGCCCTGGGCGGGCTTTGCGGGGTGGCGGGCGTACTGATTGGTATGGATCGTCGCCGCCGGCGCGGTTGATGGCCACGGGCAGTCCGGCCTTGGATCGCATGGTCGAGCGGCTGAAGGCCAGCTCCGATCCCAAGCGTCGCTATGAATACGTGCTCTGGCTCGCCAAGAAGCTGGAGCCCTTGCCGGAGGAATTCCGCCAGGAGGCCTTCAAGGTGAAGGGATGCGTCTCCCAGGTCTATGTGGTGGGCGAGCTCCAAAATGGCCGGCTCCATTGGCAGGGCGATTCCGATGCGGCGATCACCAAGGGACTGCTGGCCCTTCTGATCGAAGGGCTCGAAGGGCTTGAACCGGCCCAGGCGGCCAGCCTCGATCCGGCCTTCGTGGCCGAAACGGGCCTCCAGGCCAGCCTCACGCCATCGCGGGCCAATGGCTTTCTCAACATCCTGGCGATGATGAAGGCCCAGGCCCGGGCCTTGCAGGCTGGCGCAGCTGGGCCCCAAACTCCCGTTGAACCGTGAATGGCCCAGGGATTTCTAGGATCCCGTCTTTGACGGCAACGCGGCCATGACCATCGGCATCGGCTTGTTGGGTCTGGGCACGGTGGGGGCCGGCGTTGCCGCCATCCTGGCCACCCCCCAGGGGCGCCATCCCCTGGTGGCCGACCTGGAACTCAAACGGGTGGCCGTGCGCGATCTGGCTCGCCCCCGGCCCGTGGCGATCGCCAACGAGTTGCTCTGCACTGATCCCGAAGCCGTGGTTGATGACCCGGCCGTGGAGATTGTGGTGGAAGTGATGGGTGGCCTGGAGCCGGCCCGCTCCTTGATCCTTAGGGCGATCGCTGCTGGTAAACCGGTGGTCACCGCCAATAAGGCCGTGATTGCCCGCTATGGCGATGAGATCGCCGCCGCCGCCCAGGCAAAGGGGGTGTATGTGTTGATCGAGGCGGCCGTGGGCGGCGGCATTCCGATCATCGAACCGCTGAAACAATCCCTGGGCGGCAACCGCATTCAGCGGGTGAGCGGCATCATCAACGGCACCACCAACTACATCCTCAGCCGCATGGCCGATGAGGGCGCGGCCTACGGCGCTGTGCTGGCCGACGCCCAGCAGCTGGGTTATGCCGAAGCTGACCCGGCGGCGGACGTGCAGGGCGGCGATGCGGCCGACAAGATTGCGATCCTGGCGAGCCTGGCCTTTGGGGGTCCGGTGGATCGCTCCGCCATTGCCACCGAAGGCATCGACCGGCTCGATGCCCGTGATGTGGACTACGCCGCCCGCCTGGGCTTTGTGGTGAAACTGCTGGCCGTGGCGGAGCATGTCGGCCAGGCCGACGACGGCGTGCAGCAGCTCGATGTGCGCGTCCATCCCACCCTGCTGCCCAAGCACCACCCCCTGGCCGGTGTCCATGGGGTGAACAACGCGATCCTGGTGGAGGGCGACCCGGTGGGCCAGGTGATGTTCTACGGCCCCGGCGCCGGGGCGGGGCCCACGGCCTCGGCTGTGGTCGCCGACATCCTCAACATCGCCGGCATCCGCCAGGTGGGGGGGGCCTCGGCCGGCCTCGATCCCCTGCTGGCGGCCAGCAGCTGGAACCGCTGCCGCCTCGTCGATGGCCTGGATAGCCAGCACCGCAACTACCTGCGCCTGCTCACCCGCGATGAGGCCGGCGTGATTGGCCAGATCGGCAGCTGCTTCGGCGCCGCCGGCGTATCGATCCAATCGATCGTGCAATACGAAACCGATGGCCCCGGCGCTGAGATGGCCGCCGGCGCCGAGATCGTGGTGATCACCCACCAGGTGCAGGAAGCCCGCTTCCGCGGTGCCCTGGCGGCAATCACGGCCCTTGATGCGGTGGAGTCGGTGGCGGCCTGCCTGCGCACGCTGTAGGCGGTGGCCGGGTTGAGCCCTAATGGGCCGAGGCCGTTTGCTGCCGCCAGCCAAAGGGCCTGGGGCCAGGCCGATTGAGGCTTGCTGCTGGGCGCTCCCGACTCCCCAATGGTCTGGGTCCCCCCATCAGGGGCCAGTTTTGTATCACAGCGAACAGTCGAGCGGCCCAGACGAGTAATCCTGGGTGTGGTTTCAGTTCCCTGCTTCCCCAATCGCTCTTGCGTCACGACCCGTCATTCCCCCAAGCGATGACCCTCCATCAGGGTGACTGTGTTCACCTCACCAGTGATGAGCACCTCTATCAGGTGATCGGTGTTGACGACCATCTGAACCGTTGCTGGGTGCGCCGCTGGCCCATGGCCCGCCATGGATCGCCAGTGTTTGAAATCTCCCTCCACCTGGTGGATGGCCAGGACCAGCCAAATGCCGGCCATCCCAGCCCCAGCTAGCTCGACCCAGCCCCTGCCCCGCATCAGTCAGGCGGGGTCTTGAATAGGACCCACTGACCAGGCCCCGCGCTGGACCGCACTGACCTTTCCCCCGTTCCATTGCTGGCCTGGCTAACCGGCGTGGCCTTGGCCGTGCCCCTGCTGGGGGGCTGCCAGCCAGCCCAGCCCCCCGGCCAGCTGGTGGTGGCCAGCCGCAGCAGCCTTGAATCGGTTGATCCGGTGGATGTCACGAGCTTCGCCGGCACCCAGCTGCTCAGCGCCCTCGGCGATCCCCTCTATGCCAGCGATGCCTCGGGCCGCATTCAACCGCGGCTGGCCTCCGCCCTGCCGCGGTTCAGCAAAGGCGGCCTGGTCGCCCGCATCCCCCTGCGCCAGGACGTGCGCTTTCAGGACGGCAGCCGCTTCGATGCCGCCGCCATGGTGTTCAGCCTCCAGCGCTTCCTGGCCCGAGCCAAGGTCAGTTATTTGCTCGATGGGCGGGTGGCGGCCGTGGCGGCGAGCGGGCCGTTCGAACTGGAACTGCGGCTGAAACGCCCCTGCGCCTCCCTGGCGGCCGTGCTCAGTTCGATCAACCTCACGCCTGTTTCGCCCCAGGCCTACCGGGCCCACGCCCGTAGCTCCCTGCGGGACCGCTTTGTGGGCACCGGGCCCTACCGGCTGGCGGCCTTCACCCCCCAGCAGCAGCGCCTGTTGCCCTTTGCGGGCTACTGGGGAGCCCCCCCCGCCAACCGGGGCCTGAGCCTGGTCACCCTCAGCAATTCCACCGCCCTGTTTGGCGCCCTGCTCAGCGGCGAAGTCGATGTGTTGCTCTCCAGCGGCCTCGACAGCGACCAGCAACGGGACCTGCACCGGCGCGCCGGCCGCGGCACCCTGGTGGAGGGGATTGGTCCGGCGGTGGAGATTGGCTACCTCACCCTGCGCAGCGACCAGCCGCCCCTGGCCAACCCCGACCTGCGGCTGGCCCTGGCCCATGGGCTTGATCGCCGCCTGATCAGCGAACGGGTCAGCTACGGCATGCGCGATCCCCTGCGCAACCTGGTGCCCGGTCCGCTGCCAGGCAGCCAGCCCCCCAGCTGGCCCGCCTACGACCCGGCCCGGGCCCGGGCCCTGTTCCGCAAGGCCGGCTACTGCCAGGTGCGGGGGCCTGGCCAGGGCCGGCGCCTGAGCCTGCCCTTGAGTTTTCGCTCCAACGTGCCGGCGGATCGGCTCTTTGCCCTCACCTGGCAAGCCCAGCTCCAGCGCGACCTGGGCGACTGCATCAGCCTCGAGATCAACGGCATCGAATCGACCACCGCCTACCGCCAATTGGGGGATGGTGCCTTCCCCCTGATCCTGCTCGACTGGAGCGGCGACTATCCCGATGCCAATGCCTATCTCCAGCCCCTGTTGGGCTGCCGGCGCGCCCAGGGCAATCGCTGCCTGGCCGGCGACAGTGCCGCCAGCGGCAGTTTCTGGACGGCTCCTGGCCTCGAGGCGGAGCTAGCCGCTTTGGAGAGCGAACGGGGCCAGGCCCGCCAGCAGCTGGTGAGCCGAATCCAGGCGCGCGTCGCCGCCGCCAGCCCCTACCTGCCGGTGTGGCGGGTGCCGCCCAGGGCCTGGGCCCAGCCCTGGCTCGCCACCCCCCAGTTCGACGGTTCCGGTCGTCTGGTGCTGCAGGCCCTGCACCGGCGGCCCCAGGTTGGTGGGGCCCCAGCCGCCCCTGGCCGCCCCGGAGACACCCGATGAGCCGGCGCCGCCAACTGCTCGCCTACCTGGCCAGCCGGCTTTTGCTGTTGCCCGTGATGCTCTGGCTGATTGCCAGCCTGGTGTTTCTGCTGCTGCGGGTGGCACCGGGCGATCCGATCGATGCCCTGCTCGGCACCCGGGCCCCGGAGGCGGCCCGCACGGCCCTTCGTCAGCAGCTGGGCCTGGACCAATCCCTGGCCAGCCAATACGGCCATTTCCTCTGGGACCTGCTCCATGGCCAGCTCGGCACCTCTCTCACCAACCAGGAGTCGGTGCTCAGCGTGATCGGCCGCAGCTTGCCCGCCAGCCTGGAGCTGGGGGTGCTGGCCCTGCTGATCGCCGCCGTGCTGGGCCTGGCGGTGGGCTTCAGCGGCATCGCCCGGCCGGAGGGACGCCTTGATTTGGCCGGGCGCCTTTATGGAATCGGTACCTACGCCTTGCCCCCCTTCTGGGCCGCCATGGTGGTGCAGCTGGTGTTTGCGGTGTGGTTGGGCTGGTTGCCGGTGGGCGGCCGCTTTCCGGCCACCCTGGTGCCCCCCAGCGGCACGGGCTTCTACCTGCTCGACAGCCTGCGCTCCGGCAGCTGGAGCCAGTTCAGCGCCAGCCTGCGCCACCTGGTGCTTCCCGCCGCCACCTTGGGGGTGCTGCTCAGCGGCATCTTCGACAACGCCCTGCGGCTCAACCTGCGGCGGGCCCTGGACTCCGACTACGTCGAGGCGGCCCGCAGCCGCGGCCTCAGTGAAACCAGGGTGGTGTTGCGCCACGCCCTGCCCAATGCCCTGCTGCCGCTGCTCACGATCACCGGCATCACCGTGGCCTCCCTGATCGGTGGCGCCCTGCTGATCGAGGTCACCTTTTCCTGGCCCGGCATTGCCTTTCGGCTCCAGGAGGCGATCGGCCAGCGGGACTACCCGGTGGTGCAGGGGATCGTCGTGGTGGTGGCGGGCCTGGTGGTGGCCGTGGGCGTGGCGGTTGACCTGCTGGTGGCCCTGCTCGATCCCCGCCTCAAGTTTTGAGGGCAGCCCGCCAGCGGGCCGCGGCAGCCCGATCGAGCACATAGGCCTTCACTCCCGAGAGCTGGCGCCGTTGGGGTGGCAAGGCCATCGGTGACTTCAGGCCCAGTAGGAACTCACTGGTGAGGCTCAGTTCCATCCCCTGCACCCGTTCGGGGGCCAGCCCCACGAGGTTTTCCCCCAGCTGGAAGAGGGCCTGGGAGCCGGGACGGATCCGCACCGGTGAAAAATGGCTGGCGCCATCCACCAGGGCCAGGCGATTGCGCGGATTGGCCTCCGGCAGGAAGAGCTCCAGCTGCTCGCCCAGCGGCGGGGTCACCAGATCGAGGCTGCCGCCCAAGAGCAACACCGGGGCGTCCAGGCCGGCGAGGCCCCGGTTTGGCCAGAGCAGGCTGCCGAAGCCGTTGAAGAGCACTAGGCCCGCCACGGGCTCGGCCAGGGGTTGGGGCGCCGGCAGGGTCACCCGGGCTAGCTGGCATTGCAGCAGGTGCGAGAGATTGGTGAGCGGTGGCTGGCGCAGGGCACGGCGGCAACGGCCCGCCAGGTCGGCTTCGGGCCGCAGGCCGGCCGCCAGCAGGGCGGTAAGCCCGCCGAATGAATGGCCCATCAGCACCACGGAACGGCCTAGGGGCGGTAGGCGGCCGGCCTGTTCGGCCGCCACCACCGCCTGCACGTCCTGGAGCCGGATCAGTAGGGTCTCGGCTCCGGGGGGCGGTTGGAGGCCATCGAGCAGGGCCCGCACGGCCTGCTCATCGCTGCCTGGGTGCTCCAGCACCAGCACGGGCCAGCCCCGTTCCGCCAGGGCCGCTCCTAGCCAGCCGAGCTGGGCGGCGCTGCCCCCCAAGCCCGGCATTAACAACACCCAGCCCGAGGGTCGGTTCGATCCCTGGGCAGGCCAGAGCACCAGCTGCAGCGGGCTGCTGCGATGGGCCACCGGCAGGCTGAGGACCTGGCTGCGGGAGGGGGCCAGGTTGGACCCCTGGGCTGGAGCCTGGCCGGCGAGGCCCGATCGGCCGTTGGCGATCGCCAAGCCATCGGTGATCGCCAGCAGGGGGCCCCGCTCCGGCAGGGGCAGGCGCCGCAGCACGGCTAGGGCCTGGCGCTGGGCCTCCAGTTGCTGGCGCCACTGGGAGGCCATGGCCACCAGGGCATCGAGGTTGAGGTTGATCCGGCGCGCGGGCAAGGCCAGCAGTAGGTCGATGGTGGTCACCGTCGGCTGCTGCTCGAGCAGCTGGCGCAGGGTCTTCACCAGAAGGGGGCCGCCAGCCTGCAGCTCGGGGGCCTGGCCCCGCTCGGCAGCCGCAGCGGGAAGGGGCGGCAGCGGCCCTGGCGGCCTGGTGGCTCCTGCGGCGGCCCGGTGTTGCCAGACCGCTGGCACGCCAGCGCCGCTGATCACTTCTCCCATGGCGCCCAGCACCTGCTCGCCGGTCCAGCTTTCGATCAGCTGCCGCCCTAGGGAGCGGTCCTGTACCAGGGGCGCCCGCAGCAGGCGCAATAAATCCTGGCGACTGCCGGGTTCCAAGAGGTCGAACCACACGCCCAGATCTCCTTGGGGATGGGCTGGATTGCGGGCCCAGGTGGCCAGTTGGTCAATATCCAGGGGCAGGTTGAGCCCATCGAGCTGCACCAACAGCTCCTGGGCAGCCTGGGCCGGTGGGACCAGGCCGACCACCCCCAGTAGCAAACTGGCCAGGATCGGGCCGAGGCGTGGGGCAAGACGTGGGGCGAACGGGGAAAGGGCCGCAGGCAAAGGCGCCGCCGCAGGGCTGGTGGGACCAGTTTCCCCTAGCCCTGCGGGATGTGGCGACCGCGCGCATGGTGGCCAGTCTTGGCGCAGGGGGGGTCCTCTATCTCACCCCCATGGTGTTCCATAACGACGCCTTCACGGCATCTCAGGTGGGTATTGGCCTGGCCCTGGGGGCCGCGGTGGGCACCATGGGGCGCTTTGCCAGTGGCGCCCTGCTCGATCGGGGGCTGCGCTGTTCAATGCCGGTGCTGCTTGCGGCCCTGCTGGCGATGGGGGCGGATGCCCTGCTTTTCGGAGCCCACCAGTTCGGTGGCTACCTGCTGGGCCAACTGCTGTTCGGGGCAGCGGTGGGGCTCTACTGGCCAGCCATGGAACTCGCCGTCTCGCTGAGCTGCGAGCCCTTGCCCTCGGCCCGGGGCTATGCCCTGGCCCGCACCGCCGATGCCCTCGGAATCGCCCTGGGCGCCTTGATCGGAGCGGGGTTGGCTGCTGCGGGCCATCTGCGCGGCATCTACCTGGTGGACATCAGCTGCCTGGTGCTGGTGGTGGCCCTGCTGCTAAGGCGCCCCCTGGCGGCGCGGGCGCCTTTGGCGCCAGAAGGCCGCCGGAGCGATTGGCACCTCTGGTTACCACCCCTGCTGCCGATGTTGACCTTGACGGTGGTGGTTACGGCAATTCCCGCCCTGATGCAGAGTGCCTTGCCCCTGGATCTGGTGCGGGGGGGCCTGCAACGGCCGGCCCTGCCCGAGGGCACCGGCGCCCTGTTGATCGGCGGCCAACTGGGCTTGCTGCTGTTGATCCAGTGGCCGGTGGGCCAGTTCCTGGCCAAGCGCCCGCTGAGGCTGGGCCTCACCATCAGTCTGCTGAGCTTCTCCCTGGGCGGCGTCCTGTTGGCCCTCTCGGCCTTGAGTTCAGGCGGGGCGGGCCTGGTGGCCCTGGCCCTGTTGCCCGTGGCCCTAGGGGAGGCGGCCTTTCTGCCGATCGCCACCGAAGCGGTGGTGGACCTGACCCCGATCGATCACCAGGGCCTGGCGATGGCCCTGTTTTCCCAGTGTTTTGCCGTTAGTTCCTTCGCCGCTCCCCTGCTGGCGGGCTGGTCCCTCGACCATCACCACCATGGGCTCTGGCTCTGGCTGGGCATGGCCCTGGCCTGCCTACTGGGGTTGCCGCTGGTGGTGCAGATCGGTCGCTACGACCAGCAGCGTCGCCTAGCCGGGCTGGGGACGTCCGGGAACGGGGGCTAGGGCCTGCAGGGACGGCCGTTAAGCCTGGGTGCTGGCGTTGGTCTCGTCGGCCCCAGCCCCGGCGATGGCCTGCTTGGAGTTGCCTACCCAGGCCTCATGGGGTAGGGGTTCGGTGCCGTATTCCCAGTCGTCGTAGTCGGGATCGTTACGGATTTGTTGGTGGATTTGCTTCTGCACGTCGAAATCATGGGGATGGGGATCTGGCTCCTGGGCCCCATCACCGCTGCTCCCCCCAGGGGACTGGAAGACATCCTGCTCCTGGCTCATCACGGGCAATCTCATAACGCTTAAGGACAGTCTGACCGATCGGCCCGGCCCTGGCCACGCAGCCCCCGGTGCCGGGCTGCCTCCGTTGGCTTGCGGGCTGCGGCAGCATTGCTGGACTTGGGGCCGTGGGCCGTAGGGGGGGAGGCGAGCGATGGCCTTGCAGTTGATCGGCGCTGGCTTTGGCCGCACGGGGACCCTGTCCCTTTACATGGCCCTGAACAGCCTGGGCCTGCCCTGTTACCACATGGTCGAGGTGCTGCAAAACCGGGCTAATCGCCACCATCTGGCCTTCTGGCGCCGGGTCGGCCATGGCCAGCCTGGCGAGCCCTTTCCCTGGGATGAGGTCTTAGGCGATTACGTGGCGGCGGTGGATAACCCGGCCAGCTGCGTCTGGCGGGAGCTGCTTGAGGCCAACCCCGGCGCCAAGGTGATCCTCACCCTCCATCCCCGCGGCGCCGAGGCCTGGTACGAAAGCACCGTGGAAACCATCTACTTCAGCGAACGGATGTGGCAGTTCCAGCTGCTCGCCGCCGTCAGTCCCTTTGCCCGGGCCCTGGGTGACATGACCCACCACCTGGTCTGGCAACGGGCCCACCGCGGCACCATGGCCAACCGCCAGGCCGCCATCGCCCACTATCTCCAGCACATTGAAGAGGTGAAAGCCGCTGTGCCGCCAGAGCGCCTGCTGGTTTATAGCGTCGACCAGGGCTGGGGCCCCCTCTGCGCTTTTTTGGACCTGCCGGCGCCCCAATTGCCCTTTCCCCACGTCAACGACCGGGCCGAGATTAAGGCCACAATTAATTTAATTAACTTGGCGGCCTACGGGCTGATCGGTACTGCGGCGTTGGGACTGGCTGGCTTGGGTTGGTTCGCCTTGGGCGCTACGAGATTAAGGCCCTGAGGTTTAAGTCCTATCCATTCAAGATCTTAGCTAAAATGTCCTCCGGCTCTCCAGCCCAATGCCTGATTAAGGCTTGGGTGCGATCTGTTATGAGGGGCCAACCCTGGATCGGGATGAATGGAGATAGTTATTGAGGTCTATTTAGTTACTGTACAAGAGTGAGCCGGCCAAGGCGGGCCGTTGATTGGGGTGACGATTAGTCTCGTCATCTCCGGTTATTGGCATGGGCATGAGTTGACATGGATATGCAGGGATTGGCTGCCATTGGGGTTTGTCGTGGCGACCTCAGTGCCTAAGGAGTGGGCATGCCTTGGTGGCGCTTCGATTTAGTTTTGCCCCAACCAGAACGGCGAAATTCTGGCTGCGGGCAGGTCATCTTTTCACGAGGGCCGGCTCAAAATTCAGAAATGGCTTGACTGAATTGGTCCTGAGATCATGCCTTTGAATGGCAATTGATTGGGCAAGACCAAGCCAGCCAATCCGATTTTAGCTTCAGGGCTGGGGTTGGGTTTCAAAGATAATCTCATTGGGCCCGGAGGCGATGGGCCGTTGATAGGCGTTCAGAAAGGCGTCCCCAATCTGCTTGGGATTGTCAGTGGTCTCGCGATTGACCAGGCCCTTGATGATGAGAAGGAAGGAGCGCACGCCGCTGTCTTGTAAATCCAAGGCAAGGATGCGGGCCAGTTGGTGCAAGGCCGCCTTGGCGATGGAGGTGGCAGCAAAGGCGGGGGTAGGCACTTCTCCCCAGTAGCTACCGGTAAACATGACCGCGCCATGGCCCCTTTCCTTCATCCCAGGCAGCACCGCATTGGCCGCCGTCAAGGCCCCGCCTACGATCACGCCAAAGTCAGCCAGAAGCTCCGCGCTAGTAACACTCCCTAAAGCCCCTTGCCGCAGGGCAGAGGCGTTATAGATCAATACCTCGGGCACGCCCATGGTTGATGAGGCCAACGCAATTGCCGTCTCGATCGATGTGCTTTGGCTGGCATCAGCCGCAAAGGCCCGGGCCCGAACCCCTCCAGCGACCAGCCCATCAACAAGCTCACGATGGGTGTCTGGATGGCGCGAGAGCAGGGCTAGCTGAAACCCTTCAGCCGCGAAGGCTTGGGCAATCCCATGGCTGACGCCAGGCCCGTAGCCAATGATGAAGCAAACTGGCGAGCCCATGAAATTCGGTTATGGATAACAATCTGATGCTAGCCAATCCCTGAAGGGCTGCCAGGTCAGACCTCCAGGTTGGGACAAGACGGAAATTATTTTTCGCTAATCCCTAACCATTCAAGTGTGAGATACCATCGGCAATCACTCCAACGTTAGGGAGCCAGCGATTGGCCTCAAACATTAAACAAAAACTCCATCACATCCCCTTCTGCCACCACATACTCCTTGCCCTCGCTGCGCAGCCAGCCGCGGTTGCGGGCTTCGGCAAGCGAGCCCGCCTCAAGCAGCTGGGCATAGCTCACGGTTTGGGCGCGGATGAAGCCGCGCTCGAAATCGGTGTGGATCACGCCGGCGGCCTGGGGGGCGGTCATGCCGGCATGGATCGTCCAGGCGCGGGTTTCCTTTTCGCCGGTGGTGAAGTAGGTGCGCAGGCCCAAAAGCCGGTAGGTGGCGGCGATCAGGCTCTGCAACCCGCCCTCGCTCACGCCCAGGCCCTCCAGGTAGGCGTCCCGCTCCTCGTCGCCCAGTTCCACCAGCTCAGCTTCCACCTGGGCTGAAATCCGCACGGTTTCGGCCCCTTCCTTGGCGGCCAGCTCAGCCACCTGCTCCACCCAGCCATTGCCGCCGGCCAGGTCGTCTTCGCTGACATTGGTGGCGTAGATGATCGGTTTGGCGGTCATCAGACCCAGGAGCCGCACCAGGGGTTCCTCCTCTTCATTGAGGGCGATATTGCGGGCGGCCCCACCGGCCTCCAGCTCGGCCTGGATCCGACCCAGGGCGGTGTCCTCGAGCTGGGCTTCCTTGCTGGTGCGCAGCTGCTTCTTGAGGCGATCGCGGCGCTTTTCGATCTGGGCCAGGTCCGCCAGGCCCAGCTCCAGGTTGATCACTTCGGCATCGCGGGCCGGGTCAACGCTGCCGGACACATGGATGACGTCGTCATCCTCGAAGCAGCGCACCACATGGACGATCGCGTCCACCTCGCGGATGTTGGCCAGAAACTTGTTGCCCAGGCCCTCCCCCTGGCTGGCACCCTTGACTAAGCCAGCAATATCAACGAATTCAACCCTGGTGGGGATCAGCTCCTTCGAGCCGGAAATGGCCGAAAGCTTGGCCAAACGGGGGTCCGGCACGGCCACCACGCCCACGTTGGGCTCGATCGTGCAGAAGGGAAAATTGGCGGCCTGGGCCTGGGCGTTGGCCACCAGGGCGTTGAAGAGGGTGGATTTGCCCACATTGGGCAGCCCCACGATTCCGGCTTTAAGCATGGCGGAAATCTATCGGCGCAGGCGCACGCAGTTTGGCCGCCGACCAGGAAGACTGGACTGCATTGCCCATTCGGCCATTCCTGTCGCCATGCCCCAAGCCGCCGCGCCCTCCAGGGAGGCCCTGCCGGTGGGGCCAGGCACCCCTGCTGGCTCGCTCCGTCGCGGGCGCGGTCCCCGCTGGCTGGCCCGCCGCAGGCTTTGGCTGGGTTTGGGGGCCACCGTGCTGGTGGTTGGCGGCGCGCTCCTGTGGTCTACGGCCCGCCAACGCTCCACCCAGGTCAAGGCCCTGGCCACCTACACGGTGCCGGCGCGGCTGGGAACCCTCCCCGGCGTTGTAACGGCCAGCGGCCAACTCGAGGCCTTCCGCCGCGTCAACGTCAGCCCCAAGCGCCAGGGCCTGCTGGTGAAGCTGTTTGTGGAGGAGGGCGACTCCGTGGTGGCGGGGCAGCCGATCGCCCAGATGGATAGCGGCGACCTGCGTGATCGCATCGAGGAGCTTCAGGCCCTGGTGCGTAGCGCCCAACAGCAGATGAACCGCAGCCGCAATGAGCTGGATCGCAACCAGTTGCTCTACCGCCAGAAGGCAATCAGCCTCAATGACTACGAGCGGATTCGCAACACTTACCGGATCGATCGCGAAACCGTGCGGGCGGCGCAAAGCCGCCTCGAGCAACGGCAGATCGAGCAGGGCGAACTGATCGTGCGTGCGCCCTTCTCCGGCGTGATCACGGCCCGTTACGCCGATCCCGGCGCCTTCGTTACCCCCACCACTACCGCTTCGGCTACGGCAGGTGCGACCAGTTCATCGGTGGTGGAGTTGGCCGAGGGGCTTGAGGCTGTTGCCAAAGTGCCCGAAAGCGACATCGGCCGCCTGCGGGTCGGCCAGGACGCCTCGGTGCGGCTCGATGCCTTTCCGGACCGTCGCTTTGCCGCCCGGGTGCGGCAGATCGCCCCCCGGGCCGAGAAGCTCAACAACGTCACCTCGTTCCAAGTGAAGTTGGCCCTGCTGCAGCGGCCGCCCCAGCTGCGCATCGGCATGACCGCCGACATCGACTTCAACACCGGCGTGCTGGCAGCCCGCACCCTGGTGCCCACCGTGGCGGTGGTAACCGAGGCGGGCAAACCGGGAGTATTGCTGGTGGGCAAGGGCAACCAGCCCACCTTCCAGCCCGTCAGCCTGGGCTCGAGCAGCGGCCGGGACACCCAGATCCTTTCCGGCCTCAAGCCCGGGGTGCCGGTGTTCATCGACCTCCCCCCCTGGGCCAAAAAAGGGCGCGACAAGGGCTAGGGGGCCTCGATGCGGCGCTGGTCGAGAAAGCGGCGGCTAGCCTCCACAACCCGGCCGCTGGCCTGGCCATCGCCAAAGGGGTTATGGGCCCGGGCCATGGCCCCATAGGCGGCCGGATCCTCCAGAAGCCGGGCCGTTTCGCGCACGATGTCGGTACTGGCCGTGCCGATGAGCCGGGCGGTGCCCGCATCCACGGCTTCCGGTCGTTCGGTGGTGCGGCGCAGCACCAGCACCGGTTTGCCCAGGGCGGGCGCCTCCTCCTGCAAGCCGCCGGAATCGGACAGCAGCAGGGTGCAGCCCCGCATCGCGGCCACCAGCTGGTCGTAATCGAGGGGCTCGGTGAGGAAGGCGCGGGGATGGCTGCCGAGCAGGGCCTGCAGGGGCTCGCGCACGGTGGGGTTGCGGTGCAAGGGCAGCAGCAGGGCCGTATCGGGGAAGCGCTCCAGCACCTCCAGGAAGCCGCGACCGATCTCCTCAAGCCGTTCGCCCCAGTTTTCGCGACGGTGCACCGTGGCCAGAATTACCCGGTGACCATCCCAGTCCAGGCCGGGCAAGGTGTAGGCCGGCGCCGAGGCGGCGGTATGCAACAAAGCATCGATCACCGTGTTGCCGGTTACCAGCACCTCGCCCACCACGCCGGAGGCCTGCAGGTTGGCAGCGGCCACGGGGGTGGGGGCGAAATGGAGCAGGGCCACCTGGGAGATCAGCCGCCGGTTGGCCTCCTCCGGGAAGGGATCAAAGAGGTTGTCGGTGCGCAGCCCTGCCTCCACATGGCCCACCGGGATCTGGGCGTAGAAGGCCGCCAGGGCCGCGGCAAAGGCCGTGGTGGTGTCCCCCTGCACGATCACGAGGTCTGGGGGGAAATCCTCGAACTCCTGTCCCAGCCCCTGCAGGGCGGCGCAGGTCACGTGGGTGAGGGTTTGCTTAGGGGCCATCAGGGCCAAGTCCCGGTCGGCCTTGAGGCCAAACAGCTCCATCACTTGATGGACCATCTCCCGGTGCTGGCCCGTCAGCACCAGGCGGGTGTGGAAGCCCTCGGCCGCCTGGAAGGCCTGGATCACCGGAGCCAGCTTGATCGCCTCCGGCCGGGTGCCCAAAACGATGCAGACCTGATGGGGGGCTTTCAAGGCAGCTATGCATCCTGGTAGATCCTAAGGAGGCCTCCGGCGATACCCCTAAAGAGGCGAGATGCTGTTAAAATATAAATTAGTCGCAGGCTGCAAAGGCTAGTCATCATGAATCCTATCGATATTGCAGCACTTAATCAAGATTGGCCTGCCCAGGCGGGTCTGCCGCCGCCGGCCTGCAGCTTGTTCAGCGGCCCCATGCCGGCGGATCTGGAGGGGATTGTGCGGATTGCGGCTGTGCACAACTATTCCGATGTCCATCTCGGGGTTGGTGAGGAACCTCGCTTTCGCTTCCGCGGCGACATCATTCGCACCGGTTGGCCAGTCACGGATGTGGACACCTTTGGCCGCTGGACCGAGGAAATGCTCTCGGTGAGCCTGCTTGAAGGCTTCCGGCGTAAAAAAGAGTTCGATGGTTCCCATGCCTTCCCCTTTGTGCGGGTCCGCATCAACCTGATGGATTCCCTGCGGGGCCTGGCGATGGTGTTGCGGCTAATCCCCAGCAGGATCGCCAGCCTCGACGAGCTCTGCCTGCCGCCGGTGCTGCGCCAGCTCTGCACCCGGCCCAAGGGCCTGGTCTTGGTCACCGGGCCAACGGGCTCTGGCAAAACCACCACCTTGGCGGCCATGGTCGACTGGATCAATCGCCACATGAGCCGCCATATCCTCACGATTGAGGATCCGCTGGAGTTTGTGCATCAGAGCCAGCAATCCCTGATCCGCCATCGCGAGGTTGGCTTGAACAGCCGATCCTTCAATGCAGCCTTGCGATCCGCCCTCAGGGAAGACCCTGACGTGATTCTGATCGGTGAGATCCGTGATCAGGAAACCCTTGCGACTGCCATCCAAGCCAATCAAACCGGCCATCTTGTTTTTGGCAGCATGCACACCAACTCGGCCGTGCGGACCGTTGAAAGGGTGCTTGGCATGTTTCCGCCATCGGAACAGGAGGCGATACGCCGGGGCCTATCCGATTCCTTGCTAGGGATTGTTGCCCAGGGGCTAGTTAAGACAACGGATGGGAAAAGAACAGCTTTTCATGACATCTTGATCAACAATGATGCTTGCAGGGATTACATCCAAAAAGGGCAGCTAGATGCCATCGAGCAGATTATGGAGCGCAGCGGTTTCGAGGGTATGCAAACAAGCAACCAAGCTCTTTTGAAACTGGCCCAAGAGGGCAGGATTGACCCGGCTGATGCCCTGGCCCAGAGCCTGAAACCGGCGGAGCTCAAGCAGGCCCTACGCGGCCGTCAGTGAGGCCACCAGGCGACTAAGCAGCAGCACTCCTAGGCCAATGGAGAGGCCAAGCATGGCCAGGCGTCCATTCCAGATCTCGGCCTGGGGGGTGAACCCGCGTTTCCAGGCGTTCATTTCTTCGCGGCCCACCTCAATGATTTCGATGCCGCCCTGCAGGGTCGATTCCAGGCCGGACGCAAGTCCGGACTCGATTTGGGCCTGGGGGTTGGGTGCTGGGGCCATGGCAGCGACCGCGGATTTCGATCCAGCCTATAGGTCTTAGAAGGGGTTCCGCCGGTCGTAGAGGGCAAGGGCGTCCCCTAGGGGCCAGCGCGGCGCCACGGCCAGCTCGATGGCGCTTTGGCCGCCAGCGAGGAGCCTTTGCTCGGCGGCGACGCCAATCATGGCGGCGTTGTCGGTGCAGTAGGCCAGGGGTGCGGCCCGCCAGGCCAGGCCCAGGGCCTGGCAACGGGCTTCCAGCAGGTTGCGCAGGCGCCGGTTGGCCGCCACCCCGCCCACCAGCACCAGCGTTTCGAGCCCCTGGTCCTTGGCGCAGCGGCAGGTGCGCTCCACCAGGACATCGGCCACCACCTGCTCAAAGCTGGCGGCCAGGTCGGCCACCGGCAGGGCCGTGCCGGCCCCATCGGCCTGGCGTTGCTGCTCGGCCACCAGGCGCACCATGGCCGTCTTGAGGCCACTGAAGCTGAAGTCGTAGGGATGGAAGCCCCCGCCGGGCAGGGACACCCGACCCTTCGGCAAGGGGAAACGATCGGCCTGGCCTCCTGCAGCGGCGGCCTGGATCGCCGGACCGCCGGGATAGCCCAGTTGCAGCAGGCGGGCCACCTTGTCAAAGGCCTCGCCGGCGGCGTCATCGCGGCTGCGGGCCAGGCGGATGTAGCTGCCGGGGCCATCGACCCGGATCAGTTCGCTGTGGCCGCCACTCACCAGCAAGACCAGGAAGGGTCCCGGGGGTAGGGGCTCGCCCAGATGCACCGAGCAGAGGTGGCCCTCCAGGTGGTGCACGCCAAGGAAGGGAAGCCCGTGGAGCCGGGCCAGGGTGCGGGCGGTGACCGAGCCCACCAGCAGGGCCCCCACCAGGCCCGGGGTCACGGTGGCGGCAATGGCATCGAGGTCGGCGAAGCCCAGGCCGCTGTCCGCCATCACCTGCTCGATCAGCTGGGGCAGGGCCTCCACATGGCGCCGGGAGGCAATTTCCGGCACCACGCCGCCAAAGCGGGCGTGCTCCTCCATTTGGGTGGCCACGGCGCTGGCCAGGGGCCATTGATCCCTCACCACGGCAGCCGCCGACTCGTCACAACTTGTTTCGAGGGCCAGAACCGTGGGCATCTCTACTGGGGAACTCCCGTAATCTCCGCAAAGACATCCTGCCCCGGCAGGAGATCGAGCTTCTGCCTTGGCAGAGGATCACCGTCCTGCCTAGGCAGGACACCCCTTAGAGCACCGCCAGACCCGCAGCCGATGCGCCGCCTCTTCGCCGTCCTGATTTCCGCCCTGCTGATCTTCGGCTTTGCCCCCGTGGCCAAAGCTGATGTGGCAGGCCTGACCCCCTGTTCTGAGAGCGCCCGCTTCCAGCAGCGCGCCTCAACAGCCAAAACCGACCAGGCCAAGGCCCGCTTTGCCATGTACAGCCAGGCTGTCTGTGGTGCCGATGGCCTGCCCCATCTGATTGTTGATGGCCGCTGGAGCCATGCCGGTGACTTCGTCATCCCCGGTATCGCCTTCCTTTACATCGCTGGCACGATCGGCTGGGCCGGCCGGGGTTACCTCCAGGCTGTTCGTGGCGATAAGGATGCTGCGATGAAAGAAATCCAGATCGATCTGCCCTTGGCCATCAAGAGCACCCTGGCTGCGGCCAAGTGGCCCCTGGCTGCCTTTGGTGAGCTCACCAGCGGCAAGCTGACAGAGGACGACAGCAAGGTCACGATTTCGCCCCGCTAATCTGAACCCTCAGATTGAATCAACGTGCTGCCTGGCTTTGGTCTAGGCAGCCCCAGCTTTCTTAACCGTTTCGGCACCCCAGTCATGAAAAAATTCCTGACCACTGCTCCGGTATTCGCAGCCATCTGGTTCAGCGTCACCGCCGGCATTCTGATCGAATTCAACCGATTCTTCCCCGATCTGCTCTTCCACCCCCTTTAAGACCCGATCCTGAGTCTGCATTGATCACCTAACGGTCCCTAGGGGCCGTTTTTTTATGGCAGGGTTGCTGGAAAGATTGATCGAAAGGTTTATGGCAACAGTGATGGCGCCGGGGCCAGGCCCATCAGTCGTTCCAGATCAGTAACCCCGGCGCTTAGATCACCATTCACCAAGACCGCATCAAATTCACCCTCCGCCTCCAGCTCCACCTGGGCCCGCTCCAGTCGCCGCCGGATGGCCTCGTCGCTGTCGGTGCCGCGGCCGCGGATTCGCCGTTCCAGTTCCTCAAAGGAGGGGGGCTTGATGAAGATCTGAAAGCCCTCCGGGAAGCTGTGCCGCACCTGGCGGGCCCCCTCCAGTTCAATCTCCAGCAGGACGGGCCGGCCCGCATCCAATTGCTCTTGCACCGGCTGGCGTGGGGTGCCGTAGCAATGGCCCGCAAATTCTGCCCATTCGAGCAAGCCGCCGGCGGCGACCCGCTGATCGAAGTCGTCGCGGCCCAGAAAGAAGTAATGCGCCCCATCACGTTCGCCGCTGCGGGGGGAACGGGTGGTGGCGGAGATCGAGAGCCAGATCGAGGGCTGGCGCTGGCGCAGGGCCGCCACCAGGGTTCCCTTGCCGACACCGCTGGGGCCGGTGATCACGGTCAACCGGCCGCGGGGGGGAGCCATCACCATCGCGCGGTCAACTCGGCGGTCCAACGATCGGACTGCAGAGTAGGAGCCACCTTTCCCGCCGGCACCCTGCCGTTATCCCTGTCTTGTCCCTGGTCCCTGAGTCGACCCCCCCTGAGTCGCCGGTCACCGGGCCGCGGGTTATCGCGTCGCTCCAGGCCATGGACCTCACCACCCTGCGGGCGGTGCTGGCGGAACTGCGGCCCCTGCTGCTGCCGAGCCGGTTTGAGAAGGCCCAGCAGAGCGATGGCCAGACCCTGCAATTGGGTTTCCGCAGCCTCGTCGGCCGCCACTGGCTCGAACTGAGCTGGCAGGCCGAAGCCCCCCGGCTCTTCGCGATCGCCCCGCCCGCCCGCGGCGGCGATGGCAGCACCCTGGCCCAGCAGGTGCAGCACGGTCTCTCGGGCCTGGCCCTGGTGGGTTTGCAGCAGGAGGGGATGGAGCGGGTGGTGGAGCTGCAGTTCGCGCCGCGGCCCGGGGACCCGGTCAGCCGCCGCCTGGTGCTGGAGCTAATGGGCCGCCACAGCAACCTGTTTGTGCTCGATCGCCAGGGGCGGGTCACCGGCGCCGCCCGCCAGGTGCGTGAGCAGCAATCCCGGCTGCGGCCGATCGGAAGCGGCGATGCCTATATGCCGCCGCCGCCGGCCCAGGGCCAAGCGCCCCGGGCCGCCGAGTCCTATGCCGACTGGCGGCGGCGGCTAAGCCTGGTGCCGGTGGCCCTGGGCCGGGCCCTGCGCGAGGCCTATCAGGGCATCAGCCCGGCCCTGGCCCTGCAACTGGCCGGCGACCACCCCCCGCAGGCGGCGGACCTGCTGGCCCGTTCCGTGGACCAGCTGGGTGAATTCGAGTGGCAGCAGTTGCATCGCCGCTGGCAGCGCTGGCTGGCGGTGTTGGCGAAGGAGGCGTTTGCGCTCAGCCCCGGCCGGGCCACGGCCTACCGCTGCTGGCAGGAGGTGCCTGATGCGGCTGCACAAGTGGAGCAGCAGGAGCCTGCGGGGATTCAGCCTATGGCGGTCAACCTCCAGGCCAGCCAGTCCCCGGAGTCGCAGACCCCTGAGATCAATGCGTTTCTGGAGGCCTACTACCGCCGACAGCTGGACGGCCGCCGCCTGCAACAACGCTCCTTGACCCTGCGCCTGCGCCTGCAGCAGGCCCTGGCCAAGGAGCAGGCCCAATGCCGGCAGCAGCAGGAGCGGCTCGACCAGGTGGAGGGCAGTGGCGCCCTGCAGAGCCAGGCCGATGCCCTGCTCTGTTTGGCCGATCCCAGCCGGGAGCAGGTGGCTGAAGCCCAGGCCCTCTACCGCCGCGCCCGCAAACTGCGGCGCTCGGTGGCGGCGATCACCCCCCGGATCGGGGCGCACCAGCAGCGGATCGAGCAGCTCGAGGCCAGCCTCACCTACCTCGACCAGCTGCTGCTGGCGGAGCAGGTTTCCCCGGCACCGGCCCAGGGCTCTTCCCAGGCGACAAGCCCATCCCCTTGGCTGGGCTCGGACCCGCTGCTGGCCGAGCTTGAGGAGCTGGAACTCGATAGCCAAAGCCTGCTGGCGCCCCGGCTGGGAAACCGCCGTCTACGGCGTTCCGGCAGCGCCCCACCAGCCAGCGGCCAGGTCCAGCCCCTCGAACTGGAGCTGGCCAGTGGCCTGCGCGTGCAGGTGGGCCGCAACCATCGCCAGAACGCCTGGATCAGCCTGCAGCAGGCTCGCCGCGGCGACCTCTGGTTCCATGCCCAGGAATGTCCCGGTAGCCATGTGGTGCTGAAGACCTCGCTCGCCCCTGGGGGCGAGGGCGATCTCCAGGCCGCTGCCGATCTGGCTGCCCACTTCAGCCGGGCCCGGGGCAACCGTCGCGTGCCGGTGGTGATGGTCGCGACCGACCAGCTGCAGCGGATCCCCGGCGCCGGTCCTGGCACCGTGCGTCACCGTGGTGGCGAGGTCCTGTGGGCGGACCCGCAACGGGCCGCCAGCCTGCTGGTCGCCCTGGCGGATCGCGCCGATCGCCCGGGCCCCAGCGGGGCCCCCGCCCCGCCCAACCCTGATCGGCTGCCTAGCCTCGACTTAGCACCGCAGCCATGAGCGAAACCCCTCCCCAGCCCCCCGCCGGCCAGCCGATGGCCCCGCCCGCCCCGATCCGGGTGGGCGGGGCTGGGGATGGGGCCGATCGCCAAGACGGCCCCGCCGGTCTTAACCAGGTGATCCTGCAGGCCAAGGACGAGTTCCCCGCCGAGGTGGAGATGAGCCTGGTGGATCACCTGGAGGAATTGCGCCGCCGGGTTTTGCGCAGCCTGCTGGCGGTGCTGGCGGGGGCCGCCACCTGCCTGCTGCTCGTGCGTCCGCTCGTGCGCCTGCTGGAACAACCCGCCCATGGCATCCATTTCCTACAGCTGGCTCCTGGGGAGTTCCTGTTTGTGTCCTTCAAGGTGGCGGGCTATGCCGGCCTGAGCCTGGCCCTGCCCTACGTCTTGTATGAGGGGCTGTCGTTTGTGCTGCCAGGCCTCAGTCGCCGGGAACGGCGCCTGGTGGCGCCGGCCGTGGCCGGCTCGGCGGTGCTGTTCCTGGCCGGCCTCGCCTTTGCCTGGTGGGCCCTGGTGCCTGCCGCCCTGAACTTCCTTGTGACCTATGGCGCCGATGTGGTGGAGCCGCTTTGGTCGATTGAGCGTTACCTGGATTTCGTGCTGTTGCTGATGGTGGCCACGGCCCTGGCCTTCCAGTTGCCCGTGCTGCAGCTGCTGCTGGCGGCCCTGGGGTTGGTGCGGGCCAGGGCGATGCTGGCGGCCTGGCGCTGGGTGGTGCTGCTCGCCGCCCTGGCCGGCGCCGTGCTCACCCCTTCCACCGATCCGGTGACGATGCTGCTGCTCACTGGCGCGATCACGGCCCTCTATCTGGTGGGGGTGGCTCTGGCCTCCCTGGTGACGGGACTGCGTCCGGCTGAGGGCTAAGGCCGCGAGGCCCCTCCAGACCGGGTGATTCCTGGGCGCTCAGAGCAGAAATTCGCTGGCCCGGCCGGGGGGTAAGGCCAGGGGCAGGCTCATGGCCTTGCCGAGGCGGGGTCGATCCGTTGTGCTGTTCAGCCAGTCGCGCACCTGGGCCGCCACCCCCAGGCCATTGAGGTTGGCCGCCAGGTCGGCCAGCTTGGCGCCGTAGGCCTCGGCATCGAGCGGAAAGGACTGCTGCTCCAAGTAGCCCCACATCACTTGCAGATAGAGGCGGCCGCGGCGCTGCACCAGCTGCAGGTCGTAGGACGCCCGCCAGCGGCGGCGCAGGGTAGACAGCAGCTCGTCGGCGCTAAGGGGCTCGCCGCCGGGGAGCGGGCCGTCTGGAGGTGGGGCAGGGGCGTTCAAGACTTGGTGAGAGACGGGCGGGCAGCCTTCTGGGCGACCAGCCCAGAAGGCTGCTCAGGGCTCGTTCCATCCTGGCGGGGCGGTCCCAGGGCAGCTGGTGCAAGCCCCCTAGCAAGGAAATCTCGCAACAGCATGTTGCAGCGTCGGGCCAGAACCCTGGCGACAGCAAGCGTTCAGGCGGTAGCAAGGTTCATAATGGTCGCCACGTTGCTTCGGCATCCAGGAACGCCACCCCATATGACCCAGATCCCAGCGAGCGATGTTCCCGGAATGGGTCGTCGGCAGTTCATGAATCTGCTGACCTTCGGGTCGGTCACCGGCGTGGCCCTCGGGGCCCTTTACCCCGTTGTCAGCTACTTCATCCCCCCCCGGGCAGCCGGCGGCGGCGGCGGCACCACCGCCAAGGACGAACTTGGCAACATCGTCACGGCCACGGGTTGGCTCAGCACCCACAAGGAGGGCGATCGCAGCCTGGTCCAGGGCCTGAAGGGCGATCCCACCTACCTGATCGTTGAGGGCGAGGACGCGATCGGCAGCTATGGCATCAACGCCATCTGCACCCACCTGGGCTGCGTGGTGCCTTGGAACAGCGGCGCCAACAAGTTCATGTGCCCCTGCCATGGCAGCCAGTACGACGCCACCGGCAAGGTGGTGCGCGGTCCCGCTCCCCTCTCCCTGGCCCTAGCCCACGTGAGCGTCGACAGCGACAACGTGTTCCTCACCCAGTGGGGTGAGACCGATTTCCGCACCGGTGACAAGCCCTGGTGGGCCTGAGTTTTTCCCCTGTCATTCCTCCCCCCGCCGCCAGCCCCATGCGTCGCCTATTCACCCTGCTGCTGAGCTCCGCCCTGGCCGTCAGCGCCCTGCTCTTCGCGCCCCAGGCCAGCTGGGCCTACCCCTTCTGGGCCCAGCAGAACTACGACAGCCCCCGGGAAGCCACCGGCAAGTTGGTCTGCGCCAACTGCCACCTGGCCAAGAAAGCCACCCAGGTGGAGGTGCCCCAGTCGGTCTTCCCCGATTCCGTCTTCAAGGCGGTGGTCAAGATCCCCTATGACACCTTGATCCAGCAGGTGGCAGGCGATGGCAGCGCTGCTGGACTGAACGTGGGTGCCGTGGTGATGCTGCCCGATGGCTTCAAGCTCGCCCCCGCCGACCGCCTCAGTGATGAGCTGAAGGAAGAAACCGCCGGCGTCTATGTCACCCAGTGGAGTGAGGACCAGCCCAACATCCTGCTTGTTGGTCCGATTTCTGGCGACCAGCACCAGGAGATCGTTTTCCCGATCCTCTCCCCTGATCCCGCCAGCGACAGCTCCATCCACTTCGGCAAGTACCAGCTGCACGTGGGTGGCAACCGCGGCCGCGGCCAGGTGTACCCCACCGGTGAAAAGAGCAACAATGGCGTCTTCAACGCTTCTGTTGCCGGAACCGTGGCCTCGATCACTCCAGGTGAGAACGGCGCCACCGTGGTGGCCATCACCACCGCCGATGGCAGCAGTGTCTCTGACACCATTCCTGCAGGCCCCACGCTGAAAGTGGCCATTGGTGATGCCGTGGCTGCTGGCGTGGCCCTCACCAACGACCCCAACGTGGGTGGGTTTGGCCAGATCGATGCCGAGGTGGTGCTACAGAACCCTGTGCGCATCTACGGCATGCTGGCTTTCTTTGCCGCCGTGGCCGTGGCCCAGATCATGCTGGTGCTCAAGAAGCGTCAGATCGAAAAAGTGCAGGCCTTCGAAGGCGTTTGATGCCACCTGCCCTGGCCTTGGCCGTGTTTAGTTCCCCCGGGCCCCTGCTGTTTCAGTTGGGGCCTTTTTCCCTGCGGTGGTACGGCCTGCTGATTGCCCTGGCCGTGTTGCTGGGGCTGGTGCTCTCCAGCCAGCTGGGCAAGCGCCGCGGCATCGATCCGGCCCTAATTGCTGACCTGCTGCCGATCCTGGTGCTGTCGGCGGTGGTGGGGGCCCGCGCTTACTACGTGCTGTTTGAGTGGCGCCAATACCAATTCAATTGGTTGGAGGCGATTGCCGTTTGGCGCGGGGGGATTGCCATCCATGGCGCCCTGATCGGCGGAACCCTGGCGGTGCTTCTGTATTGCCGCTGGCGCAAGCTGGCCTTCTGGACCCTGCTCGATGTGTTAGTCCCCTCGGTGGCCCTGGGCCAGGCGATCGGCCGCTGGGGCAACTTCTTCAATTCCGAAGCCTTTGGCCTGCCCACCGACCTGCCCTGGAAGCTAAAGATCCCAGGTTGGATCGCCATTGGCGCCGGCTTCCCCAACGACCAGTATTTTCATCCCACCTTCCTCTACGAATCCCTTTGGAACTTGGGGGTGCTGGCCCTGCTCCTAGTCCTGTTTCGGCTCGGGCTTCGGGGCCGCATGGCCCTGCCGGCCGGAGCCCTGAGCTGCGTTTACCTGCTCACCTACAGCAGTGGCCGCCTCTGGATCGAGGGGTTGCGCATTGATCCCCTCTGCCTGATGGGCACCCCACCCTTCTGTACCGGTGGCCTGCGCATGGCCCAGCTGATGAGTCTGGCCCTGATGGCCTTGGGCGCCTTCGGCCTCTGGTGGCTCTACGGCCGCCATCGGGCCCTGCCCGATCCGGTCGGGGTTGCTAGGGCGACGTCAGAGGGCCGGCCCTGAGCCCCATCCCCAGGGGATTGGATCCGCTCGGCCCCGCCAGACCCTCGCCCCAGCCCAGCCCCCCCGAGATCGGATCCGTTCAGAACCCCTTCGATCCGATGGGATAGGAGTCTTGGTTGGGCTTCTCCATTCACCGTTGACCCTTTGCCTGCTGGCCTGATGGATGTTGCAAACGCTGGCCCCGCAACGGCGGATGCCCCGGGCCGGGAGCCCGCCCCTGGCCAGGTCTGGATCGTGGGTGCGGGGCCCGGGGCCCCCGATCTTCTAACCCTGCGGGCCGCCCGGGCGATCGAGCGGGCCGAGGTGTTGGTCTGGACCGATTCCCTCGTCGCTCCCCAGATCGCCGCCCTGGCCCCAGAGGACTGTGAATCGATTCGCACCAGCACCCTCACCCTCGAGCAGGTGATGGAGGTGGTGGTGGAGCGGGCCCGGGCTGGCCGGCGGGTGGTGCGTCTCCACGACGGCGATCCCTGCCTCTATGGCGCCCTAGCCGAGCAGCTCTGCCGCTTGGCAGATGCCGAGATTCCTGTCGAGGTGGTGCCTGGCCTGAGTGCCTATCAAGCTACGGCCGCGGCCCTGCAGGCCGAATTGACCATCCCGGACCTGGTCCAGACGATCGTGCTAAGCCGCGCCTCCGGCCGCACTGGCACGCCGGAACGGGAATCGATCGAGCGCCTAGCGGCCCTGCAGGCGTCCCTGTGCCTGTATTTGAGCGCCCGCCATGTGGAAGAGGTGCAGGCCCAGCTGCTGCTCCACTATCCCGCCGATACCCCCGTGGCGATTGGCTACCGGGTCAGCTGGCCCGACCAATGGCTCACCGTTGTGCCCCTCAGTGAGATGGCCCAGGTGAGCCGGGAGCGCAACCTGATCCGCACCACCCTCTATGTGGTCAGTCCGGCCCTGAAGGCCCCCGGAAACGCCCGCTCCAAGCTCTATTCCGCTGGCCATAACCACCTGTTTCGCGGCGGCGCCGAGTGAGCTGGGGCGCTTAGGAGGCTGGACTGGTGGCGCCGTAGAGCTCCTGGTCCAGCCGCTGGCGATCAAAGCTGCAGCCCAGCCGCTCCACGATCGCTTCGAGGTCGGTGACGGCATTGCCCAGGCAGCAGGTTCCCCCTGGGGAGGGGGTGACGTTGAAGGCCAGGCCGGGCATGGCGGCAATGCGCGCCTCGCCCAGCATCAGCCGTTTTTCGCCCTTGTGAATTAACTGGGGCCGCACGCCTCCGAAACCCTCGGCGAAGCGCAGGTCGGCAAGCTGCAGGCCGGGCACGATTTTGCGGGCATCGGCGAGGAAAAGACGGCGCCGCAGCCAGGGCACTTCAAACAATAAATTCTTGAGGATGTAGTTGCGGATATCGGCAATGCGAAATAGCTGCCAGAACACCAGCAGCACCGAAAAATCCAGCCGCAACACCTTCAGAAATTCAAAGAAGGAGGCTGGCCTATAGCGCTCTAGCAGGGGCAGCAATAGGGCGGTGGGGCCAAAGCGGGTTTGGCCGGGCGAACGCACATCTGGGTCGCCATGGATGGCCGCAAAGGGCAATTTGTCGTTCTGCACGGTGTACACCTTGCCGCGCAGCAGGTCGGGGGTGAAGTAGAAGCTGCCGGCCACGGGCAGGCAGGAATACTCCAGGCCAAAGCCCAGTTGTTGGGCCATCAGCAGGCTGTGTGCGCCGGCGCTCACCACCACATGGCGGGCCCGGATCCGGCGGGGCACCGTTAGGGCGTTGGGATCGCCCTGCTGGTTGCTGCCCCCGGGGCGATGGGGACGTAACTCCACCAGAAAGGTGGTGCTGCCATCGGCGGCGGTTTCGGGCCTGATCGCTTCAACCCGGCTGCCCAGCCAGAGATCCAGCTGGCGCTGGGATTCGACCAGGGCGGCCTGGGCCTGGGCCACGAAGCTCTCGGCCAGGGCCTCGTAGTCGACGGCGGTGGCGGCGCGGCGGATGCCGATGGCCACCAGCGCTTCCGGGCGCAGGGGGCTATCGGGCCGTTCGCCATCGAGCCGCGCCACATACGGTTCCCACTCGGCGATCTGCTCCTTCTCGAGCAGCTCCATCGCCGGGAAATGGGGCGAAAACAATTCAAAGCGCTGGCGTAGGGCGCCGCACTCCGGCTCGCCTACGGCCAGCACCATCTTGGGGGTGCGGAAGACGCAGCGGTTGCGTTCCGGCTCGCTGAGAAGCGCGGCGTAGCGCTCGATCATTTCGGCCGTGCGCTTCACCTTGAGGGCCTTCTCAAGCGTGTAGTTGGTTTCGATGTCGCCGCAATGGATCGTCTGGCTGTTACTGCTGGCCTTGGAGTTCACCTGGGCCAGCTGGTCGTAGCGCTCCACCAGGGTGAGGTGGCCCAGGTTGGTGTAGCGGGCTAGTTCAAACAGCAGGGCCGTGCCGCATACCCCGCCGCCGACGATCAGCACATCCGTCTGGGTTTCCGCCGCTGGGGCAGGGCCAGCACTTGGGCTGGGGCGCTCAGCCGCAGGGGCGGGGGGAACCATGGCAGCGATAGGAGAACCAGGGGCAGGAGCCAGGCTCCTGAGGGGGACGCACGCGCCGATGAGGGCGGCCTGCGGACGGCCGAGAAGCGCCGTATCAACTACGCATCGTGCCTGAGCGCCGAGCGATCCGTTGCCAGGCCGGGCTACAACGCTGGCGCGGACCCGGAACGGGGTGGTGGCCACCCGCCGTGGCCTATGCTTATTCATACGCCAATGGCGTGGCTAAGGGCGATTAGCACAGCGGTAGCGCACTTCCTTCACACGGAAGGGGTCACTGGTTCGAATCCAGTATCGCCCATTCTAAATGAACCCACAGCCTGGTTTGATTGTCGCCAGTAACGATCATTTTTTTGGCCAATTTTGAGGTGATTGGGGGCTCGTTATGGCTTCGATGCCATTGATTTTGCGTTGCAAAGCCCCGCTTTTTTGCAGCCCTATCCAGAAGGAAGGCGTCTAGGCGGGAATTAACCCTTCAGGCCCCTCCACCCCTAGGGCCAGGCCGCTGGCTTCGGCCACCACATCGGCGCAGGAGCGCAGGCTCCAGCACTCCAGGCTGAGATCGGGCTCCGGGTGACCCGCCTCGGCGGGGTGGGGCAGCAGCAGGATGCGCACCCCCGTGGCGGCGGCCTTCGGCCCCACCGCCTTCACCTTGAGGCTGCCAATTAGGGCCTGGGGGCGCCGGTCCAGGGCGGCCGCGAGCCGCAGCAGCAGGGCCATCTCCGACACCGTGCGCCGTTCCTCGCGCCCCTCGATCAACTGCCAGGACTCATGGCGTTTTTTGGGCAGGCCGCGGCGGTGGTAACGGGCAATGGCGGCCACCATTAAGTGCTCGGTTTCGGAATAGCCGAGTAGTTCGCCGTGGCGGATCAGGTACCAGGTGTGTTTGTGATAGGCGGCGATATTGATGTGCTTGCCGCAGCCGTGCAGCTGGGCGGCGGCCCAGAGCAGCAGGCGGCCCGGCCCCGGATCGTGGTGCAGCAGGCCGCATGTTTGGTCATAGAGGCTGAGGGCATGCACGGCGACCCGTTCGGCTTGGGGTTGGTCCACGGCGTAGTTGCGGGCAAGGTGCCGCACCGTGCGCTCCCGGATCGTGCTTTGGAAGGCGAAGCGGTCATCGAGGAGCTGGTTGCGCAGCATCCAGTCGACGATCAGGCCTTCGCGCAGGGCCCGATCGCAAACCACAAGTTCTTTGGCCTGCAGCATCGTCATGGCGGTCTGCAGGATCAGGGCCCCGGGCACGATGATTTCGGCGCGGCGGTCGTTGATGGCCGTGAGGGCACGGCGCTGCTCCGGCGCCATGGCCACCAGCCGATCCACCAGCTGGTCGATGCGGGCGCGGCTGAGCCGGTAGCCCTGGAGTTTGAGGGGCGGCTTGGCGTCCTCGGCGGCCGCAAGGGCGGCCAGGGCCATGGCCGTGCCGCTGGTGCCCACCAGCACGGGGGTCTCGCCGGGGCGCAGGGCTTGGCGCACCTGGGCGACTGCCGGATCAAGGGCCCCCTGGATGTAGGCACCGAGGAATTGGCGCCGGCCCGGGGGCAGGGGCTCCTCGGCGATGAACTCCCGTTGCAGGCGCACGGCGCCAATGCGGGTGCTGGTCAGGGCGCGGGCGTCGCGACCATCGGCGAGCACCAGTTCGGTGGAGCCACCGCCGATATCGAGGATGAAATGGGGCGCCTCGCCAAAACTCATGCCCGAGAGCACGCCCAGGTAGATCAGGCGCGCCTCCTCCGGGCCGCTGACCAGGTCCACCTCCAGGCCCAGCTGGTCCTGCAAGGTCGCCAGGAACTCGCGGCCGTTGGGGGCCTCGCGCACGGCGCTGGTGGCGGCGGTGACGATCTGCTCCACCCCCTGGCTATGGGCCAGGTCACGGCAGTGGCGCAGGGTTAGGAGGGCGCGCTCCACCGAGGCGGCGCTGAGGTGGCCCGTGTCGGGATCGCGCTCGCCCAGACGGGTGGCGCTTTTTTCGGCCAGCACGACGCTGAAGCTGTGCAGCAACGGATCCACCGCCGCAATCAGCAGGTGAATCGAGTTGGTACCGATGTCGATGGCAGCGACCCGGCGCAGGGAGGTCCCTGGGGCAGGGCTGGAGGGGGAGACGGTCACGCGTCCAGCCGGGTCGGGTTCGGCGCCACTTTGCCACCGGGGGGCGGGCCCGGCGGGCCGGTCGTCAGGGGCGCCGAACGGGGCGCCCAGGCCTAAGGTTCGCCCCAAACTTGGGGGCACCTGGATTGGCGGCACCTGGATCGCTCCGGTTCCTGAAGAGCGGCTTAGCCCTGATGCGCTGGGACAAGCCCAGTGGTCGGTTGATCCTGCTCATCCCGGCCGGTTGGAGCCTGTGGCTGCTGCCGACCAGTCCCCCCGATCCGATGCTGGTGGCCCTGATTGGGCTGGGCGGCCTGGCGGTGAGCGGCGCCGGCTGTGTCGCCAACGACCTCTGGGACCGGCGTATCGATCCGCTGGTGGAGCGCACCCGCCTGCGGCCCCTGGCCAGTGGCGCCATCGGCGTAACGACGGCGTTGGTCTTGCTGCTGCTCGCTCTGGTGTTGGCCCTTGGGGTGGTGCTGGCCCTGCCGGCCGCCAGCCGGGGCCTGTGCCTGGTTCTGGCCATTGCGGCGCTCCCTCCGGTCCTTCTCTATCCCTCGGCCAAGCGTTGGTTCGCCCTGCCCCAGCTGGTGCTCGCCCTCTGTTGGGGCTTTGCCGTGCTGATCCCCTGGGCCGCCGCCCAGGCCAACCTGGCCGGCGGCTGGCCCCTGGCCCTGGCTTGGCTGGCCACCATGCTCTGGTGTTTTGGCTTCGACACCGCCTATGCCATGGCCGACCAGCCGGATGACCGGGCCCTGGGCATCCGCAGCAGCGCCCTGACGCTGGGGGCAGCCGCGCCAGCTGCGATTGGCGTCTGTTATGCCCTTGCCGCCCTGGCCCTGGCCCTGGCGGCCTCTATGACGGGGGTGTCGCCCTGGTTCTGGCCGGCCTGGGGCCTGGCGTCAGCCGGCATGGTGGGCGGGGCCTGGCAGTTGCGGGCGCCCCAGTTGTCCCGATCGGCCTACGGCCGCCACTTCAGCCAGCAGGTTTGGCTGGGGGCTTTGCTGTTGCTGGCCCTGGTGCTGGGACGCTGGCCATGACGGCGGCCTCCCTTCAGGCCAGCAGCCCTGCTGGTCCGCGCCAACCCGCCCCCATGCGTCCTGGCGATCGGGTGCGCCTGGTGGCGGCCAGCTCTGCCCTCGATGGCCTCGAGCGTCTGCAGAAGGGAATTGCCGTGCTTGAGGACTGGGGTTTAAGGGTGGAGGCCCATCCGGGCCCCCTGCGGCGCTGGGGCTACCTGGCCGGAGCGGACCGGGAGCGACGGGGTGACTTACTCGGTGGCCCCCCTGGACTGGAGCCTGGGGGCGAACCGGCCGCCCTGCTTGCCTGCATGCGCGGCGGTTGGGGGGCGGCCCGGCTGCTGGAGCAGCCGTTGGCGTTGCCGGCGGGCTGGTTGCTGGGCTTCTCCGATGTCACCTCCCTGCTCTGGGCCCAGCTGGCCCGGGGCCGGGGCGGCGCCATCCATGGCCCCCTGGTCACCAGTCTGGCCACGGAGCCCGAGTGGAGCCGCCAGCGGCTGCGCGACCTCCTCTTTGGCCATCCCCTCGCCGATCTGCAGGGGGTGGGCTGGAGCGGCGGAACCGCCAGCGGGCCCCTGGTGGCGGGCAACCTCACGGTGGCGACCCACCTGCTTGGCACCGGCCATTGGCCCGATTTGAACGGGGCGATCCTGATCCTTGAAGACGTGGGCGAAGCGCCCTACCGCCTCGATCGCCTGCTCACCCACTGGCGCCTCTGCGGAACCCTGCAGCAGCTGGCTGGCATTGGCTTGGGCCGCTTCACGGATTGCGACGACCCCGATGGCGAGCCTGGGGACACCAGCCGTGAACCGGTCCGGCGCTTCACGGCCGAGCAGGTGCTGCGCGATCGCACCGCCGACCTGGGCATCCCGGTGGTGGCGGGGCTTCCCGTGGGCCATGGGCCAGGCAACGCCGCCCTGCCCTTGGGGGTGCGGGCCCGGCTGGATGGCCAGCGGGGTCTGCTTCAGATCCTTCGTTAGGGCTTAACCCTGGTGCCGGGCCGCCAGCACCGCCTCGGCGATGGTGAGGTCGAAGGGGGTGGTGATCTTGAGGTTGGAGGGCGGGGCCTCGATCACCCGCACCGGCCAGCCCAGCCGCTCGAACAGGGAGGCGTCATCCGTCACGGTCCAGCCCTCCTCGCGGGCGCGGCGGTGGGCCTGGCGGAGGCGCTCCACCCCAAACCCCTGGGGGGTCTGGGCCCCCCAGAGTTCACTGCGATCTGGTGTGCCACGGATCGTGCCGCTGGCATCCACCTGCTTGATCGTGTCGGTGACCCGGGTGGCGGCAATCACGGCCTCCCCGGCCCGCACAGCCGCTCCACAGCGGGCGATCAGCTCCGGAGCCACCAGGCAGCGGGCGCCGTCGTGGATCAACACGTCTTCGGCGCCGGCCGGCAGGGCCTCCAGGCCCCGGCTCACGGACTCCTGGCGAGTATCTCCCCCCTCAATCCAAACCACCGGCCGGTCCGGCTGGGCGGCGCCCACGAGGGCCCGGATCGCCGCCCCATCCACCGGCTGACCGACCAGACCAATCCAGGCAATCTCTGGGCAGGCCAGGGCTGCGTCCAGGGTCCAGGCCAGCACCGGCCGGCCCGCCAGGGGCAGCAACAACTTGTTCCCAGGGGCTCCCATGCGCCGGCCACTGCCGGCGGCGGCAATCAGCAAATGCACAAGCGTTCAGTCTCCAGGGGGAATTAGCAGGGCTGATCCATACAATCCAAGCAAGTCTTGATAACGTTCCGGCAACCGCCATGCGCGTGCTGATCCTGATACCGGGCGGGATCGCGTCCCAACTGCAGGCTTTGCCTGCGGTCGCCACTGTGGCCGCCAGCCTCAAGGCCCAGATTCAGGTCGCCTGCGCCCCAGAGGCCGCCGCCAGCTGGAAGCTGTTGCCGGCGGTGGAGAAGGTGCTGCCTTTCAACTTTGGGGAGGGGTCGAGCCTGGCCGACTGGGCCAACCTGCTGGGCAATGTGCGCGAACCTGATTTCCAGGTCTGTCTCAACCTGGCCTCGGGCCGCCAGGTGGATCTACTGCTCTCGATGAGCCACATCCCCACCCGGGTGGCGAAGGCGGGTTTCTCCGCCACCGAGCGCGTGGTCCTCGATGGGGCGACCTGGCCCCAGCAGGCCCTGGCCGCCTACCTGGGGCCCCTTGGCATCGGTCTCGATGCCAACAGCTACCGACTGGCCCTGCCCAAGGCCGCCCTCGATCAGGCTGGGGCCGCCCTTCCCCCTGGCCAGGGGCCGGTCCTGCTGCTCGCCCCGGCCAGCACAGCCAGTCCCGATGCCTCCGACTGGCCGGCGAGCCAATGGCAGGGGCTGCAGGAGCGGGTGCGCCAGAAGCTGGCCGACCTGCGGGTGGTGACCCCCCTTTTTGGCGGAAGCCTGGTGGAACGGGCGGCCCAGCTGGCCAGCTGTGATGTGGTTCTAAGCAGTGATCCGATTGCGAGCGAATTGGCCCTGCTTACGGGCACGCCCCTAGTGGCCCTAGGCCGGGAGCCAACCAGCCTGCCCCAGCGTCCCGGCGTCGAGGGCCTAGGCGGCCCTGACCTGCGCCTGCTTGGTTTGGAGCCGGTTCTCCAGGCCCTCGGCCTTGGATGATCCCGTCTGGGAAGCGGCCCCAGCCGCCGCCGTTGCAGACCGCCAGGGGCCGTCTGCAACGGCGGCGCCCGGGGCACCGTTCCAAGGGTCCCGGCCTGGCCGAAGCCCTGCTGCAGCGGGGAGGGGCCACGCCGCTGCTGCTGCTGGCCGGAGTGGTGAATGCGGGCGCGGTGGGCTATCGGGCCACCGAGGGCTGGGACTGGGGGGATTGTTACTGGATGGTGCTGATCACGCTCAGCACCATGGGCTTCAGCGACCCCGCCACCAGGGTGCTCTCCGGCGGCGGCCGCGTTGTCACCACCCTGCTGCTGGTCGGCGGCCTGGTGGTGGTGCAGCAGACCCTGCAGAAACTGCTGGAATTAACCAACACCGGCTACTTCCAGATCCTTCGCGATCGACGCACCCGGCGACAACTGCGGCGCATGCATAACCACGTGATTCTCTGCGGCTACGGCCGCATCGGCCGCGAAATCGCCGAACAGCTCAGCGCCGAGGACGTGCCGCTGCTGGTGGTGGAGATGGACACCGAACGGGTGGCCGAGGCCCAGCAGCGGGGCCTGCGGGTGCTGCTGGCCGATGCCACCCTCGATGAAACCCTGCAGGAGGCTGGCATTCACCAGTGCCGTGCCCTGGTGGCGGCCCTTCCTAACAACGCTGCCAACCTCTATGTGATCCTCAGCGCCCGCGGCCTGGCGCCCCATTGCCGCCTGATTGCCCGGGCTGACAGCGAGGAGGCCGATCGCAAGTTGCGCCTGGCCGGCGCCGACCAGGTGGTGAGTCCCTACGTGGCCGGCGGCCGCACCATGGCCGCAACCGCCCTGCGGCCCCTGGCCGTGACCTTCATGGAGCTGCTGGCCGGCTCCGATTGCGAGGTGGATGAATTCCAGCTCAGCCTCGATCCGGACCAGCTCAGCCACCTCAGCGGCCAGAGCCTGGCGGACCTGCAGCTGGGCCGCCGCAGCGGTGCCCTGGTGCTAGCGATCCGCACCCCCCCGTCCCTGGCTGGGGCCCCCGGGGAGCCAGTGGAGTCGGAGCTGATCGCCAACCCCGGAGGCAGCGAACGTCTAGCCCCTGGTCAGCTGCTGGTGGTGCTTGGCAGTAAGCAGCAGCTCAATCGCTTTGCCGAACTCCTCGGCCCAGGCCTGGCCAGCGTCGAGGTCATGTCGTCCTGAGCCAGGGGCCGTTGCCCCACGGCATACGATCCCCTGACTCTCTTCCTGGCCGTCCTTGCATGGCAAACAGTGCTCCCCTCGCGGGTCAAACCGCCCTGGTGACAGGGGCTAGCCGTGGCATCGGCCGGGCGATTGCCCTGGAGTTGGCTGCGGCGGGGGCCACCGTGGTGGTCAATTACGCCAGCTCGCCGGAGGCGGCCGAGGCCGTGGTGGCTGAGATCGGCGCCGCCGGGGGCCAGGCCTGGAGTTACCAGGCCAACGTGGCCGAGGAGGCCGAGGTGGAAGCGATGGTCAAGGCGGTGCTGGAGCGCCAGGGGCGCCTCGATCTGCTCGTTAATAACGCGGGCATTACCCGCGATGGCCTAGTGATGCGCATGAAGACCTGTGACTGGCAAAGCGTGATCGACCTCAATCTCACGGGCGTCTTCCTTTGCACCCGGGCGGTCAGCCGCGCGATGCTCAAGGCCCGCAGCGGCCGCATCATCAACATCACCTCGGTGGTGGGCCTGATGGGCAACGCCGGCCAGGCCAACTACAGCGCCGCTAAAGCGGGCCTGATTGGCCTCACCCGCAGCAATGCGGCCGAATTCGCCAGCCGCGGCGTCACGGTCAATGCGGTGGCGCCGGGTTTCATCGACACCGACATGACCAAGGACCTGGCCTCGGAGCCGATCCTGGCCGCGATTCCCCTGGGTCGTCTGGGCAAACCAGAAGAAGTGGCCGGTGCGGTGCGCTTCCTGGCCGCCGATCCGGCCGCGGCCTATATGACCGGCCAGGTGCTGCAAGTGGACGGCGGCATGGTGATGCGCTGAGGGGCGTTCACGCTGTTGTTTTGATCAAGAAGACGTTGAAGGGGTGGCCTCGCCAGGAGCAGGGATTGGCCCTGAAGTAGGGGTGGCTAAGGGCTGGCCCAGGGCTTCGCGCAGCCTGCGGATCCGTTGCAAAAGACGTAGGCGGCGGCTGCGGGCGGTGATCGTTATGAACAGGCGCACCGGCACATAGATCAGGGCCATGGCCAAACCAACCCCCGCAATCACCAAAAAGGTCATCACGTTGGGCCCTGAGGTCGGATCGGTCAGGGTCTCTTCCAGGGTGGCGCGCAGGGTTTCCTCCATGGCCGCACCCTATCGACCCGGGCCTGGAGCTGGCGCCCGATTCGGGTTTCCCCACCCGCTAGCGCCTGCGCTGGGCAGGGGCGTTATGGGAGCCTGAGTCGATTGCTTTCCTGCCTCAGCCCCCAATGGCCAAGCTGATTCGCTTCTCCGATGCATCCCGTGCCGCCCTGGAACGGGGAGTGGATGCCCTGGCCAATGCGGTCAAGGTCACCCTGGGCCCCAAGGGCCGCAATGTGGTGCTGGAGAAGAAATTTGGCGCCCCCGATGTGGTCAACGACGGCGTCACGATTGCCAAGGAGATCGAGCTCGAAGACCCCTTCGAAAACATCGGCGCCAAGCTGCTGCTGCAGGTGGCCACCAAAACCAAGGACCAGGCCGGAGACGGCACCACCACCGCCACGGTGCTGGCCCAGGCCCTGACCCGCGAAGGCCTGCGCAACGTGACCGCTGGCGCCAATCCCGTGGGCCTGCGCCGCGGCATGGATAAGGCCGTGGCCCAGTTGGTCGGGGCCATCGCTGGCCTGGCCCAACCCGTGGCCGGCGATGCCATCCGCCAGGTCGCCACCGTTAGTTCTGGTGGCGACGAGGAAGTCGGCGCCATGGTCGCCCAGGCCATGGATGCCGTCAGTGTGGATGGCGTGATCACGGTGGAGGAATCCCGTTCCCTGGCCACCGAGCTCGAAATTACCGAAGGCATGGCCTTCGATCGGGGCTACAGCTCCCCCTATTTCGTCACCGACGCCGAACGCCAGGTCTGCGAATACGACAACGCCCTGCTGCTGGTCACCGACCGCAAGATCAGCTCCATTGCTGACCTGGTGCCCGTGCTGGAGGCCGTGTCCCGCAGCGGCTCGCCCCTGCTGATCCTGGCCGAGGAAGTGGATGGCGAAGCCCTGGCTACTCTGGTGGTTAACAAGAACCGAGGCGTGCTCCAGGTGGCGGCCGTGCGGGCCCCCTCCTTCGGAGAGCGTCGTAAGGCCGCCCTCCAGGACATCGCCATCCTCACTGGCGCCACCTTGATCAGCGAAGACCGGGCCATGGCCCTCGACAAGGTGACCCTGGACGATCTGGGCCGGGTGCGCCGGGTCACGATCACCAAGGACAGCACCACCCTGGGGGCCAGCGGCGACCACCAGCAGGCCGTTAGCGAGCGGGTGGCCGCGATCAAGCGCGAACTGGAGGGCACCGACTCCGACTACGACCGCGAAAAACTCAACGAGCGCATTGCCAAATTGGCCGGGGGCGTGGCCGTGATCAAGGTGGGGGCCCCCACGGAAACGGAATTGCGCAACCGCAAGTTGCGCATTGAAGATGCTCTCAATGCCACCCGGGCTGCGGTGGAAGAGGGGATCGTCGCCGGCGGCGGCACCACTTTGGTGCAGCTGGCCTCCAGCCTCGATGGCCTCAAGGCCAGCCTTACGGGGGATGAGCGCACCGGTGTGGAGATCGTGCAACGCTCCCTGGCCGCTCCCCTGATGCAGATTGCCCACAATGCCGGCTTCGACGGCACGGTGGTTGCCTCGGAAGTGTTGCAGCGCAACCTCGGTTTTAATGCCGCCACAGGAACCTATGAAGATCTGCTGGCCGCCGGCATCATTGATGCGGCCAAGGTGGTGCGCCTCGGCCTTCAAGATGCCGTCTCGATTGCCGCCATGTTGCTGACCACCGAAGCGGTGATTGCTGATAAGCCCGAGCCCGCAGCCCCGGCTGCCCCAGGCGGTGATGGCGGCATGGGAGGAATGATGGGGGGCATGGGCATGCCCGGCATGATGTGAGCCGATCCTCTTGCCTGGTAGCTGCCTAAGGATTAGGGGATTCGGCCGTTAGCTTCGGGCCCCTCAGCCAGCCAAGGCCTTCACATAGGCGGCCACCTGGAGATCCACGCCGGTGATGGCCGTTCCCACCACCACCGCATCGGCACCGGCTCTTAAGGCAGCCAGGGCGCCTGGGGCACTGGCAATCCCGCCCTCGCAGATCAGGCTCACGGTGTCCGGCAAGCCGGCTCGCAGCGGGGCCAGCAGCTCGAGGCCCGGGGGGCGCAAGGCTGCGGTGGCTTCGGTGTAGCCGTAGAGGGTGGTGCCCACCCAGGCGCAGCCCAGCTCGGCTGCGCGCAGGCCGTTGGCCACCGAATCCACATCGGCCATCAGGGGGGCGCCGAGGTCGTCGCGGCAACGGCGAATCAGGTCTGCCAGCTCCTGGCCATTGGGCCGGGGGCGAGCCGTGGCATCGAGGGCGATCACATCGGCCCCCGCCGCCCAGACCGCCCGAATCTCCTCCCAGCCGGGGGTGATGTACACAGGGCTGTCAGGAAAGGGTCGCTTCCACAGGCCCACGATCAGGGCCCCAGGGCAGCGAAGGCGCACGGCGCCGATGTGGTCCGGGCTCTCTAGGCGCACGCCGATGGCCCCCTGGGCCAGGCTGGCCTCGGCCATGGCCGCGATCACGTCGGGATGGCGCATGGGCGAGCCCTCGGGGGCCTGCACCGACACAATCAAGCCGCCCTTGAGGGCTGCGCGCTCAGGCCGCATGGGACCGGTTGCTGGAGCCACCTAGGGAATCGTGGTCGGGAAGCCAGGCGCGCAGGCGGGCCAGCTCCGGGTTACGCGGGGCGGGGGCCGGGCGGCTGGTGCCGGCACCACGACGGACTTGGGCAGCCGGCTGGCGGGCGGCGCCGGGCACCACCATTGCCATGGGCACCGAAGCGGCCATGGGCACCAGCGCCTTGGCTTCTGTGGGGGCTGGAGTTGGCATGGGTGCTGGCGCAGGGGCCTTGCTTTCGGCGACCGGTTTGGGCGCGGTGGGGGTGACCTCCCCTGGGGTCAAGCCCACGGGTTCGCTGGGGTGTTGCAGCAGTCGCTGCCACCACAGCAAGGTCTCCCCATGGGCCAGCTCGGCCATCAAGGCCGGTAAGGAGGCCATCCCCTGGCGATGGACCCAGTGGCCTGTGAAGGAGAGCACGGCCTTGGGATCGCGGCAGTTCACGGCCCCGGCCAGCAGGTTTCTGGCCGCTTCGCGGCGGGCCAGGGCTGAGGGGACAGAAGGGGGCTTGGCACGCACGGGATGGACTCCTTCAGGTGAGCTTGCGATCCAATAGCGGACGGATCAAAAGAAACAGGCCCAGGGCCAGAACCGCTAACACCCCGAGGCAGGCGGCTCCGGTGAGGGAGCCGTAGGGGGCCACCAGCACCACTTCGCCAAGGGAAAAGTGGCCGGCGTACACGGCGCGGATCGGTTCTATGGCGAAGGTAAGGGGATTTAGGGCCGCTAGCCAGCCCAACCAGGTGGGCATGAACGAAATTGGCGCCAGGGCGGTGCTGGCAAACAACAGGGGCAGGTTGGCCACAAAGATCACTGCGATCAGCTCGATATGGCCGGGCAGGGCAAAGGCCAGCCCCAGGCTCATGGCCGTCACGGCAAACACCAGCAGCAGCAAAATCACCAGCACCAGCAGCAGACCCGCCCCACCAGGCCAGCCGTAGCCCAGTAGGGCCGCCGTGGCGATGATCGCCAGGCTCTGCACCAGGCTGAGGCTGGTGATGTACAGCACCGAAGCCATCACAATCGAACTGCGGGAGCGCAGGGGCGCCACCAGCAACCGGTTGAGGAAGCCAAATTCGCGATCAAACATCACCGGCAGGCCGGCATTGAGGGCGCCACTGAAGGCGGTGAACACGATCACCCCGGCGCCGAGGAAGCGGCCATAGCTCATGCCCTCGGGCAGCAGCCCTGCCGGAGCATTGGCAAACAGGGCTCCGAACAACACCAGCCAGATCAACGGTTGCAGCACGCCCGCCACCAGGGTGGAGGGGCGCCGGGCCAGCTGCAGAAACAGGCGCCGGGTCAGGGCCAGGGTCTCCTGGCTCAGGTCCGAAAAGGCCGAGCGGGGGGTTGAAGCCGGGGTGGCTGGGGCCGGGGC
Source organism: Synechococcus sp. UW140 (assembly GCA_945875915.1). Lineage (GTDB taxonomy): Bacteria > Cyanobacteriota > Cyanobacteriia > PCC-6307 > Cyanobiaceae > BAIKAL-G1. The sequence continues at coordinate 13,012 of CAMCMT010000001.1, read as the reverse complement.
CAGGGTGGGGGTGGCGGGGTCAGTAGCCGAGGAGATGGTCATCGCCGGAACGGAAACGGCAGTACAGGGGATGGGGCTTGGAATGGGCCAGGGCGATCGTGATCGGGAAGGGGCCTGGAGTCTGGGGCTCCGCTGTCACCGCATGGCCTGTTTACGCTCCGCCTTGGGGTCCCGTTGGCCGGCGATGGCCAGCTCGGCATCCATCAAGGTGCGCCCGGTGGCCTGAAGGTAGACATCATCGAGGCTGGGCTTGCTCTGGGCCAGGGCGAACACGGGCAGATCGGCCTGCTTGAGCTGCTGCCTGAGCTGTTCCACCACCCCGTCATGCTCCACCACCAGGTTGAGCGAGAAACCCTGGGAGCGATTTACCACCACCTGACGCACCCCAGCACAGGCCTGGAGCAGGAGTTGCACCCGCAGGGCCTCCGGTTCATCGCTGAATTCCCGCACCCGCAGGGTGACCCGATCACCCCCCAGGGCAGCCTTGAGCACCTGAGGGCTGCCGGCGGCGATCACCTTGCCGCCATCAATGATCGCCAGCTCGTCAGCGAGGGCATCCACTTCTTCTAAATAGTGGCTACTGAGCAGCACCGTGGTGCCCTGGTCGCGTAGCTGGGCCAGCACCCGCCAGATGGCGGCCCTGCTTTCAATATCCAGCCCCACGGTGGGTTCATCGAGCACCAGGACCGCCGGGCGGTGCAACAGGCCGGCGGCCAGGTCGAGACGGCGGCGCATGCCGCCGGAATAGGTGCCGCAGCGCCGATCGAGCCAGTCGACCATGCCCAAGACCGCGGCCAGCTCGGTGATGCGACGGTCCCGGTAGGTCCGATCTAGGTGATACAGGTCGCCCTGGAGCTGCAGCAGTTCGCGGCCGCTGAGGATCTTGTCGATCGCCACGTCCTGGGCCACATAGCCCAGCAGTTCACGCACCTGGCGGGGTTGCACAAGGGCGTCGAGACCGCCGACCCGCACCGTGCCGCTGTCGGGCTCCAGCAGGGTCGAGAGGATGCGCAGGCTGGTGGTTTTGCCGGCGCCGTTAGGGCCCAGCAACCCATAGAGGCAGCCCCTGGGCACGCTGAGGTTGAGACCAGAAAGGGCCTTAACGGCCATGGCACCGCTGCCGTAGCTCTTGCTGACTTGGTTCAGCTCGATCACCGCTTCTGGCACCGCCTTGGAACTCCACTTGGCCAATCGCCACCCCAATCTAGAAAGTCACCAGGGCTAGGGGGCCTGTCCATTGCTGGAGGAGCTCGGCGCTCTGGGCACCGAAGCTGGCGGCCAGGGGCAGCCGAGCCAGCAGCAGCAGCAGGCAGAGGCCAAACAGATAGAGGATCGACCAGCGGAATAGGCCTTTGGCTGCGATCACATCGTCGGGTTGCTGGCGCAGGGCCCAGGCCATCTGCAGGAGCCGGGCGTTAAAGGGAACCAGCAGTAAGGAATAGAGCAGGCCGCCCGAGGGCAGGGCCAGCAGGCCGAGGCTGCTCACCAACACCGTCACAACTGCGTAGGACTGGATCGCCCGGGCCGTCACCAGAGTTCCCTTCACCACCGGCAGCATCGGGATCCCAACCGAGCGGTAGTCGTCCTTGAGCAGCAGGGCCAGGGCCCAGAAGTGAGCCGGGGTCCAGACCATCACCAGGGCAAACAGCCACCAGCCACTGAGCCCCACATGGCCCGTGGCGGCGGCGGCCCCCACCAGGGGGGGGATCGCGCCAGCGACCCCGCCGATCACAATGTTTTGGGTGGTGCGGGGTTTAAGCACCACCGTGTAGAGCAGCACGTAACTGCACAGGCCCAACAGCGATAGCCCGGCCGCGAGGCAATTCACGCCCCCAACTAGCAAGGTGGCTGCGGTGGTGGTGAGGGCCACTGCCACCAAGAAGGCGGTGGTGGCTGAGAGCCGGCCCGAGGGCAGGGCCCGACCGCTGGTGCGCAGCATGCGGCCATCGAGCTCCTGTTCCCAGAGGCAATTGAGGACGCCGGCGGCGGCGGCGGCCAGGGCGCCCCCGCCCAGGGTGCAGACCAGGCGCGGCAGCGGAAGGGGCCAGCCTTCCGACAGGGCCATGCCGCCCAAGGTGGTGGCCAGCAACAGGGGAATCAGCCGGGGCTTGGCGATTTCCAGCCAGGCGGGCAGGGTCACCTTTTTGCGGGAGGGCACAACCTCCTCACGCGTCAAAGGCGCGCTGGCAGGGGCAATGGTCGGGGTAGCGCTAACCATGAACAACCTCGGCTGGGGAAGGGGACAGGACAGCGCGGGGCGCAGGAGCAGGAGCTGAAATGGGCTGGGGACCGCTGGCAAGCCAGCCGCGGCAGGTGAGGGCGGCCAGGATCGCCAGCAGCAGGGCCGCCCCCAGTTGGTGGGCGATGGTCACGCCAGGAACCGAGAGTTGAAGGCGCAGGCTGGCAACCCCCAGGCCGATCTGGCTGATCACCAATAGGGCTGCGGTGGTCGTTAGCGGTCGTTGCTGGCGGCACCAACCCGGCACTACACCAGTGATAACGGCCAGCAGTAGGACCAAGAGGGCGGCCGGGGTGGCGACCAAACGATGGGCGCCGAGCCAGGCGCAGCTAGTGCCGGCGCTCAAGCACAGGCTGGCGGCCCATTGGGTCGCCATCAGGCCGCCCAGCAGGCTCTGGGCCGCCACCAGCAGGGTGGCCAAGCCAGCCAGCCAGGACCACCAACGGGGTGCCGTTGGCAGGGCCACGGCACTTGGGCCAGGGACCACCCGCGTAGCGGGAAGGCCTGGGGCCGCCAAGGAGCCGCCAAAGAGCTCAGTTGCTGGGGAGGAGATCCCAGCTTCCAGCAACTGGTGGCAGACGCTGACCAGGATGACCAGCAGCAAGGCGGTGGCCAGGTGGGCGGTGACGATGCCGGCGGGCAGCAGCAAGGTCACGGTCAGGGCACCGAGGGCTCCCTGGAAGGCCACCAAAACAAGGCAGGCCCCGCTGAGCCAGGGCAGCCACTGGGGCAGTTGCTGCCGTTTGGCCACCGCCGTGGTTGCCAGCACCAGCACGCCCATGCCCACGACAAAGGCATCAAGCCGGTGAAACCATTCCAGAAAAACCTGCAGGTTCATCTGGCGACCGGGCAGGAAGCTGCCGTAACAGAGGGGCCAATCGGGACAGGCCAGGCCGGCCTGCATCACCCGGGTGGCGCCGCCGATTACCACCAAGGCGACAAGGGCGACGACGAGGTGGGCGGTCAGCCGTTGAAGTTGGTGATGCAGCCTGGAAGCCATCGAGCTGTCGTCCGAAGCAACCTGATGACAAGGTAGCGATCGCGATCGCTCAGCCACGCTTCGTTGCGGAGATCCCGACGCAACGAAGCGTTCAGGCGTTAAGAGGTGAGGGTTCCCTCACCCCCCAGGGGCGGATTGGGCACTTAGTAGGGTTCGCGCCTCCACTTTCGCCCGAAAGCGCCATCCTTCATAAGATGGATGCCTTCGTGTCAGCTCCGTGCCCATTCCAGCTGCCATCCTCACCTTCGGATTGAGCGTGGTGCTCGTTTTCATTGGCCTTTGGGTTGGCCAGAACGTGAACCTTCTACCCATCGATGCCAGTGCCAATGCGCCGGTATACGACGAACTGTTCCAGGTGCTTTTCAGCATTGGCACCAGCCTGCTGCTCGGCATTGTGGGCCTGCTGATCTATAGCTTGGTTCGCTATCGGCGGCTGGCAGGCGACACCGGTGACGGCCTGGCGATTGAAGGCAATTTGCCCTTGGAGATCTTTTGGACCGCCGTGCCGGCCATTGTGGTTTTGTTTATTGGTATTTACAGCTACGACATCTATGAGCGCATGGGTGGCATGGCCCCCCTCAATGACCACAGCGTTCATGCGATGCACAACTCAGCCGACCAAGCCATGGCAGCCTCCATGGCCCCGGGGATGGCCATGGAGGCGGGGGCTGGCCCGGCCCGGGTCTGGGCCGGCATCAGCCCGACTGGCTCCGGCGCTGACGCTGTAAAAGTAGACGTAACCGCCATGCAATTTGCCTTCATTTTCCGTTATCCCGAGAGTGGCATTATTAGTGGCGAACTGCATGTGCCAGTGGGTCAAGCCGTGGCCCTCAACATGGAGGCCAAGGACGTGATCCATGCCTTCTGGGTGCCCCAGTTCCGGCTCAAGCAGGATGTGATTCCAGGTCAGCCCACCTTGCTTAGTTTCACGGCTACCAAGGAAGGCCGTTACCCAATCATCTGCGCCGAGCTCTGCGGGCCCTACCACGGCGGCATGCGTTCCACCGTGGTGGTGGAAGACCCCGAGTCCTATTCAGCCTGGGTGACGAAGAACAGCCCTGCTCCTTTGCCCGTCAGCGCTTCCCCTGTCAATCCGGTGCCGCTCCAGTCATGACCCTGACCCTTTCCCCGCCCACGGCAACCCCAGAGCCCCAGGCCCCCCTCCAGCCCCAGGGCTGGTTGCGTTATTTCAGTTTCAGCGTTGACCACAAGGTCATTGGCCTGCAATACCTGGTCTGTGGCTTCCTGTTCTATTTTGTCGGCGGCGCCCTTGCCGGCATGATCCGCACGGAGCTGCTTACGCCCCTGTCGGATTTCATGCCGCGGGAAACCTATAACGAGGTGCTCACCCTGCACGGCACGGTGATGATTTTCCTCTGGATCGTGCCGGTGGTGAATGGGGCCTTCGGCAACTACCTCATTCCCTTCTACGTGGGGGCCCGGGACATGGCCTTCCCCCGGCTCAACGCGGTGGCCTTTTGGTTGATACCCCCGGCGGGCCTGCTGTTAATTAGTAGCTACTTCATCGGCAGCGCCTCCCAGTCGGGCTGGACCGCCTATCCCCCCCTGAGTCTCACCACCCCGGCCACGGGCCAGGTGATCTGGATCCTCAGCGTGTTGCTGCTGGGCAGTAGCTCGATCCTTGGCGGCATCAACTTCATAGCCACGATTCTGAAGTTGCGCCGCCCAGGCTTAAAAATGCTGCAACTGCCGATGTTCTGCTGGGCCTTGCTTGGCACCAGCATCCTGGTGGTGCTTTCCACCCCTGTATTGGCTGGCACCCTGGTGCTGCTCAGCTTTGACATCATTGCCCACACCGGGTTCTTCAATCCGGCCCTGGGCGGAAATGCCGTGGTGTATCAACACCTTTTCTGGTTCTATTCCCACCCGGCGGTTTACATCATGGTGCTGCCGGCCTTTGGCCTGGTCAGCGAGATCCTGCCGGTGCATGCCCGCAAGCCCCTGTTCGGCTACATCACCATGGTGTATTCGATCCTGGCGATTGTGGTGTTAGGCCTGGTGGTTTGGGCCCACCACATGTTCACCAGTGGTACGCCCCCCTGGATGCGCCTGTTTTTCACGATCGCCACCTCCCTGATTGCCGTGCCGACCGGCATCAAGTTCTTCAACTGGCTGGCGACCCTCTGGGGAGGAAAGATCGCCCTCAACTCGGCGATGCTGTTCTCCTGCGGCTTCATCTTCAATTTCGTGTTTGGCGGCATCACCGGGGTGGCCCTGGCCCAGGTTCCCTTTGACATCCACGTGCATGACACCTACTTCGTGGTCGCCCACTTCCACTACATCGTGTACGGCGGCACGGTATTTGTGATCTTTGGTTCGGTCTACCACTGGTATCCCAAGTTCACGGGTCGCTTGGCCAATGAAACCCTGGGCCGGCTCCATTTCGTACTCACCTTCATCGGTTTCAACCTCTGCTTTGCTCCCCAGCACTGGCTCGGGCTCAACGGCATGCCGCGCCGGGTGGCCGAATACGACCCCCAGTTCACCTTTGTTAACCAGGTCAGCAGTGTGGGCGCCCTGCTGATGGCAATCAGCACCCTGCCATTCTTGATCAACATGATTTATTCCGCCTTTGCTGGCGAGAAGGCCGGTGACAACCCCTGGCGGGCCCTTACGCCGGAATGGCTGACCAGCTCACCGCCGCCGGTGGAGAACTGGAAGGGTCCGGCCCCCCTGGTGACCCATCCCTACGGCTATGGAGAGGCTCCCCAGCCCCAGGCCGTCGGCGCCAGCTCCCCCTGAACCCGGGCCCAAGCCAAGCCCCGCTTCGTTGACCATCCGTTCCAGGCCCCTGCCATGACCAGCTCCTCCGCCCCAAGCCCCATCAGTACCAGTGCTGCGTCTCCGGCCCTGGCGGCTGGCCTATCCGTTGCTGATGCCGGGGCTAGCCAGGGGGCGGAAGTCAGCCACCACGCCGAGGCCGGCCATGGGGCCGAGGAAGGCCATGGCGACTTCCGCCTGTTTGGCCTGGCCACCTTCCTGGTGGCCGATGGCATGACCTTCGCCGGTTTTTTCGCCGCCTATCTCACCTTCCGGGCCGTCAATCCCCTGGCTGAAGGGGGCAATTACGAGCTGGAGCTGGTTCTGCCCACCGTCAATACGATCCTGCTGCTGCTCAGCAGCCTCACCTTCCATCGGGCCGCTAAGGCGATCCACCAGGACCGGACCCAGGCCTGTCGCAACTGGCTATTGGTGACGGCCGCCCTGGGTTTCACCTTCCTGGGCGGCCAAATGGTCGAGTACTTCAGCTTGCCCTTTGGCCTCACCGACAACCTGTTCGCCAGCACCTTTTACGCGATCACCGGTTTCCATGGCCTGCACGTGACCCTGGGGGGTCTGATGATCCTGATCATCTGGTGGCAGAGCCGCGAAGGCGGCCGCGTCACCAGGGCCAACCTGTTTCCGCTGGAGGCCACAGAGCTCTACTGGCATTTCGTTGATGGGATCTGGGTGTTGCTCTACGGAATTCTCTATCTGCTCTGAGGCGATTCATCCCGATTTCCTTTCAGCGGCCTCGATGCACTTGCCGCTTCAGCGCAGCCGCCGCAGAATCGCCCAAAGACTTGACGCGATCCTCGGCTGATGGCTGAACCCCAGCATGTTCCTGGAAGCACGATGCTCGAAGGCAAGGCCTTGCTCGAAAAGGCCCGCTCGCTTAGCAATCGGCCCGAAGATCAGATTGCGCGAGCCTGTGGCTATGTGGGTCCAAGCGGACGTCTCCTTAAGAAAAGCTTTTACCGGGCCCTAGTGGTGGCGAAGGGCTATGCCCTGCCCTCCCAGGCCAGTGGCGGCGGCAAGCCCGGATCGGGCATCAAGGGGCGCCAAGCCGAGTTCCGCACCCGAGTCCATGGCAATGGCAACCTGCTGATCGGCCATGCCTATACCCGGCGCATGGGTCTGGAACCCGGCGCCGAATTCCGCATCGAAATCCACCAGGACACCGGTGCAATCTGGCTGCTGCCGATTGATGCCGCTACCGCCGGCGCCCTCCTGGCTGGAGAAGCCGATCAGGAGACTGCCGGCGAGGTGGCCTGATCCCTGACCCGTCCGCTCGGGCCCGAGCTCAAGGGCGTAGCCAATGGGGCGGCCAGGGGCTTTTAGCCCCAACCCTGCTCCGCTAGCCAGGTCGGGGTGATCGCTGGCCCTGGGGTGGCTGCGGCTCCGGGGCGGGGGCCGCCGCTGCGCAGCAGTTGTTCGGTGTATTTGGCCAACAGATCCGCCTCCAGGTTGACCAGTTCCCCCAGCCGCAGGTGGGCCAGGGTGCTGTTGCTCCAACTGTGGGGAATCACGGCGATCCAGAACAGGGCGCCGTTCGGCTCGCAGCCCGCCACCGTCAGGCTGATGCCATTGACAGCCACGCTCGCTTTTTCGCAGATGTAGCGGCCGTAGCTGGCCTCTTGCCAGCGCAGGGCCAGGTGCCAGGAGGCGCCGCGGGGCTCGATCGCTACGACCTCCGCTAGGCCATCGACGTGGCCACTAACCAGGTGGCCGCCGAGCCGATCGGCCAGACGCAACGCTGGCTCCAGGTTCACGGCCCCTTGACGGGCCGCCTTGGCCGCCAGGGTGGTGCGCGCCAGGGTCTCGCCGCTGACGTCGGCGCGGAACCCCTGGTGAAACAGGGAGGCCACCGTCAGGCACACCCCATCGACGCAGACACTGTCGCCCAGGGCCAGGCTGGCCGGATCCAGAGCGGCGCCGGCGGCGATTCGCACCTCCACCCCGCCCGGCGATCGCCCTAAGTGCCCCACGGCCTGGACCAGACCGGTAAACATGCCCTTCCCCCCACTGCTGGCCATAATCGGGCAGAGGGCTCGCCAGCAAGGTCCATGGTCGAGATGAGCGTTGCCGGAATTGCCCTAGATGCCGCTAGCCGCAGCCCGATCGTGCTGCTGCGGGATCCCTCTGGCCGGCGCCAGGTGCCGATCTGGATCGACCAAGCCCAAGCCCAAAACATCATGGCCGGGCTCACCGGCCAAAAACCACCGCGGCCCCTCAGCCACGACCTGATGGTGTCCCTGCTGGAGCTGGGCGGCCTCAGCCTGGACCGGGTCGTGATCAACACGATCGAAGCAAGCACCTTCCGGGCGGTGATGAAGCTCAGCACAGCGACCGGCGAGAGCAGCGAGCTCGATGCCCGCCCCAGTGATGCGATCGCCCTGGCCCTGCGCACCGGCAGTGGCATCTGGATGCTGGAGGAGGTGGTGGCCGATGCCTCGATCGCCGTCGATGCCGAGGCCGACGCCGAAGACCAGGCCGATTTCCGCCGCTTCCTGGATGGCACCAGCCCGGCCGAACTGATCCGTAACCTGGGCCGGGCCCGCCAGGATGCCCCGCTGGAGCCGGAGGCCGGACCAGAGACGGAAGCAGGGAGCCCTGCCCAGGGGGACGGTGAACCCGGCCCTGAGCCTGGTGAGTCCCCGCCCCGCCCAGATGCTGGCCCCTGAAGGACCCGTCAGCCCCTGGCCTGGCCAGGCAGCGGCGCGGCGGCCCTTTGGCCGCGGACTGGCCGTGTCCCTGTTCACCCTGGGCACCATGCGGGCCCTCGGCAGCGCGGACCAAATGGAGGCCGTGCTGGCGGCGGCCCTGGCGGCCGGCATCAACCACATCGAAACGGCCCCGGCCTACGGGCCTGCCGAAACGTTTCTGGGCCAGGTTTTAGGCCAGTTAGGGCGCAGTAGTCCCGCCCGCCGGGCCGGCCTGGTGATCACCAGCAAGATCCTGCCCGGGCCTGACCTGGCCCAGGGCCAGGAGCAACTGCGCGCCAGCCTGGAGCGCCTCGGCCTGGCCCAGCTCGACAACCTGGCCGTCCATGGCCTCAATACGCCAGAGCACCTGGATTGGGCCCTGCGCGGTGCGGGGGCGGAGTTGTTCGCCTGGGCCCTGGGCGAAGGGTTGGTGGGCCAGGTGGGCTTCAGCAGCCATGGCAGCAATGACCTGATCGCGGCGGCCCTGGCTAGTGAGCGCTTCGGCTTCTGCAGCCTGCACCTGCATTTGTTTGATCGCCAGCGCCTACCCCTGGCCCAGGCGGCCCTGGCGGCCGGACTGGGCGTGCTGGCCATTTCGCCGGCCGATAAGGGCGGGCGGCTCTACGCCCCGCCGCCCCAGCTGGTGGCCGACTGCCACCCCTTTGCTCCGCTGGAGTTGGCCTACCGCTTCCTGATTGACCAGGGTCTCTCCAGCCTCACCCTCGGAGCTGCTTGTGTCTCCGACCTCGATTGGGCCCGCCAACTGGCCGGGGCCGATGGCCCCCTCAGCCCCCAGGAGCAGGCCAGCCTCGACCAGCTGCTGGCGGCGGGCCGGCAACGCCTAGGCGCCGACTTCTGTGGCCAGTGCCAGGCTTGCCTACCCTGCCCCAACGCCGTGCCCATCCCAGCGCTGCTGCGGCTGCGCAACCTGGCGGTGGGCCATGGTCTCGAGGCCTTTGCCAGCGAGCGCTACAACCTGATTGGCCGGGCCGGCCACTGGTGGGAGCAGCTCGATGCCAGTGCTTGCCAGGCCTGTGGCGCTTGCCTGCCGCGCTGTCCCCACAATCTGCCCATCCCCGAGCTCTTGGCCGATACCCATCGGCGGCTGGCGGCGGCACCGCAGCGGCGGCTGTGGGGTTAGGGCTGGCTGTCCCTGGTGAGGGGATCAGGCGCCTGATTGGTTTGGGGCCTTGGGAGCCGCCTGATCCCAGAGCGCTTGCCATTGGATTCGCTTCGGCGCGCTCAAGGGGGCCAGGCTGTTGCAACGCGCGAGCACTTCAGGCGCCGGCAGCATCAATTGGGCTATGGGCTCGGGCCAGGCGGAAAGGGGCGCACTTAGGCGTTCGGCTGGCAGGGGCGGCACCCAGCCCTTGGCTAGCAGGCGGTTCAGTAGGGGCGGCTTCAAGACTTCAGCTAGCCAGGCCTGGGGCAAGGGCGCCGCGCCGGCCGGCCGCACCAGTAGGGACCAGATCAAGGGGGAACCGCTCTCCGGCAAGAGGGCCTGCAGGCGCGTGTCACTACGAAGCAGTGGCAGGACCCTGCGGGCGGGCAGCACGGCCGCATCGGCTTCCCCGGCTAAAAGCAGGTTGAGGCCATTGGCCTCATCGCAGGCCAGGGCCTGGCTGCGCAGGCGCCGGATGGCGTCTGGCAATTTGGGATCGTCCAGCCCGGCCGCGTGCCAGGACCCTTCTGAGGGAAGCCCCAACTGGCGTAGCACCAGTTCCATCACCACCCTCGGGCTGGAGGGAAGCACCAGCCGGCCCTTCAGGCTGGGTTCGAGCAGCAGGGTCCAGCCCTCCTGACGGCGCCGGGCCAGGTCAGCTCGGTTACGGAATACCAGCACCCAGGTACTGAAGGCCCAGGGGAAGGCCAGAGGCGGCGTCCCTTCGTCCTGGAACAGGCGGCTGGGCCCAGCGGCAAAGGGGGCCAGCTGGTCGAGCAGGTTTGGGGCGCCTAAGGGGTCTAGCTGGTCGGTGCGGGCGTCCAAGGCCCAGCCATCGCTGAGTTGGAGCAGGCCCATGCCTGGTTTGCCCAGGGCCGCCAGCACTGCAGCCGGTGAGGGCTGGGGTTGCCCTCGCCAGGGCTTGGGCAGGGTCTTTAGCCAGGCGCTCGGGAGTTCGCCGGGGGCATAAAGCAATTGGGGCTCGGCGCCGTTGCTGCAGCCGCCGAGCAGGGCCAGGCAGGCCAGGCCCCCCAGGTGCAGCAGCTGACGGCGGTGGAGCAGGGGCAAGGCCATGGCAAAACCCTAGGGGCCGCTGAGAAGTTGTTCGCAGGCCAGGTCGCAGGCCTGGGCCAGGGCAGCGGGGCTGCGGCCGCTCAGTTCCCAGAGCAGGGCCAAGCCGCCGGCGCCCACCCCCTCTTTCACATAGCCCGCCTCGTAATCGCGGAGGCGGGCCGAGCGGCACTGCTGGAAGCGCAGGTTGGCGGCGAAGGCCAGGGGCTCTAGCTGCCAGCGGGCAGCCAGGCGCTGCAGCAGCAGGGCCAGATTGCTGCTGGCTTCTGCCGCCACCCAGGCGGTGGTGCCGATGGCCACCTGGCGGGCTAGGGCCGGGCGGCTGGCTGGGGAGCAAAGGGCCAAGGCCAGGGCCCACACGGCCGCCATCTGGCTGCCGCCCGCCAGGAGCACGGGTCGTCCCGTACCCGCCGCCCCCAACACCAGGCCCGCCGCCAGGGCCTGCATCGGATCCCCCACCGCGGCCAACACCGCCAATGGATCGGCGTCAGGGCCACCCATTCCCCCGGGGCCTAGGAGGCCAGCGGCGCTGAGGCCCCGCTCCACGAGTTCGGTTTTCAGGGCATGGACGGGTTCCAGCAGGCTGCCGCTCACCAGGCCCGCCACCTCCAGGCCCAGGCCGGTGAGCACCGCCTGGGCCGTGGTTGTGCCGCCGGGAACGCATTCGGCGATCAGCAGGGGCTCCTGGGGGCCCTTGGCGGCCAGGAGCCGGCCCCAGCGTTGCCCTAACGCCAGCAGCTGCCGCACCCGGGCCGGCTCCAGGGCCTGGCCGCTGCTGAGGCACCGGGCCGGGGCTTGGCCTAACTGCAGATGGGGCACGGCCGGAGCCACGGCGGCCCCCAGGTCCACCACCAGGGGATCGAGGTCCAGCTCGCTCACCACCCCGTGGGCAATCAGGGCCGGACTGACCCCCGCTGGAAGGGGCGGCAGGGCATGGCGCCGCTCGGCTGCCGGGCCAAGGAGCAGCAGTTCGGCATCGGCGGCGGCGGTCCAGCGGCGTGATTCGGGCGTGGCGCCGGCGGCAGAAATGCCCGGCACGGCGGCGGTGTCGGTGCCGGCCAGCAGCAGCAACACCGTGGTTTGGCGCCAGTGGGCGGCGCAGGCGCCCAGCCAGGCCCCGGCGCTGGCGGCATCACCACTCAGGTGCTGGGGAGGGGCGGCCGGCACCGCGCCTAAAGGGGGTCTAGGGCCACCAGGGCCCGCAGGGCTTCGGGTGGTTCGGGAATCGGCGCCTTTAGGCGGGCAAAGATCCAGTAGGCCACCGCATGCAGGGCTAGTACATACAGCAGGTTCTGGAGCAGCACCAGGCCCAGGGCCAGCAGTTGCACCTGTTGCAGGTCTGGGGCTCCGACCAGGGGCACCAGAGTGCTGATCCACTCGAGCAGGTTGGCCGCGGCGGCGGTAATCAGCACCCAGAGGTTTTCGCCCACCAGTACTGACAGCACCAGGACCCGCACCAGAAAGCCCGCCGCGCCGATCAGCAGGCCCACTGCGCCGGTCAGCCACCAGCTCCAACGTCGCGACCAGCCCCAGCCCAACCAAAGGGCCAGCAAGCCATAGGGGAAGAGCACCAGGGGCCCCCGGACCGGCCCCATGAGGGCAATCAGCAGCAGGCCCGCCACCAGCAGGCCTTCGGCGCCAGAGCGGCCCCCCTGGCGCAGCTGCAGCAGGGCCAGGGGCAGGGGCAGGGCCAGTTGGAACAGGGCGCCGCCTACCGGCAGGTAATAGAGGGCCACCCAGAGCAGGGCCATGGAGGCCGCCAGGTAGGCGGTGTCCATCATCTGGCGGGCCTGACGGCGGCTGAGGGCCCGGGGATAGGGCGGCGTGGTCGGCCCTGGCTTCGGCATGGGCATCGGCACTCAGCGCACAGCGGGGGCTGGGGTGGCGCGCAGGGCGGCAGGACGGCTGCTGGTGCTGGCATCGCTGCCGGCACCAATCCGCTCGATCGTTTCCACCTCAAACGGCACCCCGGCCGCCCGCAACGCCCGGGTCACCACCTCCGCGGGGGCGGAGGGGTCGGCGCCGGGCAGCTTGAGCGTGACCCGATAGGGGGC